>JBFYPG010000146.1:0-24741 GCA_041303415.1 Bacteroidales bacterium
TCCATGTGCGATGCGGTTAAAGATGTAATAATATACAGAGTCGTTTGCCGGCATAGTCCCTGAAACATATTCAACAGGGAACTTCCAGTATCCATCACCGTCGGTAAATACATCGGTGAAGTCAAAGATATTTACGACCTCACTATTCAGTTTTACAATAAGGATCTGTCCCCTACCCGATGCTCCTGTCGAATCTTCCCAGGTACGGTACCATTTGGTCTGGTCCTCGCCTTTAATATCAATGTCATCAACGAAGATATATTTGACTTCAGGCGAGACATTATTGTCATACCGGAAAGTCCCATCTCCGGGATCAGCATCCCCGGTTGCCGAACTGAATCTGTACCCGATGCTCCTCTTTACTCCAGAAGCTCCCGGCGTCACTTTGGTGTTCTGTGTTTCCTTGTTATCCTTGTTTTCCTTTTTATCCTCCTTCTGTGAATATGCAGAATTGGTGATAAGGGAAACCAGGATAATGGCAATTAAACTTCTCATTTCGTATTAATTTAAAGAAAGTCATGTTAAGATAAGGTGAAATTACGGAATTGCAATGTGAAGAATCGCAGAAAACAGCCCGAATCTATTCCTGATGGCTTTACCCTTTCGCCATCCTTGTATTTGAGAATAGTTTTCCTACTTTTGCACCCCGTAAGAATCTGTTAATGGAACAAATAAGGAATATTGCAGTAATTGCCCATGTTGACCATGGAAAAACCACCCTCGTTGACCGTATCCTGTACCAGGTGAAGCTTTTCCGTGAAAATCAGGTAATGGGCGACCTGATACTCGACAGCAACGACCTCGAAAGGGAAAGAGGGATCACCATACTCTCAAAGAATGTTTCTGTAAGGTATAAGAATATCAAGATCAACATTATAGACACACCAGGACACTCTGATTTCGGCGGCGAGGTTGAAAGGGTTCTGAATATGGCAGAAGGTGTTCTCCTTATTGTTGATGCTTTTGAAGGACCAATGCCGCAAACACGCTTTGTGCTTCAGAAAGCTCTGGAGCTTGGTCTGAAACCTATTGTTGTTATCAATAAAGTTGACAAGCCCAATTGCAAGCCTGAGGAGACCCAGGAAAAGGTCTTTGACCTGATGCACAGCCTTAAGGCGACAGAGTACCAGCTTGACTTTCCTACTGTTTACGGTTCTGCAAAGAAGGGATGGATGGGTCCGGAATGGTCGGTTCCGTCGACCGATGTGAGTTATCTGCTTGATACGATAATTGAACATATCCCCCCTGCCAAAGCTATTGAGGGAACCCTGCAGATGCGTATCTCCTCGCTTGATTATTCATCCTACATGGGCCGCATTGCTGTCGGTAAAATAATCAGGGGGACTCTTGTTCCCGGATCGCAGGTATCTCTTATAAAACGTGACGGCAGTGCAGTGAAAAACACCGTCAAGGAAGTTTACCTTTTTGAAGGCCTTGGCAAGGAAAAGACCAAAAAGCCTGTACACTCGGGTGAGATCTGTGCCGTGTTCGGGATAGAGGATTTTGAGATAGGCGATACAATTTCAGATGCAGATAATCCTGAGGCGTTGTCCTATACGCCGGTTGATGAACCAACGATGAGCATGCTGTTTACCTCAAACAATTCACCATTTTTCGGACGCGAGGGGACTATTGTCACTTCACGGCAGCTTAGGGAAAGGCTATTCATGGAGACTGAAAAAAACCTTGCACTAAGAGTTGAGGAGACAGACTCATCAGATTCATTCATTGTATTCGGACGAGGCATTTTGCATCTTTCGATACTTATTGAGACTATGAGACGGGAAGGCTTTGAATTGCAGGTTGGCCAGCCCAATGTACTGATAAGAAAAATTGATGGCATAAATCATGAACCGGTAGAAGCCCTGACAGTACATGTGCCTGAAAATTTTGCAGGCAAGGTGATTGAACAGGTTACCATGCGCAAGGGTGAGATATCGAATATTGAGATAAAGGACGGGCGTGCTCATCTTGATTTCAGGATACCCTCCAGGGGGATAATTGGTCTCAGGAACCAGGTGCTCACCGCAACGGAAGGAGAGGCTGTGATGGCACATCGTTTCGATAGCTATGAACCATGGAAAGGTGAGATGTCGGTAAAGCGCAATGGCTCACTGATTGCCATGGAGACTGGGCAGGCAGCGGCTTATGCCATCGATAAGCTGCAGGACCGCGGCAGGTTTTTCATTTTTCCGGGTGAACAGGTATATATGGGTCAGGTTGTAGGTGAAACTACACGTCAGGATGACATTACTGTCAATGTAACGAAGACAAAAAAGCTGACAAATATGAGAGCATCGGGTTCTGACGACAAGATCATCCTTGCACCGCCTGTGCGCTTCTCTCTGGAGGAAGCAATGGAGTATATAGCTTCGGATGAATATATAGAAATCACTCCTAAATCAATGCGTCTGAGAAAAATGCTTCTTGATGAGGTCAGTCGTAAAAGGGCAATCCCCAGGTAGTGAATTGAGCGAATTTGATTAATTTTATGCCATGCATGAATTTTCATTGGCAGGGGAAGTCATCAGGCTTGCTGAAACCGAAGCGGATAAAAACGAAGCCAGATCAGTAAGCGAAATTAACATAGAGGTTGGAGATTTCAGCGGAGTCCAGGTTGAAGCTTTCAGGTCGGCGATTGAAATACTCACAGAGAAATCGTGGCTCAGCAAAACCCGTCTCAACATAATAAGAAAGAAAGGCAAAGGAATTTGCCCCGGCTGCAGGAGGGAGTTTGAGATGGAACAAAGAGTTGACACCTGTCCGATATGCGGGGCATTCCCCTCCGAGATAATAGGCGGATATGAATTCAGGGTAGTATCACTTCTGGTAGAAAAGGACTAAAAATTAAAGCTATGTGTGAGACCTGCGGCTGCGGAGATAAGGACGGATACAGGATCATTGATCCCGGATCAGGGGAATACCAGCATGATCATGATCATCATGGCGTTCACTCTCACAGTCATTCCCATGACTCTGACCATGATCATACGCATCATGAGACTATAAACCTTAATATTGACATTCTCTCGGAGAATAACCATGCAGCAGCTCTGAACAGGCGGTTTCTTGAAGGGCGAAATGTATTATGCCTGAACATGGTCAGTTCGCCAGGGTCAGGGAAAACGACAATCCTTGAAAAGACAATATCACTGCTGAAAGGCAAAAAAATATATGTCATCGAAGGCGATCAGCAAACCACCCTGGATGCTGAACGGATTAAAAATACAGGTGCACATGCCATTCAGATTAATACAGGTTCGGGCTGCCACCTTGATGCAAAAATGGTTGATGCCGCGTTGAAGAAAATGAATATTGAGGCTGATTCAATACTCTTCATTGAGAATGTAGGCAACCTTGTTTGTCCCGCCATGTTCGATCTCGGGGAAAACAAGCGTGTACTGGTAATGAGCGTAACAGAAGGTGAAGATAAGCCGCTTAAGTATCCCAACATGTTTGAGACTTCTCATCTCTGTATCATAAACAAATCTGACCTCCTTCCATACGTTGATTTCAGGAAAAAAGAATTTATAAAGAATGCTCTTTATATAAATCCACATCTTGAATTTTTTACATTATCAGCAAAGACCGGCGAGGGGATGGAAAAATTCACCGAATGGATTAATCATCTATCCTGATCCGGATTCAAAAAATATAATGACATCGGTACCCCATGCTCCGGTCAAAGTCAGTTTAAAAACAAAAACCCCGCGTCCATCTGGTTGCGGGGTTTTGCTGTCCCTTAAGACAATTACTTCTTGCCACCGGGGGTTCCGGTTGACACTTTGGCAGCATTTTTAGCCTTAACCTGGCTGCTGGCACCCTTATTCCGGGTTGCTACCTTTTCCTGGGATTGAACCCCTCCCTTTGCCTGGGTCATGGTTCCGGACTGGGTTTTGGCCTGCTTTTCAGCCTGTTTGGCAGCTTTTCTTTCCTGGTTCCTTGCCTGTTTCTGGGCTTTTGTCTCCTGGCCCGGGTTCTTGTACTGGGTCTGTTCCTGTGTCATCGTCCCTGACTGTTCCATGGTCCTGGTCTGAGCCTGCTCACCACCCTGGTTCTGATTCTGGTTGCCACTCCTGGTCTGAGTCTGGGTCTGGGCTGCGATGCCTGCACTTATCAGAAGTGCTGCGGCAGCAAATAAAATCTTCCTTTTCATCTTATTAATATTTAAATTTTAACTAATAACAATTCAAAAATATAACCGTGATTATGAAGTATTTATGAAATTCAATAAAAATCAGAAGATTTTTACAAAACAACTCAGCAGAAAAGAGAAGCCTTTTGGATTCAGGGAATCAGTATCTGAATAGAGCGGAATAATAAAGCCCGGATCAGCTTCAATAGTTACTCTTCCCATGTTGAAAGCCACCGGTATTCCGAGGTCAACTTCCATGAGACTGAAAAATTCCCGTGTTGTTGTGCTTGTGCCTGACCCTCTTCCCGAAGTCTTCTTCGGACTGAATGGCTGGGTAACTCCTATTGTTGTTCCATCAGCAGTTGTGGTTTCAGTCAGCGTCCCGAAAAGCATATTTACATAAGGATCAAATGATATATAAGCCTTCTGGTTAAAAAACAGAGGGGGCTGGAAGTACCTTGAGTTCCTCACCTGGAAATAGAGTCCTGATGATTCTGAGAATACGCCTCCGGTCGAAATTTTGGTGTACAGTATCTTCCAGTCGAAGCCAAGTGTCAGATCGCCGTAAAAGAAACTGCTGAAAAGGGTGTCGGTAAGCTCACTGTTGACCTGGTACCTGGATATACCGGCTGAAAGATCAAACCATGAATTGAATGTCTTGCTGTATGTAACTCCGAAAGTATTAAAGGCAAGAAAGGGATCAAAGGCAGACAAGTGAAATGAGGATGCTGAAACATAAAGCTGTTCCCTTAATCCGTATGTAAGACCACCATAATAGTATGGTTTATCACCCGATATGGAGGATCCCATATAAACCATGTTGTTTCCCAGTCCAAGATTTCCATACAGGGCGTGGGGTGAGGTCTGCTCATCCTGAGCTGACAGAGTAAATGCAGGAATCCCTGTAATTACCGATAGTAATGAAATCCTGAGGAATGATCTTATGTTCTTCATATTTAATAATATGATTGATTAGTGCAAAGATATTATCAGAATATGAAGAAAAGATGAAAAATTAAACTCCGGTTATTCTTCGCTTGTATTCAGCCAATGCTTCATCGAGTCTCTGGCGTTCTTTACCGTCGCCCTGAACATTATGGGAAGGATGGATATATAATTTGACACCCCTGTCGGCAAGTATCTCCGCCACAGTGGTTATGGTCATCCATACGCAGCTAATGAACGCCATCGATGAAACAGGTCCTATTTTGTCAACGTGATTTTTAAGAGTCACGGAAGCATCCTGAAGAGGTGCGCAGGTGTCAACCACGATATCAGCCAGGTCAAATATCGTTTTACCGCTGGAATGCCTTGTTTTCTTGCCTTTAGCCTCTTCAGCAGAACCGAATACGATCACCTTCATCCCTTTTTTCCTCGATTCAATTGCAATATCAATATTAACATTATTGACCCCGGAATGAGAGAAAAGCCACATCGCATCACGTTTATCAAAGTCATAACCTTTCATTATCTCCACCCCGTATCCTTCAACTCTTTCGAGAAAGATGAACTGATGAACTCCCATCTCGCCCGTTATGCGTGTAAAGAATGTAAGAGGCAGCTCTATCATCGGATGGAATCCGACAAAACCTCCGATCCGCGGATACATCTCCTCCACAGGTATTGTCGCATGTCCGCAGCCAAAAGTATGGACCCACCTGCCGCATTCAATTGTGTCTGCCATTGCCTCTGCAGCTTTTCTGATATTGTCCGTCTGAGTCTCCTCGATACGGGTCATTATTTCCCGGACATTGTTGAGCCATTGTGTTGCCAGCATATCTATAATTATTAAGTGTTAATTTTACGCTTATTATTTCTGAAAAGTAAAATGTAGAGTAGAATCATTAATGCCAGAAGAATAAAAGCCACTGTCGTCAGGTGACTTATACCGTAACTTCTTGCGATAAAGCCCATACCGTAATTCATTGTCATATTACCCAGAAGTGCAAAGAAAAGGACAAGGCTGAAAGCCGTTCCCGACAATTCAGAATAGCGGGTACCGGTGAGTCCAAGCATGACAGGGAAGCCTGCGGCCAGACCGGCACCCAGCAATACCAATCCCGTAATAGCAGGTGCAATTGAATAACCCCATTTCATAAGAAGAATTCCGGCAAGGATCAGAGTAAATGAAACCAGCAACAATTTCTTCTCTGCCAATGATTTTAAAACCGTTCCTATAAGTATCCTCATAAATGTCATGCCGGCAACAAATGCTGAGAGGGCATAAAGCGCCACGTTCTGCTGAACCGACATATAATCAAGCAGATAAGTGGTAGTCCAGTTATTAAGTATGCCTTCAAAACTGCTCTGGACAACCAGGAAGAAAGCTATCATCAGAAGGAAGCCGTCTTTGACCATAGCCAGGCTGCGGGCAACGGGAAATCCGTACGGCTGTTTCGGAGGAGGGAATTTGATAATCAGGAAGAGAAGGCCGGTGGAGGCAGTCAGAACTGCAACCGAGACAAGAATAACCTCAAAACTGAATACATCCCTCAATATCCCCAGGATCAGCGGCATTCCGAGCGCTCCCACACCAAAGGCAACACCAAGCAGACTCAGCTTTGCACCTTTGTCCTTTTCACTTATATCCGAAACCAGTGCATTGGTAGCTCCGTTCACAGCGCCTCCCCCGAGCCCTATCAGGAATCCATACACCCGCAATATACCCTCGGAATGAGCAAGGGCAATACCCAGGAATCCTGCGGCCATGAATGCACAGGAGAGGGAAAGAAGCATCCTGTAACTGTATTTGTCAACAACCGGGCCGAATATCATCGATCCTGCAAGGATGCCGAACTGCATCAACGAGAAGAGAACCCCAGAAGATACTACGTCCATTCCTGTTTTCAGCCTGAGGTCAGGGATCACTGAACCGAGAGTGATCAGCACGATCCCGAACAGAAGCATTCCTGCACACGATGACCAGAAAACAATCCGCTTGCTGTACATTAATTGAGGTCTTGTATTGTTTCTTTATGACTATCTGCAATGATATATAAAATTATCAGTTTTTATTATTTATACCCCCATCCCAACCTTCCCTTATGGACTTAATACCCCCATCCCAACCTTCCCCCAAGGGGGAAGGAGTAGGAACAGGCCTTTCTCCCTTGGGGGAAACGGGAAAGGGGGTCATATCGATTTTTATTTCGATCTTAATGCCAGGAACCCCGCCCCGTAAACACCGGCTTCTCCATGTAAAGCACTGGGCTCAATGGTTACCTGATAAATACTTACCGGCTGAGCCCACTTTTTCGCTTCCTCCCTGATAGCAGGGATCAAAGTAAGCGCCGGACCGAATACTCCTCCTCCCAGAATAATCTTCTCAGGATTAAAGAGGCTAACCAGGTTTGCCACCACCATACCCCAGATCTCAACACAAATTACTATTACTTTCACTGCAACGGGATCATGGTATTCGTATGCTGTAAAAACATCATATGACGTAATTGAATCTGGATCCCTGTTTTTTAGTTCACCGGAATATTCGTCGTGCTCTTTCAATACTTCCCTTGCCACCCTGGCGATTCCTTCACCTGAGGCATAGTACTCAAAGCATCCGCAATCCTTATACTTTTTCAGCCAGGGCCTGTCAAGCGCCATCCATCCTATCGCACCTGCAATATCATGGCTTCCCCTCAGAACCTCCCCGTTAACAAGAATGCCCGCACCGATGCCGGTCCCGACAGAAAGGAAAATTGCATCATTGCAGCCCCGTGCATTGCCCTTCCAGAGCTCGCCAAGGATGTAACATGCTCTGTCGCTGTCAATCGTTACAGGTATTTCCCCGACTGCTGATTTAACCTCATTCATCAACGCATAATTATCCCACCCGGGAATATTGGGCGCCCAAACAGTTCCCTCACCGGCATGGCTGATTCCGGGAACTGAGATGCCAACAGATTTGATATGCCTTCCGGTCTGCCGGAATGTATCGATAGAACCGGCTATCTGTTCCGTGATGAGTGTCCCTACTTCGTGACCTTTTCTGTTTTCAAGCGCAACCGTTTTCCTTTCGAGTATTTCACCTTCGATTGAAAACACTGCAAGAGCAAGCTTGGTTCCACCGAGATCGACTCCTATCACGCACATATACAGTCGTTTATAAAACTGTTTTCTTTTATTTCCGGTTCAGTGCTATTTCCTGGTCCCCGGTATTCCAGCCCGAGATCCTCAGGTATGGATCCTTCCCTTCCAGAACACCCGGAGGACACTCTACTGTCAGTAAAATACTTTCAGAAGGCGCCAGGGTGACATAATTCCCTGACCAAAAGCTGGGGAGTACCTCCTCCCCGTCTGCCATCAGCTGGGACCTTGTGAAGAAAGCAATTTTATCACTATTGTTTGTGATCCGGATCGTCCATTCCGTTTTCCCGGCTGTAATCAATTCAGCTTTAACCTGTGCCTCCGGCATATTGTTTATTACCCTGAAATCATTATCAGGGGCCAGCCAGTAGACATTATGGGAAATTATTTTGCCTGCAGCATTCCTAAGGTTCAACACAACAAACACAATACCTTCTGTTTTCACTATGGCTGATGCTATTGCTGTAGTTTCCTTTACTTCTGACGGTCCAAGGGTCAGACTCTTTTCTTCCTTAAACAGTGATTCCGATCCAAGGCTGAATACCTCAACGCAGGCCGTGATTCCGGGAACCTGGTTATAGGTCCTGTTAAGCACCGTAACTTTCCTGTTAGCCAGGTTCAGCTGAATATGAACAGGTTCGCACGCATTCTGCATGAAATAATATCCGGCATTGGGCTGAAGGTACCAGTCATATACCTGCCACACCACACTTGGGAATGCGGCGTTAAGCTTCCAGAGCATCACTCCCCCGATATCATTCAGCTTATGCCCGGCGGCCTCAAAGATACCCTGGTAGCCAACAGCGTTCATCAGCTGCATTTTGTCACACAGATCTTCCATTGAAGAAGGTTCCCCGTACCTGTTTATCGTTTCTTTGTAATATTGATCCCACCTTCCGTTTCCTGTAGCTGCATCATGATAGCCCCATGTATTATTGAGCGGGAATGGCAGCTTCTTATCCCATACAAGGTTCGGGATAATCTTTGGCAGGATGTTGTAAGGGACCATTGACGGCAAACCTGTCTCATCCTTGAATACCCAGTCGCGGGCTGAGATTGCCCTGTTATAGGAGCTGGCGGGGTCCTGCCATGTGTAGGGGCCTCCGCTGTAAACGCCTGTTGGCAGGCCATCGGGCCATGCACCCGGCCATCCTTCGGGCAACTGTGCAAAACCTGATGAACTTGGGATAAATGGACGCGTTCCATCGAGTTCCGTTATGCTGTTTCGCATAAAATCATACAATTCCCTTCGTGCGTGACCTTCGTTGCCCCCGGTCCACACCAGGAGGCTCGCATGGTTCCTTATCCTGTTTATGGTGTTTACGACATTCCTTTTAAATACTTCCCCTTCAAGAGGCCAGTCAGGCGATCCCTTGAATTCACCCTGCGTGTCACCGGTGATCCAGAAATCGGACCATACCAGGAGACCATTGCGATCGGCAGCATCAAAGAATTCATCGCATGGCGTGACTCCCCCGCCCCAGATCCTTACAAGATTTATATTTGCATTCCTGCAGAGCTGCATCTCATGATCGTACCTGACTGAATCGCGGTTGAGAAGCATGTCGGGGACCCATGCGCCGCCTGTAAGATGCACCCTCCTCCCGTTAACATAAAAATCGCGCCGCCACGATTTGTTAACCTGTACGGCTTTTGTCGAAACACATCTTATACCGAAAAGGAACGATGTGTCGTTTACAATCTCTGAAGCATCTGAATATTGAAGTCTTATCTTGTAGAGGTTTGGTTTTCCGTTTCCGTTTGGCCACCAGAGCACCGGATCAGATATATTTAATTCTTCTGTATTGGTGCTGTTCATGTCCAGCTTAAGCAGCTCCCCCGGTGCAAGTGAAGAAGATCTGGAAATTCTGATTGTGCTTCCCGTGAAGTTCTCAGGTGATATGGTAACAGTCAGGCTGCCATCTTTTCTTGCCTGGCTCTGATTCCTGAGGGTCATGCTGAGAGATATCGTTGCAATGCTTGTATCAGGCAGGTTTGGCAGTTCAGTCACGACCTTTGGATTAACAAATGTCACTCCTCCGGTGGTACGAAGGTATACCGGCAGCCAGAGCCCGATGTTGCGGTCCCTGACGGGAGGTATCCAGTCCCATCCCACTGAACAGAGCATTGTGACATTCTTCCCTATATCACCTGTAGGTCCTCCGTTAGGATAAAAATCACCAAGAGCTTCCAGTTGTTCTTTTGAAGGCAGGCCCGGGTAATCAAGAGGAAAGATCTTAACGGCTACAGCATTATCCTCTCCTGCTCTGATGAATTTGCTGACATCAAGGCTGTATTGTGCAAACATGCCGGCCATTTGTGTGGAATCTGTTATCTGCGAACCATTTACCCACACTGCAGCACGATAGTTTATACCTTTGAATATCAGCTGAAAATTCCGCCCTTTGTCTGAAGCAGGCACAGTGAAAGTTGCCCTGTACCAATATGGTTTCTTCCATGGATTCGGGTCATCCGGCAGATGACTGTACTGCTCAAGGTTGTATTGTTTATTGAACTCATCTGAAGCATCGGGGATGAACATGTTGTTCAATCCCATATAAGGATCAGGATATACTCCATTCGCCACTAATCCCGTAAGTACTGTGGATGGCACTTTAACAGGGAACCAGTATACATCTGACTTGTATTGAGGTAATGAAATTTCCTCTCCCGGGGCATCTATCAGTGCAGATGACTGAAGATCGAAATCGATCAGTTTAAATTGTTTTATCGAACCCGGCTGAGGAAAAACCGGGTAAGAAATAACAATAAAGAAACTAACCAGGGAACATAATTTGATTTTCATTTTTCTTGAGTTAAACGGTTGAAATATAAATTTTTACCTGACTTTAAACGTGAATTCCCATAAGAAAATGGATTCCCTATTTCTGAACCGGCCATCCCATGAATTCATTCGCTGCAACGGATGCACTATTATCAGTATGCTTCTTTTTATGTATCATATTACCTATTATGAGAAGTAACATTGTCAATAATATTACAAGGGTTACCACCTCTTCACTAATAAGAGGGATTCTTGAAACAAGCGGTATACTCAGAAACAGAAGAATTGTGATCAGACCCCGGGGTGAAAAAAACAATAATGGTACCAGGGGCATTTTAAGTACCTGCTTAAGAAAGATCATTCGCAGAAAAAATATGCCGGTTATAATTAATGTTGCTGTAAGAATATTATTCCAGTTAAAAAGATCTTCAATTTTTGTGTAATACCCAAACATAATAAAGAAAAAGGACCTTACCAGGAAAGTAAGCTCCACAAGAATCTTTTTAAAAGAATCCAGATCAGTCCTGAATTTCCCGAAATCAACAAATCTTTTAACAATTGAATGTTCAAGTAATTTATGATTAGATAAGATTAATCCAAATGTAAGGACAAGCAGTAATGCGGGCAGGTGTGATAATTTTGCCACCACATAAACCATTACTACTGTTGTCATGATTATCACATAGTTCACGTGATAATATATCTTGTGAAGAAGAATAGCCAGAATTGAGGTTGTGATCAAAGCTATAATAATGGTTATGATGCTGCCGAGGGCAAGATTTAATAATCCAAGACCTATTGAAGCCTGGTTGATCAAAATAAAATCAAATACAATGATGCCAATAATATCTGAAAAAGAGCTTTCATACACAATAAATTCCTTTTCATCCGGATTCAGGGAAGCTGCCGATGGGATAGCAACTGCACTGCTAATTATTCCCAGGGGAATACCATTTAAAAGAGAATCTCTGACAGAAAAATCGAGGAACTGCACGAGGATGTATGAGAAGGCAGCTGTGAATGCTGCAAATAGGATAAAGGCTGCTGATACAGATTTTATTATAAGGCTCTGCTTCCTTTTTTCAAGCTTAAGATCGAGACTGGCCTCCATTATAATCATGATAAGACCCAGTGTGCCGATAACAGGAAGAACAGGTCTGAGATTCGGGATGTCTATTTTTGCTGCCTTAACGATCAATTGAATACCTATGCCAAGGGCAATCAGGAAGATGACACCCGGGATCCTTGAATATTTACTTGTTATGTCAAAAACATAGGACAAAATAACAATGATGCAAAGAATTAAAATGATGTAGTTTGTCATTTCCTGAATTATATTAAAACTCTAGCTTTCAATGAATCTTTTTATATCAGTAATTTTACCTGCCAGAACCAGGATGTCTTTTTCGCCGAGAGGCAGATTTACATCATATGTCAGATCAACTTTGTAGTTTCTTCTGAATATTGAAGTTATTACCCCCTCTTTGGGAGGGCTTTTAACAGCTACCAGTTTAAGATCAAACCTGCCCTGAACATTAACTGCCTCCAGCGAATGACCGGCATATTTATCCGGCACATGAACCTCCGCAATAGCATAGTCATCATTAATTTCGGTCAGCCTGAGGGTGTTTTTAATCTGAAGCATGGAAGAAACATGCTTGGCCGACTCTTCAAGCGGGAGAACAACTTCTTCAATACCAATCTGGTTCAGAATATTCTGATGTACCATGCTGATTGCTCTTCCAATTATTCTTTTGACTTTCAGGTTCTTCAGGATCGAGAGAGTAAGGATGGATGAGCCAACATCTTCTCCTATGGCAACAATTACAGCATCAGTATCATGCAAGGGCAGTGACTTGACAGCGTTAAGATTAGTCGTATCCATCTTCATGACAGTGGTTATAGAATCTTTTAACTCTTCTAATCGCTCAGTATGGTTATCTATTCCTATCACCTCATGTCCCATATTTGTAAGGTTGGAAGCCAGTTTTGAACCGAAATAACCCAACCCGATTACTATGTATTTCATGATGTTCTGAATTAATAAACAGTTTCTAGTTAATTATGATATCAATTTCGGGGTACCTTGAATATTTTTTATGATACGATACAAGAATTCCGGTCATCAAAGTCAGTGGTCCCACCCTGCCGACAAACATCAAAACAATAACAACTATTTTGCCGGTATTACCAAATGTTGCTGTGTCTGCGAGGCTCAACCCGACCGTAGAGAATGCCGAAACGCTTTCAAACAATAAATATACCGGATTTTTCCCTGGTTCTGATATAAGAAGACCGAAGAAGCCGGCAGTAATTACCAGGAGAGAAAGTGAAATAATTGATAATACCCTTATCAGAGTACTGTCTGATATTTCCCTGTTCCTTAAAACAAGCTGTTCATGGCCTCTGATATTGTTCCAGACCGACCGGAGAGCAATGGCGAACGTTGTGGTCTTAATACCGCCTCCTGTTGAACCCGGAGATGCCCCTATCCACATCAGAATAATCATAAGGGAAACCGTTGGATATCCCCAGAGTGATATATCAGCTATATTAAAGCCGGCCGTTCTGGCACTGACACTCCCAAAAAATGAAACAATTAATTTATGAGAAGTGTCCATTCCAATCAGGCTGTTCTCTTTTTCGAAGACATAATAGAGGCAGCTGCCGGCAAGTATTAAAAAGAGAGTCATGAAAAGCACAATACGGCCGGAAACATTTCTCTGTTCAGGTACAGCATGGACCTGTTTCCCTCCTGCCTTCCTCACTAATGAAATAATTAAATGTTTGAAATACGAGTAGACCCTCACCAGAACAGGAAATCCTATCCCTCCCAGTATAATAAGCAATGCCACAGAGATCTGAACAACATAATTGTCTCTGATGCTGACAGAGAACAGCCCGTCGGACAATGTAGAAAATCCTGCATTGCAGAAAGCAGATACCGAATGAAATACAGAAAACAGGATTCTATTCGTTGAATCCTGGCTAAGGCCGCTGAAAATAATTAATGCTCCTGCTATTTCTGTCAGGAAAGTAAGAATAATGATCTTTGTCAGCACCTTGAAGAGACTGCCCATAGACTGCGATGAAAAAATCTCCTTAAGCATTAGTCTGTCGCGATAAGAAGTGCTGGATGTAAAGACATAACTGAAGAACCCTGTAAATGTCATTATGCCAAGACCTCCTATCTGAATCAGACAGAGAATAATAACCTTCCCCAGGATGGTAAACGAAGTGGCAGTATCAACAACCACCAGGCCTGTTACACATACTGCACTTACTGCGGTAAAGAAAGAATCAAGGTATGAAAATGGAATAGTATGTGCATTGGGGAGCATTAATAAGCCGGAACCAATCACAATGATTATTAAGAAACTTGATGAAAAAATTAAAGCCGGAGGTATATTTACTGAACTGATAAACCTTAATGGTCTGGCTATTTGAGAAATGGCCATAAGAATAATTGCTGTCACTACGGGAGTATTCCCTGTGAACAAGGCCCAAAATGATTTATCTGTATTTACAATGTTTAAACTGGAAAGGAATACTCCCAGGGAAAATAGAAAGACTATTGCCTTGTAAAAAAGTGAAAGTAATGGCTTCGTTTTTATCTGAAGTATTTCGGGCAGGAACATTGCAATGAACAGGATATAGAAAATTATCCTGAATGTTGACCTCAGCACTGCAGAATTTCTATCAGAATAGCTAAAACCAATATAGAAAATAAAAGCAATGAGAAACAGGGCTAAGGTCACTGAAACACAAAAACGGCAAAAGCGACTGACCCCCCCGGCAAACGATCTGTACCTGTCGCCTGCCAGGAATAACTTTTTAAAAAGTCGTTCGCGAATTTTCAGCTTTTCCTTATCAGGGCTCATAAGTGATGCATTAACTTTTTAAATTATTTGTAATATACTGATAGATATTTAATTATAAGAATTCTTTGATTTCTTGATTTGATTTGCGCGATAGCTTTCTGAGAAATCACAAGGTTATGAATAGCGGGAAGTTTGTTCTTGATTCAACAACCATCTCTCTCAGCCTCACATACTGTTAATGTTTCCGAATGTAAATTTAATAAATCTTAATTATCCAGGACATGATCATTCTGGCATTGGTAAGTTGCCATTTTTATTTTATATTGCAAAAGCTTCAGCAATTTTTTTAATCGTTACCATGTCATATTTCAGGATATAATAAGATGGAAGACAAAATTCAGGAATCTGCCAAAGCTGTTATCCCATGGCTCAGGGACCACGGGATAAAAAGATTTGGCACTTTACCTGTTTTCTTTACTGCAATATCCACAATGCTCGGGGCGATTTTGTTCCTGCGTTTTGGATTTGCTGTTGGCACTCTGGGATTCTGGGGGGCATTCCTTATTATAATTGCAGGACATGCTCTTATAATTCCTACTGCCTTCGCAATTTCGGAGCTGGCCACGAATAAAAGGGTGGAAGGCGGAGGTGAATATTTCATTATCTCGCGTTCATTCGGCCTGAATATCGGAGCAACTATCGGGATCGCTCTCTTTCTTTCACAGGCAATCAGTGTGGCATTTTACATAATAGCTTTTACAGAAGCCTTTTCATTCGTTTTCAACTATTTTTCCGGATCGCTGAATATTAATCTTCCGAGACAGTTAATAAGTGTTCCTGTAATGCTGATCCTGGGATTTGTTATCCTGCGCAGGGGTGCAAATATGGGTGTGAAAATGCTTTATACAGTAACAGCGATCCTGGCACTCTCCCTGTTGCTTTTCTTTCTGGGGATTACTGATTTTCAGGCCGTTACGGAAAACAGGATCCCGGCAGGAGAACTCAGGAATATGGATGATTTTTTTATGGTATTCGCGATTGTTTTCCCTGCGTTTACGGGCATGACAGCCGGTGTCAGTTTTTCGGGGGATCTTAAAAATCCCTCAAAATCAATCCCCCTTGGTACTATCCTCGCAACAATTACCGGTATGCTGGTATATATGGCAGTGATCTATAAACTGTCAGTCTCGGCAAGCGCTGAGGATATGCTTGCCGACCAGCTGATCATGTCAAAAATTGCAGTTTTCGGAACGATTTTCATCCCTCTTGGTCTTGCGGCATCAACTCTCGCTTCAGCCATCGGATCGGTAATGGTCGCGCCAAGGACCCTTCAGGCACTGGCGCTCGATTCATCCTTTCCATCTAAAAAGATCAACCGATTTCTCTCAATGGGAAGGAAATCAGACGGAGCGCCGGTGAATGCCTCACTGATAACAATATTAATTGCTCTCGGATTCGTTTCCCTGGGAAGCCTAAACGCCGTGGCTAAGATCGTTTCCATGTTTTTCCTGGTAACTTACGGATCTCTCTGCCTGATATCGTTTCTGAACCATTTCGGATCTTCTCCCTCATACCGGCCATCTTTCAAATCAAGATGGTATCTGTCACTCTTCGGATTTCTTATCGCAATATGGGCAATGTTCAGGATTAATGCACCGTATGCCATGGCTTCCCTTATCCTGATGACTGCAATATACTCATATATCAAATATTATCACCGCGAGAGGGACGGACTGGAATCACTATTTGCGAATACGCTGTTCCAGGTTAACAGGAATATCCATGTTTTTCTTCATCGATCGGAAAACAGGAAGAGAGTGAAAGAGTGGAGGCCAAGCGCGATTTGTATTTCAAAAGACTCCTTCGTAAGCAATAAAGCATTCCATCTGCTAAACTGGATATCTTACAGGTACGGATTCGGTACATACCTTCACCGGATCGAAGGCTACTATTCCAGGGCTACCAGCAGACAGGCAGCTGATGAACTCTCAAAGCTGTTTGAGTTTTATAATACACCGCACAATCATGTTTTTGTCGATACCATAATCTCACCTTCATATACCTCTGCACTTGCCCAGGCAATACAGCTGCCGGGGATTTCCGGAATGGAAAATAACATGGTGATCTTTGAGTACAGCAAGGAGAATCCTGAAAATCTGAAGGAGATCCTTGAAAATACAGAACTTATAAAAGCAGGACATTTTGATATTTGCCTCCTGGCATCCAGCAGAAAGGATATGAACTTCAGAAATGGCATACATGTATGGATCGATATCCGTTTCCCGGAAAACTCAAGTCTTCTGATACTTCTAAGCTTTATCATTACCGGACATCCTGCCTGGAAGAAATCCAATATCAGGCTGTTCGCAACATGCAAACCGGGTGAGAATGAAGAAATAAGGTCAAAGCTTACGGAACTGGTCAGTACCGGGCGGCTTCCCATAACAGAAAAGAATATTTTGATCATCAACGAGGAACCTGGAATCAACATCAAGGAGCTCATCAATGAAAAATCCTCATCAGCTGCGCTTACAATGATAGGTTTCAGCACAGAGGGATTAAAAATCAGGGGTGAGAATATCCTGGGAGGGTACGATGATTTAGGGACAATACTGTTTGTTAACTCACACGATCAAAAGGAGATAATCTGATTTCAGAGATCAGTAGGCAATATCAAGGATCTTCACAAAGCTTCTCTCTGAAATGATATGGTCAGCAACAAGTTTCAGATAATTATTTTCAGAACAGAACGAAATTCCGATACCGCTCTCTCTTATCATGCAAATATCGTTTGAACTGTCACCGACAGCAATTGTATTTTTTATGTCGATCTTGTATTTGCCGGCAAGTTGATATAGCACATTCGATTTGCAGAAATCATGGTTGCACTTGCTGAGCGGATTCTTCATGAATGCAGATGGTACTTTTACCTCACCGGTTGCAATGCTCTTTGAAAACTCAAGTTCATTGCCGATCGAGAAGTCCAGCTTGAGCTTGTTTTTTATGTGATTGGTTACAACATCGTAGCTGTCACTTATTATTCCGCAAATATATCCCTGCTTTTTCAATTTCCTGATCACATATTCCGCATCATCTATAACCTTTATATGGTCGGTTACTTTAAGTATTTCATCTAAAGTGCGGCCTTTAAGCAGTCTTGCTATCGATTTTGTTCGTGTATACGGATTCTCATAATCGGTGACTATTCTTATTAGTTCATCCTTGAAACCAAATAAATCGGCAGCAGATGTAATAAAGCTTCCTTCAAGGAGGGTATTGTCCATATCGAATACTATCATTTTCTCCATACCCATAAGGCTCTCTCTGATGGCAAAATCCATCTGCGTCCTTATTGCGGAAATGTTCTCCAGCGATTCAAGGTTAGTTTCAACCTTCTTTGCGCGTTTAAGGATAGCCCTTGATACTTCCCTTGACATCTTTGCAAGCTGGTCCCAGTTTTGCATACGGTTCTCGATATACCCTATATTCACCTCCCTGATCCTGACGCCGAGGGAATACATATCCAGGAGTATGCCTACATCAACTCCATAATCGTTTTCGAATTCGATCTTTTTCATCAGGCTCTTTTTACACCCGATCATTCCGCTCAGTGGCTGGGCAAATTTAATGAGGTCAGGGAAGAGAAGGTTGAGTAATGGTTTGGCAACCAGTTCTGTCACTCTCCCAGCCTGCCGGTCAAAACACGATTTGACAAAATCTGCTTCACCTTTGATAATGGGATCTGACAACAGCTCTGTAATATCTGGCGGGTAAGTAAGAATATCAGCATCAAGATATACCAGAACATCATTTTGAGCCAGAAGCATTCCATCACGCATTGATGCTCCCTTCCCGAGCCTGGGGCTGGTATAGATCTTGACTTTAGGGAATTTCCGTGCCTGTTTGATCGTATCATCAGCCGACTTGTCATCAATTACCAATATTTCGTCCACTGTCGGCGATTTGCCAACCAGCTGGATTACAGAGGATATTGTTTTTTCCTCATTTAATGCAGGTATAATAACAGTAACCATGATGTAAACATTTAATAATTAAAGCCTCCGGAATCCCTGATCGGAGGAATACTATTTAAGGTACTTCCTGATATTGTAAAGCTTGTTCAGAGCTTCAACAGGAGTCAGATTATCAATATCGATCTCAAGCAACTCATCGCGGATCTGCCTTAGTACCGGATCATCAAGCTGGAAGATGCTGAGCTGCAGCCCTTCACGGTGGCCAGCCAGGTCAGCTATCGGCTTCGCAAGTTCCTGCTTTTCATGGCTTTGCTCGAGCTCCCTAAGGATTTCGTCAGCCCGGTTCACGACGCTTCGCGGCATTCCAGCCATCTTTGCCACATGGATCCCGAAACTGTGCTCGCTCCCTCCCCTCTTCAGCTTGCGCAGGAAGATCACTTTGTTATTCAGCTCTTTTATCGAGACGTTAAAATTCTTTACCCGGGAGAATGAATTCTCCATCTCGTTGAGCTCGTGATAATGAGTGGCAAAAAGAGTCTTGGCCTTCATCTTGTTCTCATGAAGGTATTCCACCATTGCCCATGCTATTGAGATTCCGTCATATGTGCTGGTTCCCCTGCCGATCTCATCAAGAAGAATAAGGCTCCTGTCAGAAAGATTGTTCAGGATGCTGGCAGTTTCATTCATTTCAACCATAAAGGTCGATTCGCCAAGACTTATGTTATCGGATGCTCCGACACGGGTAAAGATCTTATCCACAAGACCGGTCCTTGAAGCTTTTGCAGGAACATATGAACCTATCTGTGCCATAAGTACAATGAGTGCTGTCTGTCTCAGCAGGGCTGATTTGCCCGACATGTTGGGCCCTGTCAGAATTATTATCTGCTGATCGTCGGTATCGAGGAACAGATCATTCGGCACATACGACTCCCCCGCCGGCAGCTGCTTCTCAATGACAGGATGACGGCCGTCGTAGATCTCTATCTTCATTGAATCGTCAAGGATTGGCCGTACATAATTATTCCCTTCAGCAAGAACTGCGTATGACTGAAGACAATCCAGCCTTGCTATCAGTGATGAATCAAGCTGGATGGGAGGAATATATTCAAGGATAGAAACTACCAGGTCGTTGAACAATTTTGTCTCGAGGCCGAGGATCTTTTCCTCTGCGCCCAGGATCTTGCTTTCGTATTCCTTGAGCTCTTCAGTTATATAGCGTTCAGCATTGACAAGTGTCTGCTTCCTTATCCAGTCTGCAGGAACTTTATCCTTATGCGTATTCCGCACTTCAATATAATATCCGAATACGTTGTTATAGCTGACTTTGAGAGATGTAATGCCTGTCCGCCGGCTTTCGCGGTCCTGCAGAGAAGTAAGATAATCCTTGCCGCTGTAGAGTATTGTTCTCAGTTCATCGAGCTCTTCCGATACCCCTGTTGCTATAATATTGCCACGGTTGATCTGAACAGGCGGATCATTGCTGATGTCATGTTCAATCCTGTCCGAAAGCGATTTGCAGGGATTAAGCTGATCTGCCAGTTTTACCAGGGGCGGGCAGCCACTCTGGATGCCGAGCGATTTCAGAGGTTCAATTGCCTTAAGGGCTTTCTTAAGATGAACAATCTCCCTGGGATTTATCCTGTTCACCGCGACTTTGGATATCAACCGCTCCAGGTCGCCTATCTGCCTTATCAACAACGATATCTCTTCTCTCAATAGATCCTTTTCCACAAGATGCTGAACAATATCCAGCCTTTCATTAATAGACTGAATATCCTTAAGCGGCAGGGATATCCATCGCCTGAGGAGCCTCCCTCCCATGGGCGAAATAGTGTGGTCCATCACATCGATAAGTGTCCTGGCTCCTTCGTAAGGCGAATGGAAGAGCTCAAGATTTTTGACAGTGAACTTATCGAGCCATACATACCTGTCCTCCTCGATCCGTGATATACCGGTTATGTGCCCCAGCTGTTCGTGCTGGGTAATATCAAGGTAATGGAGTATTGCTCCTGCAGCAATAATGCTATACTGCATATTCTGTATCCCGAATCCCTTGAGTGAGCTTGTCTCAAACTGTTTTAGCAGCCTGTCATTTGCCGCTTCAGGAGTGAAGATCCAGTCGTCTAGCTTGAATGTATAGAATTTGGTTCCGAAGTTCTCGAGAAAAAGTTCCTTCTTTTTCTTTTCATAAAGAACTTCCTTGGGTTGAAGGTTACTGAGGATCTGATCTATATATTCGAAAGTGCCTTCCGCAACAAGGAATTCGCCGGTAGATATATCCAGAAATGCAGCACCGGCAATTTTTTTGTCAATATGAACAGCCGCCAGGAAATTATTTTCCTTGTGGTTGAGCACATTTTCGTTAAGCAACACTCCCGGGGTGACAAGCTCCGTAATTCCTCTTTTCACAATTTTTTTTGCCAGCTTTGGATCTTCAAGCTGTTCGCAGATTGCAACCCTCTGGCCTGCCCTTACCAGCCGGGGAAGATATGTGTCAAGTGCATGGTAAGGAAATCCTGCCAGCTCCACAAATGAGGCTGATCCGTTTGCCCTGCGTGTAAGTGTTATTCCAAGGATCTCTGATGCTTTAATTGCGTCCTCGCCAAATGTCTCATAAAAATCACCAACTCTGAAAAGCAGTATCGCATCAGGATGTTTTGCCTTGACGCTGTAATACTGCTTCATCAGCGGAGTTTCGACATATTTCCGGTCATCTGACATAAGGGTGCAATTGCGGAGACAGAAATTATTTTACGCTTATAAACAAAGATACAATTATTTTTAACCTCACCCCAAACCCCTTCCTTAATCACATGTACCCATCCCCCTGCCCCCTTCCCTACTTCGTAAGGAAGGGGGCTAAATCATTGAATATCTGTGGTCTTATCCCCCTCCTTGCATCAGCAGGGAGGGGGACAAAGGGGGTGGGTACGTGTTGTCCGTGAAAGGGGGCTTGGGGATGAGGTCGACTACAACAAAAATCATGTTTTATCCGTTTCGGTTTCACTAACTTTAACGTTTTAATTTACGTGCTATGAAAAAGGTTCTGATACTTGGAGCAGGTCTGGTAGTGAAGCCGATGGTCGAATATCTGCTTGAGAACGGTTTCGGTTTAACGGTCGCAACGACCACAAAAGAGAAAGCCGACAGGATGATAAAAGGCCATCCCAATGGAGCTTCGCTGAAATGGTCGACAGATGAGGGGGACACACTTGAGAGGCTTGTTAATGAGCATGATATTGCTGTTTCATTTCTCCCATACAGGCATCATACACTTGTGGCCAGGGCGTGTATCAGGAATAAGAAACCCCTGGTCACAACATCATATGTTCAGACCGAGATGCAGAATCTTGACAAAGATGCAAAAGAGGCTGGAGTAATTCTGCTCAATGAAACAGGCCTTGATCCGGGTATCGATCATATGACTGCAATGAAAATCATAGATCACATTCATTCAAAGGAAGGCAAAGTGGAGGAGTTCTATTCGCTTTGCGGGGCCCTTCCTGCTCCCGAATGCGCCGATAATCCCATGAAGTATAAATTCTCATGGAGCCCGAAGGGTGTTGTGCTGGCAAGCAGGAACAGTGCTCTATATCTCAAAAAAGGCAGAGAGGTGAAGATTGAACCGGTGAATCTTTTCAAGGACAGGTTCAGCTATGATTTCCCGGGTCTTGGAGAACTGGAGGTTTACCCGAACAGGGATTCAATAAGCTATATTGATATATATGGGATACATGAGGCATCAACAATGTACCGCGGAACATTCCGTTACAAAGGATGGTGCGAAACGCTCGACGCCATGAAGCAGCTTAACATGCTCGATGACACGATCATTGATTATTCGGGCATGGATTATTGCGGTTTCCTTGCAGAGAGGAGTGGATTAAACACTGGCGACCTTAAAAGGAATATTTCAAGAAAGCTCGGACTGGACGAATCATCAGCAGCCATCCGTTCCCTTGAATGGCTGGGATTTTTCGCCGGCGAGAAACTTGCATATACAAAAACATCTCCATTCGAGATCACATCCGACAGGATGATCAGCAAAATGTCACTCTCAGGAAATGAAAGGGATGCTGTAATTATGCAGCATGTCTTTCTTGCATCATATCCTGACGGTAAAAAGGAGGTCATCAAATCCTCAATGCTCGACTTCGGATCACCTGCCACAAATACGGCAGTTGCCAGAACTGTTGCCCTGCCGGCTTCAATAGCTGTTAAAATGATCCTCAATAAGAAGATCAGGCTTACCGGAGTTTACAGGCCTGTTGTTCCTGAGATTTATAACCCTGTCATCGACGAGCTCAAAACATTTGGTATTGAGATGAAGGAGGAATACGGGCTTCCGGAGAGTGAGATGATCAATTAACCACGGAGTTACACAGAGTTGGCACGGAGTTACACTGTTTAAAACCAGAATTGCTAACCGTGTCACTCCGTGTAAAACTCCGTGAAACTCAGTGGTTAGATCTTTAAATAAAAATCTCTGGTCAGGGCTTTATATTCTTCCGTAAACTCATGCCGTTTACCATGCTCGATTGTCAGAAAACTTTCATGAGTTTTAATCTTCTCTCTTGAAAATGTCAATATCATTCTCCTGATTTCACTCGTCGGTAAAGGCTTGATCTTTAATATATTAATGCAATACAAGCCAAATGACTGAGCTTCTGCAATTAAAATATTCCCTTCAACATATGGCATGATCACCTGAAATCTTCCGCCTTCTGCCATCAGCCTTGAGACACCTGACAGAAGATCTTCGTTGTTCATTTGAATGTTATGTCTTGCTGCCGCTTTTACCTGGTCAGGATTAGGGAGTGAATCGATGAAAAACGGCGGATTTGATACTATAAGATCAAACTTCGCTGAACCGGGAAAAGAATCCTGAATTGCCGTATTTATTACTTTAATTCTATCTTTCCATTTGCTGCTTTCAACATTGCTGCAGGCCTGTTCAAATGAAGCTCGATCCAATTCAATCGCAGTTATTTCAGCTTCACACCTTTGTGCAAGCATGAGTGCAATAAGTCCGGTCCCGGTTCCGATGTCAAGAATGCTCCGGGCACCTGAAATATTGGCACATGCACCCAGCAGTACTCCGTCAGTGCCCACCTTGAATGCGCAACGATCCTGGTAAACAGTGAATTGCTTAAAGCTGAAATAATTATTTGCCATAAACTCTTTGCATCAAACACTTTCCTATAAAAGGTCAATATTACAAATTCGTTTCTGCTAATGACAACAACCCCCTTTCTAATTTCCCCCAAGGGGGAAAGGTTTTAGCTCCTTCCCCCTTGGGGGAAGGCTGGGAAGGGGGTATTATCCTTTTTAACAAACATTAAGAATTTATGCTTTATGAATGGTATTTAGTCCTGAATGTTTGTTTTGAAATTTCTTACATTTGACTATCCATAAAATCTGTTATCATGAAAAGCTTAAGGATCATTCTTCCGGTTATACTGCTGTTTTTCAGCGTTTCATACACTGCAAGGGCTATCGATGATGCCCGTCTGTTAAGGTTTCCCGATATAAACAAGGATCTCACCGTTTTTGTCTATGCGGGAGATATCTGGAGCGTGAATTCAAACGGCGGTGAGGCCAAACGTCTTACTTCACATCTGGGATTTGAGCTGTTCCCAAAGATATCACCTGACGGAGAGTGGATAGCATTCTCGGGCGAATATGCAGGCAGCAGGCAGATCTATGTCATTCCCTCAGCCGGAGGAGTTCCGAAACAACTTACCTGGTACAACTCCGTTGGAATTATGCCACCCAGGGGAGGATGGGATAATGTTGTCCTCGACTGGACCCCTGACAGCAAAAATATACTTATACGCGCCAACAGGACTCCCCTGGGCGACCGGCGAGGAAAATACTTCCTGCTGAGCCTCGACGGGAAATTTGAAAAACCTCTTCAGATATTCAACGGAGGATTCGGAG
>JBFYPG010000147.1:0-16673 GCA_041303415.1 Bacteroidales bacterium
TTCTTTACAGAATGCTCAGTGTATTTAGATGGCCAGATACAGAATCCGTCGTGGTGTTTTACAGTAATTATGATTCCTTTCATTCCGGCATCTCTGGCGGCTTTTGCCCATTGCCGGCAATTAAGTTCTGTCGGATTGAAAAGTGATTCATCTTCATCGCCATAACCATTAGCGTAAGTATTCATACTAAAATGAATAAACATGTAATACTCCATTTGGTGCCATGCGAGTTGCCCTTCGGAAGGAACCGGGCCAAAAGGCTCAGGAGGAGAGACTTTTTTTGAGGATGCAGAAAGCAAGAAAATTGCCAATAAAAGTAAGAATACACGTTTCATAATAAATATTTATTAGTTGTAAAATAAATTCCTGTAATATTTTTCAAAATAGATATCTGTTTTCCGATTATAACATACTATTCCTCGATCACCAAAATCTCATACAATTCAATACGGGGAATTGTAACTTTAAGTAGCCTGTTTTCATAATCAACTATTAATTTCTGGCCTGAAGGCTCAATTGATACCTTTTTCGGCTTCTTACTTAAGCGAACATCTACCTGTATTGGGCCAACCGGAGGAATATTATCATACACGTAAACATTTCTATTGGCATGAGGTCCGGCTGTGTTTACAAGATTGACTGCCAGTATGCCTTTACTTCGATTAAGAGTGACATCGACATCATTCGATCCCCGGACACAAACCATAGGATCAGCGAACAATTTATTTACTAATCCGTCAAGAAAATCACGGGCTACTGTCACTTTGGCGTTTAAATAACTATCACCAAGATTTAAGTATACACCGGCAATATTACCTTTCCCCAGTTTTCGAATTGAACCTGCTATATCCTCTGTTTCAGAATTACGTCTGTTGTTAATTAATTTCCCGAAATTAATTACGTTTTCTACAGGTTTTATTCGCTGTGAGATGGATCTAACGCTGGCCCATTGCCCGTTATATTCCAGGTGATTTACCTTTTCACTTGCAGAATCAATGAACTGAATACCCAGTTCCTGCCCGAATAAATTCACAGAAGCCGGTCCAATTACCAACAAATTGCCACCTTCCCCGACGTATTCAATAAGTTTTTTCCTGAAATCCGGATTTATGTATTCCCATTCAGGATATATTAGAAGCGGATAACGGTTAATATTTTCGTTTAATTGATGTTCCATAACTACATCAACAACATGCTGTGATTCAAGAAGTATCTGCAAAATGCCGCGTAATGAATTTATTTCCCTTCCGGCAGAAAATAGTCCTTTAATTTTACGATAATAAGCATCTGTAGAGAGTATCAATCCAATCTGCGGAACTGACACTGCTTTATGACAGAACTCCTGTCTTGCACGACAAAACCTGGCTACATCTGCCATAAGTGGCATTTCAGATAAATTTACGGAAGCATCCCTGTTCTGCTTGAAATAAATCTGAAATCCCCCACCCTGGGCAAGTACCAATGAAGCTTCAAGTTGAAGCTGTACTACTGATTTTGGACTTTGCCCGCCCTCACTAAAACTCCAGGACATCAAATCCCATCCTTTACCCTGTTTAGCCAATATACGGCTCTCCAGCCTGGCAGAATTTACACTGTTTGCAGGCACAATATCACCGGACAGGAAATCAACATTAATATTTACTGCTTCAGGCATAAATGAGCTGTAAGCCCAATTGCTGGCGATCTGAAAATCCGGATTGTAAGCATGCAATTCATCCACATAATGTGCAACATATTGACGAAAGCCGTCACGACAAAACTGGGAATACTCATACCAGCCTGTATCTTTTTCTGTTTTTGGTATTGTCTGAATACCTGTTATTGTTTTAAATTTTTCTGTTACCATGGGTTGAAAATCGCGTTCTGTTCCCCAACACTCACCGTCAACCCACACTCCGTCAACAGCATAAATATCATTTAATTCCTTAAATTGAGGAATTAATAATTTATCCACGTATGGCCCAAAAACAGATGTCACTCCGCCATTTGCTTTGCCATTCAGGTCCTGAATAGCCCATTCGGGATGTTGTTTTACTGCCTCAGCGTCCAGTACACCGGAATAGTGGCAGTATAATGCAACACCGTGTTCAGCAGTTACTTCCCGGAATATCTTCAGAGGATCCTGTATAAAACCAGGAGCAGGATTACCAACTTTTGTCGGGTAACTTGTAAGACCGCGATGTCCTTTACAATCGATCTGGATGTAATCAGGTTTAACCTGATTTAGTAGACTTTCTACCATTTCTCTGGTAACATTTTTCCCTATTTCATTGCAGTCCGGCCCTGCATGAAAATCGAAATGAATGCCAAGGAAACTGTCTGCCCGCTTAAGTCTTTCAGTATTTTTATTATCGGTATAAACTATGAAAGAAGTTAAAAGTACAGATATAAAAGCCATTAAGAATAGAATTTTCTTTTTATACATAGCTTTGTTTTTTTATGAATTTAAGATATATTATTACCTGGATTTCCTGGATACACGCCTTTCCATATCTTTTATTGGTATAGAAATTGTTCTACCGGCTTGTTTATTATTTTTGTATGTTACAGCACTAAATTTATCGGCATCTTTTGGGATGCTTAGTTTTTCCCCGCTTATATATTTTAATGAATGAAAATCAGGATAAGTGTTATCGAACGTATAAAAAATTTCCAGATTATCAACCTCTGTCTCAAGCTGAATTATTAGATTTCCATTATCATCTTTTAAAGGATGAATAATTACATCCAGGAAACTACGGGAGAAATTGATATCAGCATGGTCCAGCCGCGACAGATGAATATTTGTTCGTTGAATAAAATCGTTCCAATCGCGTTTTCCCTTCGGTGACCAAAAAACTTCTGCTAAAGCAAAGGACCTTGGCCAAAACATATATTCTGCATGACGAAAAGCTGGAACGCTTTCTGTCCACAGATTACCCTGTCCTCCAAGGATATAAGATGGACTTATACCATCAGGGGCGGGTTCAAACTGATAACAGGTTTTAAGCCGTAACATACCATAAGTTGGTGGTTCTATAACCGGATCTCCCTGATAGAGATCTAAATATGCATAGCTATTTGGTGTCATTATGACTTTATGATTTTGTTTTGCTGCTTCAATACCTCCTTTCTGACCCCGCCAACTCATAACTGTTGCATCAGGAGCCAAGCCACCTTCAAGGATTTCATCCCAACCTATTAGGTTTTTCCCTTTAGCATTGAGGATCTTTTCAACGCGTTTTATAAAATAACTCTGTAACTCATCAGTATTTTTCAGGTTATTGTAAGCCATGCACTTTTTGCAGCTATCGCATTCCGACCAAAATCCTTTAAAAGTCTCGTCTCCTCCGACATGGATATATTCAAAAGGAAATAATTCTGCTACTTCATTGAAAACTTTTTCAAGAAATTCGTAGGTTGCTTCCTGCCCGGGACACAGAACAACAGAATTATATGGATGACCGGCAACATCCTGAAAAAAGCTTCCAGGATTAACTTTATAAGGAAGTTTGGTGCAACTCAGATAGTTATATGAGGCAATTGCCGCACGGCTATGCCCTGGAACATCAATTTCGGGAAGAATCTGAACATGACGCTCAGAGGCATATCTGACAAGATCAATGATCTGATCCTGGGAATAAAATCCGCCGTATATGGCTACTTCTCCATCCTGAGGTGGTTCCCGATCCCACCATAATCCTGTTCGGGGAACCCTCCACGCACCTGTTTTTGTTAATTCGGGCAGGCTTTTAATTTCTATGCGCCAACCCTGATCATCTGAAAGGTGCAGATGAAGGATATTGAATTTATACTGCACCATTTCATCTATCATTCTTTTTACCTCTTCAATCGTAAAAAAGTGGCGGCAGACATCAAGCATCAGTCCGCGCCATTGAAACCGGGGGTAGTCAGTTATTTCTAAACATGGGACTTCCAGCTTCTTTTGCGTGCCGGTAATATTTTCCTGTGTCTTAAAAGGAAGTAACTGGAGTAAGGATTGAAAACCATAAAACAATCCGGCTGTCTTATTCGCTGCAATCCTGATACTTTTTTTATCGACAGTTAAATTATAACCTTCATTCCCTATTGTTGAATCCCAATTTAAATTTAATCTCAAATAAATCCCTGATTTGACTTCTTTATTGTTCAGGACTATTCCCGGTCTAATGCCCGTATTATTGTAAAACAATTCAGAAAGAATATCAGACAGAGCTAAATTTTCAACATTATTTTCCGGCAGACAGAGTTTTATATTGTCAGTAATTGTATAGCTGCCATCAAGCAATTTTGTCAAAACAGGTTCAGGTATAATACATGAAACCGGTTTATTTTGAGAAGAAGAATTGGAAATTGTAAATACCAATACAACTAATGATGAATAAAATCTAAGAGATCCCATTTGCCAAATTCCTTATTGTGTTGTTTATAATAGCAGAGTAATATTCATACTTTTATAAAGATAATTTAAGAAAGTGAGCGCTTAAGAAATTATTAAGCAACTCACTTTCTTTCCCATACTAACCCAACCTATCTGATGAAAAACCTCTGCTGGATTTTATCCATAACCTGGATTCTGTTCCAATGAACCATATGATTTGTTATCTAACATCTATGTATATACACTCTATATTATTTGGTCAGACATACAATTCTTAATTCAGTATAGTTATTTGTAACAATAAATATTTCAAGATACCAAATCATTAAAATATCAGCTTTTGAAATTGTTCCTGATACTCCTCAGTGAATAACGATGCCGCCCAGAATGATATTCCATCTGCTCCCTCTTTTCTGGAAATAAGTACATGTTCCACCATAGTTTCTGGATCCACATCGCGGTGATAACGGTGTCCCAGCCATATTCCGATAATAACTTTTGTTTTACCTTTACTTATGTTCAAAGTATCAACCACATACTTTCTGAAGACTTCCGAATTACCAATATATATCATAGGGCAAACAATATCAAGAATACCTTCTTTTACCCATGATTCCCAATCCTGTCCAACCTCATACTTTGATGCACGTGAATCTGGGAACACTGCAGCGGACAACGGGATTTGCTTACCTGATTTTATGATCATCATTTTAAGATCGCTGACGAGTGAAGTGACTTTTGCTGCGTTCCAGTAGATCCATTCACACCAAAGCGGATCGCCTGTATCTTTATCCAGCTTTAATGGGCTTGTACCATATTCATTCTTAAATGTTTCGCACGTTATACTATCGTAGCTGAAATTCTGATGAAGGTCAAACCGGATATAATCAAGATGAAATCCGTCAATATTATGTTTCATAAAAGGTGCAGATGATTCAACGATGAACTTACGAACTTCGGGATTAGCCAGGTTAAGATTACTGGTCATTTCTCCCTGCATTCCCCTCACAAGCCAGTCTGTGTGCTCTTTAATAATTCTGTTATTCCGGTTAATTCTCTGCCCTGCAACAATATATGGATGTATTTGTATATTGTGCTTATGACATTCAATTATAAGACTGTCTAGAAAATTCCAGTCAGAATATGGTAAATTCCCGACACTGTAAAAAAGTGTTGTAATCCCAAGTTTTGCAAAATGGTTTAGAACACTGTCTGCTTTGTATGAATGATGAATCACTATATCCCTCTTATTGCACCACAAAGCTTTTTCAAACTGTAGGACTTTTTGGGCTGAAAGAACACCACTAATCAATGTTAGTATACAGATAATAAGGAACTTCCTTCCGATACTATCAATTGAATGGTTATTCATATTGCTTTGAATCATGTGCCTTTTCAGAAGAGGTACTTTTTTAGTAATCCTATTCCTTTCTTAATCTCTTCTCTTCCGCTAGATTCGATCCCATACCAGCCACGATAACCAGAATCTTTGGCTAATCGTATCATTTGGGCAGTAAGTTCTTCGGTAGGCTGGTTACGGTATGACATTCCACCGGCATATGGTAACATTTTAAGTAAATAATCAACATTATCAAAGTCGGTTGTAGATCGCCGCCAGTCAGGATAACTGCCGAAGTACAGGCAGTTAACTTCTTTCAATAGAGATACCATCCAATTTGCGTCATTCGAAACACCGCCATGATTCTCGATGAGTACGCTGACTTTTGCCGGTACTGCATATTCCATCATCATCTGGTAGGTTTCAACGGAATACTTCAGAGCTTCTTCTTTCTTAACATCCTTAGGCCCTCGACAGTTAGTGCGGATAGCATGACACCCCAGAAATTGGGCTGCATCGATCCACTTACGATGATTAATTTCAAACTGACGACGTTCTTCCTTCGTAGGAGAGCATCCGTCTCCTTCATCATCAACCATAATCAGTACCATGGTAACACCATTATCTTCGGCATTCTTTTTAAGACGCCTGAAATAGACCTCCGTTGGAACTTCGAATAATGTGTTTACGAATTCTATACCGTTCAGGCCAAAATCTTTTCTTGCAACAGATGGGAAATCAAGGGTTTTCCATTTACCGGATCGGATTTCATCAACAAGAGCCCACTGCGCAAGTGATATGTCGTCTTTGATCATCCTTGGCATTAGTGCAGAAACAGATGCTGTTAACATTGAAGGAGCCACAATACCGGCAGTTCCTGCTATCATCGATTTTTCAAGAAAATTTCTCCGAGTTATATTTGTCATGCTAGTTATTTTAAAAGATTTTCAATTGTATTACATAGAATCTGTTATCCTATAAAAGTTACCAATCTTTTTAAAGTTCCCAACCATGACGGTATTCCCTTGTCAGGTATTTATTTGCTTCCGGGAAGTTGGTAATTTTCATATTTACTGAATCATATTCAACTTTTTTCCTGGCTCTTAAAGCTACTGTCCCAAGAAGAATTGTTTCGCTCACCGCCCCTGCATAAATAAAGCTTCCGGGTGATTGTGTATTGTTTTTAAAGGCTTCGATCCACACTTCGTTGCCACTTCGTCCTGTCTCTGCAGATTTCTCTTTGATCAAACCTGCCATTTTACTTTCCGGTATCAGAACCGGATTTTCACCTCTGAAGCCGGCAAGTATTTTACCCTTGTCACCCACAAACATCATTCCTTCACGTGTAAATGATTTCCCCTCTGCAGCTAGCTCATCGGGAACAGAAGGTTTCATACCCCCATCGTACCAGAAAAGTTCAAAGGGCGGTAACTCTTTCTGTGCCGGGAACTTGAAACGAACAATACATGATAACGGGAAAGCCACATCGTTAATAACTTCAACCGACACATGATCACGGATGGCACAAGTGGTTGTACCGTATGCCTCGGCACTTATGGCGGGAGTATTTATTCCAAAAGCAAGAAAAAGCGGGAAAAGACTGTAATGTCCCATATCGGCAATGCTCCCCCCTCCAAAGTCATACCAGCCACGGAAAACAGCATGAGTATAGTTAGGATGGTAAGGCCGGTCAGGGACAGGTCCCAGCCACAGATCCCAGTTAAAATCCTTCGGAACAGGTGGAGTATCTGAAGGATTTGATTGCCACTGAGGCCATACTGGCCGGTTCGACCAGTTATGTATCTCTTTTAGTTTACCGATAACCCCATCACTGATCCATTTCTTTGCTAATTCAGGACCACCTCTCTGGCTCCAGGCAAGCAAATGAGTACTTAAGCCTGTTTTACGTGCGGTTTCGATAGTTAATCTGACTTCATTCATGCGATTGGCAATAGGCTTATGTGTAACAACATGTTTCCCTTTTTTCATTGACGCAATAGCAACAGTTGCATGAAGATGATCGGGGGTCATGATCTTAATGGCATTGATATCTTTTTCTTTTTCCAGTAATTCACGGAAATCGATATATGATGAACAACCTTTATAAATTCCCGATGGTTTTGATTTTCCATAATATTTTTGTACGAATTCCTGGCCTATATCCCTTCCTCCGGGAATACCTTTAAGTCCTTCACCCCATACGCTGTCTCCTAATGCTTTGCGGATATTATCCCGAATGCCATTACTTGACCAGTCAACATAATCAGTAGTGAATTTGTTTGGATCGCAGACTGCAACGATCTGAATTTCAGGATTAGCAATTAAACTTGTCATTTCTCTCATACCCTGAGTTCCGCACCCTATGTAACCGATTGTAATCTTATCGCTTGGGGCCACAAAACCTTGTCCTCCAACCACATGTCGTGGTACTACAGCAAATGCCAGGGAAGCAGCTGCAGCTGATCCCAGGAATTTACGACGATTAATTTTTTTTGAAGTTGCCATTTAAGATAAAGTTTTTTATTCAGTTTTAAAGATTTTCGGTCAATTTAATTGTTTTGCCTGCAGGTATATTATAACTTGCAGTTTTGTTACCATAGCGTATTGCACAAGTATTTCCAAGCAAGGACTTAATCTCGCATTGTTGTAGTTTTCCGTCTTTCCACACAAGGTTTACCTCGAACCCACCACGAGCCCGTAATCCTTTAACTGAACCGTTGTACCAGCTTGTGGGTAATGCTGGCAGTAAGTTGATTTCACCTGCATGGCTTTGCAACAAACACTCAGCAACTGCAGCAGTATAACCGAAATTAGCGTCCGATTGATTAGCTCCGGTATTGTGCAAATTGGGAGATAATTTACCGCTTACGAAGGTTTTGATCAGCTCGTTTGTTTTAGTCCCATTTTCCAAGCGTGCCCAGACGCAAATATCCCATACCAAAGGCCATCCTCCTCCACTACGGCGCAACTCTATCCATTTTCGAATTGCAGCTGCTAATTGAGGCTCACCACGCAATGTTATTGAATTGCCAGGAAAAAAGGGGAACATGGTTGAGCAATCATGTCCGCTTTTAGCTCTTTCGAAGTCCTCTATCCATTCCTGAAGATATCCATTCCTGTCAATCTGGTATGGTGGAATTCTATGAAGTGCAGTTTCTAATTTTGCCCTGAAATCAGTATCGACATTTAAAATCTTACCTGCTTCTATACAATGCGGGAAAAGATCGCGAATGATTCCAATGTCCATTGCATTTGAAGGTGATAAAAAAGCTTCTTTGCCAGAATCGTAAATAAAACCATGTTCAGGTGATATTGAGAATGGTATAACTAGCCAGTGATGTTTTGGATCCTCAACCATCAGATCCATTAAAAATTGAGCGGATCCTTTCATAATTGGATAGTATTCTTTCAGAAATTCTTTATCACCCGTAAACAGGTAATGCTCCCATATATGCTGACAGAGCCAACTTCCTCCAATAGGCCATAATCCTGAGCGTACTGCATCCACAGGTGCTGTACCCCGCCAAAGATCAAAATTGTGGTGCACCACCCATCCGCTGCAATCGTAATGTTCCCTGGCCGTTTTTGCTCCACTCACTGACAGGTCCTTAAGAGCATCAAAGAATGGCTGATGACATTCGCTTAGATTGCAGACCTCAGACGGCCAGTAGTTCATCTGGTAATTAATATTCATAGTGTACTTGCTCCCCCAGGAAGGACCCACTGACTCGTTCCATATTGCCTGAAGATTGGCTGGTTGACCACCAGCCCGGCTACTGGAGGCAAGAATATAGCGTCCAAACTGAAAACACAAGCCTGCCAGGTTAATATCTCCACTTTCTTTAATTTGGTTAAGCCGTTCGTCTGTTGGTTTGTTATTCATCGTGGGATCGCCAATATTCAAATGAACACGTCCCATCAACCCGCGAAAATCGTTTTCATGCCGTTTACGTAGAGTTTTGTAGTTCTTATCTCCAATACTGCTTAAAATCTTATCACAGATAGCTGCCGGATCTCCACTGATATCAGTAAAATTTTTAAAACTAGTAGCTGCAGTCAATACAAAGGTGACTGAATTTGCTTTGCTGATGATCAGGCTGCTGTCACTTACCTCATACTGACCACTTTCAGGCAACGCAATTAGTGAGGTTTGAAACCGGGTTCCCTTACCTTCAACCTTAGCTATCAGCCAGGTTTTAACTGGCATCGGACCTTCCCAACATCCATTCATTTTCAGTTTTGGAGGACTTGCTATAATCTCATCCAGATAAGGGCTATGTAGTTTAGCTTCCACAGAAACCCTGCCAGGTTTATTACAAGTGATATGTACAACTAAAATCCTATCGGGATAGGAAATAAAAGCTTCACGTGTAAAGACAGCATCGCCTTCACTAAAGGTAACTTTTGTTATACCGCTCTCCATATCCAGTTCGCGGTAGTAATTAGTAACGTTTTCTATCCCCTTGAAGGAAAGCAACAAGTCGCCCAGGGGTTGATATGCTTGTTGAGTAAAAGGAATGCTAAAGAAATGTTCAAAAGCCAATTTATCGGCTTCCTGGTACTTTCCGGCAAATACTAAATCACGGATTTGAGGAAAATACTTAAAGGCATCCGGATTAGAATAATCGTGTGGACGTCCCGACCAGAAGCTACTCTCATTTAATGCAATACGCTCACTTTGAATACCACCAAAGACCATTGCTCCCATATAACCATTTCCAATCGGCATACCTTCAAGCCACTTTACCCCTGGTTGACGGTACCATAGGACCATATCCCTTTCCGCTTTAATAGAGGGCTTTTGTATAGCTGTCTGGTTGTTTAAGCTACAAAAAGCTTGCGTCACCACAAGGTTGGCTGTTATTAAGCTTACTATCAATTTAGGTGCAGATATTTTCATATTACAGAATGTTGGTTTTCTTTCAACTTATTGAATATTATATTAAACAAATGAAAGTTACTCAGAAGACAGACAGTTAATATTACCTTTAAATGATTAACAAAGATTATCATCCTGCCAGATTCTTAAAGGCGGGCAGTTTTATTTATTCTTTTTGGATTTTGATATAAATTTTAACTATCACTCCTTTACCTATGGAATTGTAACTTGAAAGACTTTGCTGTAATTATATCTTTTCAATGAATTATTTGTACGAACCGCAACTCTCACCCAATAAGTTTTGCCAGAAGTTAAACCTGTTACCACATCGGTATATTGAGTAGCCAGGACAGTGGCATCAGCTGTTCCTGTTAAACTGGTCAATTTCCGGAAATCATATACCACATTGTTAACTGTACTGACCCTTGAAACAAGTGTAATCCTTTCAGAGATTTTATCTCCAACCTGATCGCGTGCAATATTATATACTGCAGTAACTGATCCGGCAGCAGGGGTTACTGTAACATTGGTGACAGCTAGGAATGGCATGACCTCAAAATTGACTTCAGTTAAGGTACCTATTTGTACGTTAACTGTGTCAACGGAAAAGAACGCTCCTTCAGTTGGCAGTACCTTATATTCATTCTGAAATATCAATGCATTTTCAAAAGTTCCGTCGGATTTTCCCGGGAAGATAATTGGGCTATTTAGTTTCCCGCCTTTCTCAAATAACTTAATATTAAACCCGTTTGGTTGTTCAGACTGAAGGTTCTCGTTAGTGATTTTATCAGTGAGTTTTCCGAAAATGTCGCCATCGGGGAAATCGTAGTTATCTATTTTCCCGCATGATGTGAATGACACAATTACGACCAATAAGATAATAATATTTTTACGTTTCATAACATTAAATCTTTAAAAGATTAATAAAGAGGATTCTGAACAAGTTTCGGATTTTTCGTTAATTCGTTAGGATCTATTCTTTCGTAATAAACTTTGACATCGAAAGTTTTAGAATATCTGCCAGCATTACCTGTCTCGAACCTGTAAGCGTTTTGCTGAATATCATAATATGGTTTCAACACTCTTGGCCACCAATTGTTAAGCAATTGATCAGATATCCGCCATCTTCTGTAATCCCACCATCTGTGGTTTTCAAAAGCTAATTCAACATTTCTTTCATGCCGTACCCTGTCAATAGTTATATCAGCATCATTAAGTGCAACTATTCCGGCTCTTGACCTTATCATGTTAATTTTGTCTTTTGCTTCAGGGATGTTGCCCAGTTCAACAGCAGCTTCCGCATAATTTAATAGTACTTCCGCATAACGCATTACTATCCATGGTTGGGTAGACCTATTAGTTATGCAAAGTGATTGATCCAAATCCTGATCCAGATATTTTTTTAAGCAGAAACCTGTTTGAGATCTTTCACCACCTCCAGGTCCGCTCTTCCCGACTATATGCATGGTTCCGTTTACCATATCTGGTTGGTGAGTGACCGGGTTGTATAAAGCGGTATAATCACCTGCTTCCACTTTAACTCCAAGATCATAAAGACCAGCTTGCAAATCGATAATGCTGCCTTTAAAACTACTGAACGGAACAATTACAGTTCCAAGTAATCTTGGATCTTTGTTAAGAAATAAATCCGGAGCATTATTGTAAAAGACAGGACTTGATTGTGTACCAATATTAAGTGTACCTGGCGAACCATCAATATACTCATACTGTTCAACAAGATCCAATGTAGGACACATCTCGGAACTATAACCATACGGACCTTTTATGCCTTGTGGAAGCATATCTCGGTCCCAACTGTGTGTTTTATCCGGATATAAAAAATATTTGGCAAATATGGCTTCAGGATTAATCCCTCTTTCAAGGAAAAGCATCTGAAAATTAACTGCTTTATCGGAGTAAGCCTGGTACAGAGAATGTTTACCCGAAACAATTACAGCATCTGCAGCATCAAATGCAGCCTGCCAGTAATTAATAGCTTCAGAAGCCGGAATTCCCAAAATCCCATCCAGTTGTATTGAACCATATTCAGCTATTGATGCGGCATACAACATTGCTCTTGATTTCAAAGCTAATGCTGCATATCTTGTTGCCCGTCCTTTTACATTGGTTATAGGTAACAAAGTCGCAGCTTCATCCAAATCAGCAGCAATAAAATCGTAAACTTCCTGTTCTGTATTACGGGGAACCTGAAGTTCCTCAAGATTATTCCCGGTGAAATTCTGTACTTCGGAGATAATCGGAACCCCGCCATAGCGTTTAACCATTGAGAAATAATAAAAAGCCCTTATAAACTTGGCTTCGCCCATTATCTGGTTTTTCGAAATTTCACCAATTTTCGCATCGGGCAATTTTGCTATTAGGTCGTTAACATTCCTGATATTGCTGTATCCCCACCACTGAGTATTTGTCCCATCTCCAATATTTTGGACCTGACCAGTGTATTTGGTAATTGCCTCATCGGTACTGTTTCCCAGAAAATTAAATGTAAAATCTTCCGTTTGCATTGCATTATACAGACTAACCATATAAGCTGTTATTGCATCTTCGCTTGCGAAAACCTGATCTGAGGTTAGTATATTAAGTGGCTGAATATCAAGTCTATCATCGTTGCAGGAATTTATAGAAAAACCCAACGATATTACAGCTAATAAGTATAATAATTTATTTTTCATGATCTCATGATTTTAGAATGTAATGCTTGCCCCAAAAGTGATATCTCTCGTAATAGGATACGACACATCCAGAAGAAGCTCCGGATCAACATCTTTCATTTCACACAAGGTTAACAAATTGAATCCACTTAAATAAATTCTTAAATCTTGTATATGAAGTTTTGAAGCCAATGTTTTATTTATAGTATATCCTATTTCCATACTTTTCAGACGCACGTATTTAGCATCTTCAGTCCAAAACTGTGAGGTCCATCCATTAGAAGGAGGAGTACCACGTGTCGCTGCAGAAGGGAATCTTCCCGGGATCCATGGACTGTTAGCATCGTATATATCCTCATGATGCCAATTGTCCATAAATATCTTCAGACTGTTGCGATTCCATGGAAGCGGGCCTTTAAAGTAATTTTGCCGGGTATGGTTATAGTTTGCCGCTCCCTGGATAAGTATGCTCATATCAAATTGCCTGTAACTAACTGCTCCATTAAAACCAAAATTAATATCAGGCACCGTACTTCTCGAAATCGGAATTTGATCTATAGTAGTAATTAATCCGTCTTTATTAATATCTTCGTATTTAAGATCGCCTGGTTTTAAAGTTCTGTTTCCCTGAGAATCCTGAATCGGTGAAGTATTAAGATCCTCCTGCGACTGGAATTGCCCTATATAGTTATAACCCCAGCTAATATTATCCCAGCGTCCTGTTGTATTATTTCTCCAGTCAAGATATGAATTACCGTCAGGGGTTCTTTCGATATAAGTTTTCTGTGAACGAGTATAAGTGAAATTTGCAGAAATATCATAATAAAGCTCACCTATTTTTCTCGATTGCCCCAATACCAGCTCAAAACCTCTTCTCATATCTTCATCAAGGTTCTCCTGTGGTAAATTTGCTCCAACCGTACCGGGAATTGTTAATGCACGTGTAGCCAGTAAACCTGATCTGTCCCTCCGAAATAAATCAAATTGCAGATTCATTAACCCATTGTTGATGCTGACATCTATTCCGATATTTTTTGTTGTAGCGGTGTACCACGTTATATTTTGATTTGGCATGCCCCTGAATCCCAGACCAGATACAGTTTTATCATTTAAAATATAGTTTCCACTTGGATAATTATAACCTGTCAGAAACTGGAAAGTTGATGCACCGTCATCACCCATTTTACCCCACGATCCTCTGATCTTTAAGTTTGTAATGAATGGCAGTTTACTTTTAAAGAATTCCTCTTCAGAAATTCTCCATCCGGCTGATGTATATGGGAAAAATCCCCATCTTTTCCCTTTAGGAAATTTAGATGAACCGCTATAATTAAAGCCGAATTCAAACAAATACTTTGATAAATAATCATAATTCAACCTGCCGATGACATTTTGGTTTTCATTTTCACTGATATTACTCGAAGTAACTGTTGGATTGCTAAGTCCGGCATAAAACTGATCTATATCTATAGAAAACTGTTTGCTGGCCTGCAAATTGTCGTTTATATCATGTCTTTGTTCGAAAACCAAGGTGGTTTTTATATTATGATTTTCCAAAACAACTTTATTATAAGTAAGTTGTCCCAACAATGAAGACCTTTGAAAAGGGGAATAAGTTCCATACAAAGTTGATGGATCATTTCTGGTCAAAGTATTGTTGTAAATATCATTTACTTTATCATATACATAAAACTTGTGCTTTCTACTCCACCTTTTCGTATACTCAACCCTGTCATAATAGCCATACATTAATTTGGCTTGTAATCCATCTACAAATGGCACCTTATAGTTTAATGTTAAGGTTCCCTGGAATGCTTTGTTTGAGGTATTTGTATATCCGGTAATAGATGAAGTTGTTTCAGCTAACGGATGTAAGCCATCAACTGTCTCGCTAAGATAGTCAGGATTATTGTTTGCATATACAGGAATGGTAGGTAATGAGTGCATCCACATTGTTTCAAAAACACCCGAAACGCCTATCGCCTGGTGTCTATTATCCAGCCTGCCATCCAGACTTATTTCAGCTTCCAGATTATCGGTGATCTTGCCAGTAACAACCGTCTTTGCACTATATTGTTTATAAGTCAGATCACCACTTTTCCAGATACCCATCTCATCAAGTATACTGATTGATGAGTAGTATTTAATCCTGTCACTTCCTCCTGTGATACTAATATTATTTTTTTGTGCTGTTGTATATTTACGTGTTACCAATTCAAACCAATTTGTACTTGGATATGTCCCGTCTTTAAATTTTTGAAGATCGTCAGGTGAATAAGTCGTTGAAGTCGGAGACCTTCCACTATTAATTTCACTTTGTGTAAGAAGCGTTGCAAATTCGTATGCATTACACTGTTCAGGAAGATTGATATACTTTGATAGAGTATAGGATCCAGAATAAGCAATTTTAGGTTTACCAATTTCGCCTTTTTTTGTGGTAACTAAAATAACCCCGTTAGCTGCTTTTACACCATAAACAGCTGCCGAAGCATCTTTTAAAATTGAAATCTGGTCAATAGTATGCGGGTCAAGCCTGACAAAATCGCTCCCATCCATTACTATACCATCAACAACTATCAGGGGAGTACCAAAACCCCGGATATCGTATAACGTAGAAAAAGCTCCTGGTTCGCCAGTTCTTTGTGTTACTCTGAGGCCCGGCAATTTCCCGGCCAATCGAGTTGAAAGATTATCCGAGGCGGAAGATTTAAGGTCTTTAGTACTTACTGATGTCACAGCACCTGTTAAAGTGATTTTTTTAGCCGACCCATAACCTATAACCACAACCTCTTCCAGTCCGACGGATTCTTCTTCCAAAATAATGTTAAAAGAAGTGTTCCCTTTTATTGCAATTTCCTGAGTTTTCATACCTACGAAAGAAAATTGCAATATTTTAGCATCTTTTGGTATTTCTAATTGAAATGTTCCATCAGAGCCGGAGATTGTTCCCAGGGAAGTACCTTGTACTAAAACAGTAACTCCCGGAAGAGGATTACCATTAACATCTGTTACAACTCCTGATATTTTAAGCTGTTGCTGTTGCTCTGAGCCGGTGCTATAAGCATTGTAAGCCATCATTATCAGTGGAATCAATACAAGTGCCAGAATCCTGTAATGTTTTTCCGAATGAACCCTAAATAGTACTTTTCTTTTCAGAAGGTTTATTTTTTTCATAAGTTAAATAATTTATAAGTTCATATTAGTCAATTTTTTGGCGATAATAACATGTTAATCAGAGTGGAAAGCAGAGTAAATATTTCCCTCATTTCAAGGGATTAAGCAGCCATTGTTTCATGGGTATTAGTCTGTAATAATAAGGTTGTTTTTATTTTATTTTATTTTATTTTATTTTAATCGGCACGATTTTAATTCCACGGAAAGCAACCTGACCAGTAGAACCCTGTAACATTAGCGGACCTTTTG
>JBFYPG010000148.1:0-7912 GCA_041303415.1 Bacteroidales bacterium
ATATCGGATCTGAAACTGAAGTTAACAGGATACTTCTTCAGGAATATATTAAATTAGGACAGAGGGTCCAGGAGTTTAAAGTTGCAGCATTAGTTGGGGGTGAATGGGATCCTCTTATCGAGGGCACAACGATAGGCTATAAAGTGATAAAAAAATTTCCTGTTGTAAAAACCTCAAAAATAAAGATATCTATCAGTAAATCAAAAGCTTGTCCGGTAATCTCAAATATTGAACTTTTTAGGTCTCCAGGTGAGTAGGAGTTGGAAAGAACCCGAACGATATACCCGGAAATGCCCGAAGCAACATTTGTGCTTCTTGAACCGAATGCAATTAAATAAATTTAATGATAAAATAGAAATGTATGAAAACTAATTATTTTTTTCTTAAATGCTTGATCATTTTAGGGTTTACAACATTCTCAATCAGGATTATTGAGGCGCAAAATAACAATATAATCCCGGTTCTTGAATACACTCCTGTGGAAGGATTTTTTCATCTGCCACCGGATATGAATTTTGGTGAGGTGGCAGGTGTGGCTCTTGATCATCGCGGCCATATATTTGTATTTAACCGGGGCCTCCACCCTATAATCGAGTTTAACCAGGATGGTCAATTTATTAGAACCCTGGCACAGGGTATGGTTGGAAGTGCCCATGGTTTGCGTATTGATGATCACGATAATCTCTGGATCACAGATGTGGCTACACATACCGTGCTTAGACTTAATCAGGAAGGTCACGTTACCATGGTTCTGGGACGAATGAACACATCAGGAGAAACGGATGCACTATTCAATCAGCCTACAGATGTGGCATTTGGCCCGGCAGGTGAGATATTTGTGACCGATGGTTACGGAAATTCCCGGGTTGTAAAGTTTGACAGGGATGGCAATTTTGTAAAATCCTGGGGTAGTAAAGGAAATGCTCCCGGTGAATTTAATCTGCCTCACACAATTGTTATAGATAAACATAATCTTGTGTATGTCGGAGATCGTGAAAACCAGCGTATTCAGATATTTGATCTGAATGGTAATTTTCTTAAAGAATGGAAACATGTCGGTGCTCCTTGGGGTCTGGATATTGCGAAAGACGGCACATTGTTTATGGCCGATGGTTATGCAAACAGGGTATTGCAACTGAATGCCGATGGTAAAATCATTGGTACTCTTGGTAGGCCAGGAAAGAAGGCGGGTCAATTCCTGTTCGCTCATTCGGTGACAATCGGCCCGGATGGAGCGTTATATGTTTCAGAAATACTGAACTGGAGGGTTCAGAAGTTTCTGCCTTGATTGAATGTTAAAGAGCACTAATTTCATTCTATTCATTTATTTGATTATTAGTACTTAGTATGATTACATTTTTTATTTCAATAGCAGCCCTGTTGTTTGGTTATTTCATTTACGGTAGGTTAGTTGAACGGATCTTCGGCATCGATAAGAACCGGCAGACACCTGCCTACGCTTCCCAGGATGGGGTCGACTATGTCCCCATGGCCTGGGGGAAAGTATTTCTCATACAGTTTCTGAATATTGCCGGCCTGGGGCCCATTTTTGGAGCGGTGGCAGGAGCCATGTGGGGCCCTTCGGCATTTCTCTGGATCGTATTTGGTTCAATATTTGGCGGAGCTGTACATGATTATCTTTCAGGGATGATATCGTTGCGTAACAACGGGCTGAGTATTCCTGAAATCGTCGGAAAGTATCTTGGTATTGGCATGAAACAATTCACTCGTGGATTTACAGTTATACTCATGGTGCTTGTAGGAGCTGTATTTATTACCGGACCGGCTTCCATTTTGACAGGAATCACGAATAATCATCCCGGCCTTAACTTCTGGGTTATAGTGGTCTTTATATACTATGTAATAGCTACACTGCTTCCTATTGATAAACTCATCGGACGCATTTACCCGCTGTTCGGATTTGCTCTTCTTTTTATGGCAGTAGGAATTTTAACAGGATTGATAGCCGAAGGTTACAGGATACCAGAGTTATCTTTACTGAACATGCATAACATGCATTCAGAACCAGGCAAATACCCTATTTTCCCGATGATGTTCATCAGCATTGCCTGTGGTGCTATATCGGGATTTCATGCTACACAATCGCCATTGATGGCACGGTGTATCAAGAACGAGAGTCTGGGACGCCGTGTATTCTACGGAGCCATGATTACAGAAGGAGTCCTGGCACTGATTTGGGCTGCTGCTGGAATGGCATTTTTTGGCGGAGTAAGGGAGCTAAATGATGTGATGACCGATCACCAGGGCAATGCAGCCTGGGTAGTGAATGAAATATCCCATACTCTGCTGGGCAAAATAGGTGGGATTCTGGCTCTTATTGGTATTGTGGCGGCCCCGATTACCTCAGGTGATACGGCCTTCAGGGGCGCAAGGCTTATCGTTGCCGATTTTCTGAAACTCGGTCAAAAAACCATTAAAAACAGGCTGATTATCACTTTACCTTTATTCCTGGTAGGGTTCTTGTTAACACAACTTGATTTTGCGATCATTTGGAGATATTTTGCATGGAGCAATCAAACACTGGCAACCATTGTACTTTGGACAGTTACCGTTTACATGGCCAAAGAGGGTAAGTTTTATTGGATAACACTCTTGCCGGCTATTTTTATGACTTCTGTTGCCATAACTTATATTTGTGTTGCTCCGGAAGGATTTCAATTGCCAGTCATCTATGGCTATTCAATAGGAATAGGAAGTGCTCTGGGTTTTGCTTCCTTGTTTTTGGTCTTTATTTTCAGACGAAAAAAAATATTCATACCATGAGTATAGGTGTAACCCTTTATAAATGTAAGGCTCAGGGGACTGGCATCAGTATATTAATGGGTTGATAATCTAATCTAATTTGAATTATATTAATAGAAATAAACTTGTATTATTTGGCGCTGGAAAAATCGGCCGTTCTTTTATCGGGCAATTGTTCAGCTGTGGTGGTTATGAGGTAGTATTTATTGACACTTTTAAGCCCATCATTGACGAGTTGAATCTGAGGGGTAAATATAAAGTCATTATAAAATCAGATAAAGATGAAATACTCTGGATTTATAATGTCCGGGGAGTATTTGCCGGTAATGTACAGGAAGTAACAAATGAAATTGCATCTGCAGGAATATTGGCCGTTTCCGTCGGACAAAACGGTTTATCCGTAATTATGCCCATTCTTGCAAAAGGATTGCTCAAACGGTTTGAACTGGACCGGAATTTCCCACTTGATATTATCATAGCAGAGAATCTGCGAAATGCAGCAGATTATTTTAAGACGGCTCTTAAGAAACTCCTGCCTCCCCTTTATCCGATTGACCTCCTGACAGGCTTTGTGGAAACGAGTATCGGGAAAATGGTTCCCATAATGCTGAAGAAGGATATTGAAGAAGATATACTTCAGATTTTTGCTGAGCCCTATAATACTCTCATTCTGGATAAGAATGCATTTAAAAATCCCATTCCGGATATTGAAGGACTAGCCCCAAAACAAAATATAAAGGCATGGGTTGACCGCAAACTTTTCATACATAATCTCGGGCATGTAGCCACTGCTTATCTGGGAAATGTTTCTCATCCTGATTATATTTTTCTTTATGAGGCTCTGGAAAACAAAAAGATATATACTCAAGTAAGAGAAACTATGCAGCAGGCGGCTGATTTATTATTGAAAATGTATCCAGATGAATTTACTGTCAGATTATTAAGTGACCATATCGATGATTTACTGGGCCGATTTCAGAACAGAGCGCTGGGCGATACCATTTTCAGGATTGGAAGTGATTTAATGCGAAAACTTTCTGCTGAGGACAGGTTGTCAGGAGCCATCAGGCTGGCCATTGATCTCGATCTTCCTTATGACAAGATTCTTTATGCCCTGGTTTGCGGATGCCATTTCAGGGCAAAAGACGAAGAAGGTTTTATGCTAAAAGAGGATATAAAGTTTGTCAACTGCTATCAGAACGACATAAAATCAATTATGACAGAAGTTTGTGGTTTTAATGAAAATGAAAACAAACGACTTTTCACTGAAGCCGAAGCTATTAACAAGAAACTATAAGAACATATCCATGAAACACGAAAGGCTAACCTCAAAAGAGAGTTTAATTCCCTTTATTTTAATTACTGCCCTCTTTTTCTTATGGGGAATGGCCCATGGAATGTTGGATGTATTAAATAAGCACTTTCAGGATGTGCTACAAATTTCTAAATCAAAATCCGGGCTGATACAATTTTCAGTATATATGGCATATTTTATAATGGCAATTCCCGCTGGTATTTTCATGGAAAGGTTTGGTTATAAAAAGGGAATAATCTTTGGATTGCTCATGTTTGCGAGTGGCGCTTACATTATTGTACCTGCTTCTTTAATTCAATCATTCTGGCTTTTTCTTGCGGGTTTATTTGTACTGGGTTGCGGATTAGCAACATTGGAAACAGCTGCAAATCCATATACTACCAAACTTGGACCAAAGGAAACTGCAGAGAGACGCATAAATTTTTCGCAGTCATTTAATGGTCTGGCCTGGATAATTGGTCCAATCATCGGTGGACTTTTTATACTAGGAAATACTAGTGGTGAAACCGGGAATAAACTCTTTTCAATAATAATGCCTTATTCTATAATTGGAACAGTAGTTTTAATTATTGCACTATTTTACATGCGGACTCCATTGCCCGAAATAAAAGAAGAACAGGTTTATATTGAAAAAAGTACATCAGGTTCCAATATTGTATCGCACAAGCCTCTGATAAAACAAAGGCATTTAGTCCTTGGCGTTATAGCTCAGTTTTGTTATGTGGCGGCCCAAACAGGCATTTTCAGTTTTTTTGTAAATTATATGACTGACACTAATTTACAACCTCATTTTGATAGTAAGACAGCAGCTTTAATGCTTGGAATTGGCGGTTTTGGATTATTTATGATTGGCAGGGTTTCTGGCAGTTGGCTTATGCGGTATGTAAAGCCAACAAGGATGCTTGCAATATATGCAAGTATTTGTTGTTTTTTGTTACCAATAGTAAGTTTAGGTTGGGGATGGGTCTCAATTATATCTTTGTTCCTGGTATTTTTTCTGATGTCAATCATGTTTCCTACCATTTTTGCTTTGGGAATCAAAGATTTAGGTGAAAAAACTAAAAAAGCTTCGTCATTTATTGTAATGGCAATTGTAGGCGGTGCTATTTTCCCAATGTTCATGGGATGGATTGCAGATATTTCTTCAATGGCAGTTGGGTTTTTTGTTCCCATTCCTCTGTTTGCATTTATTCTTTATTTCGCACTGAAGGGACATAAAATCACTGTTCAATATCAATAAGGTACTTGAAAATATATTTAATTCCTGTTATTTTTTGAAAAACATCTTCTAGAATAACCTTTAACTCAATGATAATCATTAATAAACTCTTAATATAAGAAATATGAACAGACTAAAAGGTTCTTTACCCAAAGTGGGAATTCGTCCGGCAATTGATGGACGTCTTGGTGGTGTTCGCGAATCGCTCGAAAATCAAACCATGGATATGGCAAAGCGTGTAGGCAAGCTTCTTTCAGACGAAATTCGTCATGCTGATGGTAGTAAGGTTGAATATGTTATTGCTGATACCTGCATTGGAGGAGTGGCGGAATCCGCCATGGCAGCAGAAAAATTTACCCGTGAGGGTGTCGGTGTCTCCATAACTGTTACTCCTTGTTGGTGTTATGGAAGCGAGACGATCGATATGCACCCCTTTATGCCGAAAGCCATCTGGGGCTTTAATGGTACTGAACGCCCCGGTGCCGTATACCTGGCTGCTGCACTTGCGGGTCATACACAGAAAGGATTGCCTGCCTTCAGCATTTATGGACATGAGGTTCAGGATTCAGATGACAACAGTATTCATGATGATGTTAAAGAGAAATTACTTAGGTTTACAAAAGCAGGTTTAGCTGTAGCCACAATGCAGGGTAAATCATACCTTTCTATAGGTTCAGTATCCATGGGCATTGCCGGTTCAATTGTTGACTCTGACTTTTTTCAGACCTATCTGGGAATGAGGAATGAATATGTAGATATGAGTGAAATTGGTCGCAGGGTGAATGAAGGTATTTTCGATAAGGAAGAATTTGTAAAGGCTATGGTCTGGACCAAAGCTAACTGCAAAGAAGGATCAGATCTTAATCCGAAAGCTTTACAACTAAGCCGTGCCCGTAAGGACGATATTTGGGAATTCGTTGTCAAAATGACTCTCATCATTCGTGATTTGATGATAGGGAATCTGACATTAGCTAACATGGGATTTGGTGAAGAAGCACTAGGACACAATGCCATTGCATCCGGATTCCAGGGTCAACGCCACTGGACAGACCATATGCCTAACGGAGATTTTGCGGAGGCAATTTTAAACTCATCATTCGACTGGAACGGTATTCGTGAGGCTTTCATTGTGGCCACAGAAAATGATAGTCTTAATGGGGTTGCTATGCTGTTTGGACACTTGCTTACCAATACTGCTCAGGTATTTGCTGATGTAAGAACCTATTGGAGTCCTGATGCTGTGAAACGGGTTACCGGACATTCACTGACAGGACTTGCTTCCAATGGAATGATACACCTGATCAATTCCGGATCCGCTTCCCTTGATGGCAGTGGTCAGCAAATTAAAAATGGCGTTCCAGCAATGAAACCCTATTGGGAAATCTCGGAAGCTGATGTTAAAAAGTGTTTGGAGGTGACTACATGGTATCCTGCAGCACAGGAATATTTCCGCGGAGGTGGATACTCTTCGAACTTCATTACTAAGGGTAATATGCCTATTACAATGTCGCGAATTAACATGGTAAAAGGATTAGGTCCCGTTATTCAAATAGCTGAAGGATGGACAACTGAATTACCTCCGCATGTTCATAAATTGCTGGATGTGCGTACAAACCAAACTTGGCCTACCACCTGGTTTGTGCCACGTTTAACAGGTAACGGACCATTCTCTGATGTGTACTCGGTTATGTATAATTGGGGAGCTAACCATTCAGCATTTTCATATGGTCATATAGGGGCTGATATTATCACCCTTGCCTCAATGCTTCGAATCCCTGTTTGTATGCATAATATCGAAGAAAAGAATATATTCAGACCAAGTGCCTGGGGTGCATTCGGTATGGATGCCGAAGGATCAGACTACAGGGCATGTAATATGTACGGAGCATTATACAAATAATTGATATACAAAAGCCAAGTAACTTTTCCAATAGCCAAGGAAGGAATAGTAGTTTGTTTATCATCAGCCAAATGGTTACCAGTATAAATATTAACCTAATGTGTAGTTTTAACAACAATGAATAACACTGATTCACACTTGAAAATGGAAGAAAGACAGATGACCCTACCCATGTTTGACAATGGTGGAATATGGTGTAAAACTCACAAATAACATGCAAAATTATATATATCCGCTCAAAGCAGTAAGTGAATTTAGCTTACACGGGATCAAAGAAATTATTCCAATTTCTACTTGCAAAGTTGAGGTTAAAACATTACATTGTAATGTGACTTATCAACTTGTATTTGGGACTAATACCTACAAAATTATTAAATAATATGAAAAGCCTATTCTTATTTTTATTGGCAATTTTTTTGCTTTCTGCATCCTCAAAGAAAGTCTCTTCTCCTGAGCCTTTTGGCCCGGTTCCTTCCGAAGGGCAACTCGCATGGCACCAAATGGAGTATTACATGTTTATTCATTTTAGTATGAATACTTACGCCAGAGGTTATGGCGATGAAAATGAATCACTTTTCAATCCGACAGAACTTGATTGCCGGCAATGGGCAAAAGCCGCCAGAGATGCCGGAATGAAAGGAATCATAATTACTGTAAAACACCACGACGGATTCTGTATCTGGCCATCTAAATACACTGAGCATTCTGTAAAGAA
>JBFYPG010000149.1:0-9372 GCA_041303415.1 Bacteroidales bacterium
TCTGCTGGCAGCCGAATATATTCTTAACCAGGGAAATACCGACGTTGTTCTTTGTGAACGAGGCATCCGCACATTTGAAACCAGCACAAGGAACACTCTCGACCTGAGCGCTGTGCCGATGCTTAAGCATCTCTCAAACCTGCCGGTAATTGTTGACCCGAGTCATGGAACAGGTGTAAGATGGATGGTACCCTCAATGGCAAAAGCTTCAATTGCAGCAGGCGCCGACGGTCTTATCATGGAGATACACCATAAACCTGAAGAGGCATTATGCGACGGGCAGCAGTCATTGTACCCTGCTGATTTCTACTGCCTCATGAAAGATCTTAAAAAGATAGCCGGTGCCATTGGCAGAACCCTGATCCTTCCCTCAGGGAAATGAAATTATTATCCTGCCACCGGGTGAAAGATTCGAAAACAATATTTCATGTAATCCTCCTGGTTGCTGCTTCACTGGTTTTTGCCGAAAGCGCCAGGGCAGGTTCTCTGACAGGGGATCCTGAAAAAACAATTAAGATCGGATTGCTGATTCAGGATAACATGTCTGTTGCAGCAAAGCAGGGAGCCGGACTGGCTGTCAGCCGGGCAAATCAGAAAGGCGGTTTTAATGGAATTCCTTTCAAGCTGGAAATCAGATCAATGGAAGGCCCCTGGGGAACCGGTTCAAAGCAGGCGGTTGACCTTATATTCAATGAAAAGGTGTGGGCTCTTCTGGGCTCACACGACGGCCGCAACGCCCATCTCGTCGAACAGGCCGCCACCAAAGCAATCGTTCCGTTCGTCTCGGTATGGGCAGGCGACCCTACCCTCTCCCAGGCCTTCGTGCCCTGGTTCTTCAACTGCGTCCCGAACGACATGCAGCAGGCTGAGACACTGTTTGAGGAGATCTGTAATAAAAGAAATATCAGCAGAATATTTACAATTTATGATGAAGGGTATGATTCAAAGACGGCATTCACAAACTTCCTGAAGAAGACCAGGATGGAAATGAAGCCCGATCCGGTTCAGTACAGCTATAAAAAGTCTGAGGAGAAATCCGGCAGCCTTGAAGACCTCATAATAAAATCAGGGTCAGAGTGCATTGTAATATTCTGTGAACATGATAATTACATTAAGATCATCAGCCTTTTAAAACAGAACAAACTGGATATGCCGGTTTTCAGTTCTCATTACCCGCTGAACGAAAACATGGTCTCGTCAGGGGAATCTGTTCTTTTTGACAGGGATATTTTAATTGCTGCCCCGCAATGGTCAGGATCCGGATTCAGGTCCTTTGCAGATGAATACAGGAAGACGTACGGAAGCTCTGCCGGAATGGCCGCAGCATATGCTTTTGACGGTATGAATCTGCTGATTCAGGCTATAAGGAATGCAGGCACCTCCGACAGGGAACAGATCCAGAAATCGCTTGAGAAGATCGTATACAAAGGTGTTACAGGAACAATCAGATTCGACGAAATGGGTAACCGCGAAGGGCCATATATAATAAGTATATTGAAAAACGGTGTCCCTGAAACGGCAGATTAATATTAATTTTAAACCAAAAAATGAAACAACTCCTGCACGGGCATTATACTGGATCCCTCCTCCTCTGCTTCGTTTTATTGATGGCATTATATGGCTGCAGCAACCCTCCGGTGCCTGCACCTCCGGAAGGTGAGTTTTCCAGGCGGATGAAAATGACCGAAGAGAGGCTCACGGGCGACATATTTGAGCCTGTCTTCACAAATGAATTCATCCTGGCTGATGTCAACCTTGACCCTGTTGATCAGCGCCGCTTCCAGAATTACAGCGGCGACCTGTCAGGAAGATTTGTAGAGGCGCTCTCTGCCTGCACCGGTGATGAATATGACAGCCGTCTGGATGAGATCGTAAAAGAGATACTGAAGTACCAGCAGCCCGACGGACGGTTCGGCGATCCTTTGCTTTTATTTTCGGAAGAAAAGATTAATAAGGAACATATGCCGCTGCTCTGGGGGAACGGCAGGTTGCTTGTCGGACTGCTTGAATACTACTCAAAAACGGGAAATAAGGATGTCCTTGTGGCTGCAATAAAACTCGGAGATTTTTTCACCGGCTGCTACAGGGAGGTGACCCCCGAAGTGGTAAAAAGGCTTGAGGGTCTGGGCGCCGACGGCATAATCTGCTTCACTCAGTATGTTGAACCTCTTGTCATGCTTTCGCAGATAACCGGCGATAAAAAATACGCTGAGGTTGCAAAGCAGGTTTACCCGGTGCTTCCTGAAAGAGGCACTCTGCACTCGCATGGGTACCTTACAACCCTGAGAGGAGTGCTTAAGCTCTATGAATACGAACACGATCCCGCAGTTCTTGATTATGTGAGCAGAGCTTACAATTCCCTGATTAACTCTGAGGATCATACTTTATACGGAAGCGTAAAAGAGTATTTCGGCGGAAAGGGCGACCGTGATGAAGGATGTTCCACAGCCGATTTCATCAGGCTGAGCCTTAACCTGTATAAACTCACCGGTGAAATGAAATACCTGGAGAAAGCAGAATTCGCCCTTTATAACTCTTTGTATTTCAATCAGTATTTTACCGGCGATTTCGGGCACCATACCATTGACAATACTGAGTCACCGTCGGAGCTCATGATGGCCGCATGGTGGTGCTGCACCATGTCGGGGCTCAGGGCAATGCAGGTATTAAGAGATGAGTACTTCATCGAAAACAACAACGAACATGTGAAAGTCAATTTGCTTCTGGATGCCGATTATTCAGACGATAGCATTTCCATATCACTCAGCAGGAAAGGTTATGAAGATGGCTTTCATGATTACGAACTGCATATCATTAAAGCTACAAGCATTGAAAAGCCCCTGATGATCAGGAAGCCTTCCTGGGCCGATGAGGCTGTGGTCCTTATAAACGGGGTAAAAAAAGAATGCAATGTCAGCGCAGACTGGGTATCCATTGCTGAAGACATCGGAAACGGAGACAGGATAACACTGAAACTTAAGTACGCTACCAGAGTGATCGCTGACGGCAAGGAATTGAGGATAAATGAGATAGACGCGCCTGTGAGCGGAGTTTTATGCTATGGCCCCAATATTATGGCAGTTGACAATAAAACCGGCTATACTTTCCTGGCTGAGCCCGACAATAATGAGATCTCCATTAATACATTTATTAATTCAACGGAGGATCCCGGACTTAACGACGGGGAGATCAGTTTTTCTGTAAGTAATAATTATCTTACCGCCCGGTACAGGCATGACGGTTATCCATCGAACCTGAAAGTAATACTCCGTCCGGTATCTGAGATGACCTTCGACGGTCATCCATATATGAAGGTTTTGCTTAATTATGTTCCTGAAAACGATTCAAAATGAAAATCCGGAATATTCTGTTATTTCTGATTCTTTCCGTCATTCTGATTGCCTGCAAGGGCAAGTCAGAGAAGAACGAACAAAAGGCAACGGAGCTGATAACAGTCCGGACCCTCGGACTCGCATATCTCGAGGAGTTCAAGCTGGCGGAGGCCGAAAAGGAGTTTCTGAAATTCATCAGGCTGGCGCCTGAACAGAAATTCGGGCATGCAAACCTCGGCCTTACATATCTGAGAATGGGAAAATACACTGATGCTGAGAAACAACTGATGAAAGCCATTAAGACCGATCCTGCCGATGCCGATATCAGGCTGATACTGGCAACCGTGTACCAGATGAACGATCAGAAAGAGCTTGCAGTTTCGGAACTTGGGAAGGCGCTTGAATTTGCTCCGCAGCATGTCAAGGTACTTTATCATCTTTCTGAACTCTACACAACAGAGTCGGATCCCGGGACTCTTGAAAAGCGTGAGACTTACCTTAATAAACTCATTGAGGCAGCCCCCGGCAACCTGGTCCCCCGACTCAACATAACTGATATTTATGTCAGGAATGGTGAATCCGACAAAGCGCTTGAACAGATGGAGATAATTAAAAAGCAGTTTCCGGAATTCCCTAAAGAAGCTGTTGAATATTATGACAAAACCTTCAGATCGCTGAAAAGCGGCGACAGGGAGAATGCGGTTACCGGTTTTGTGATCTTCCATAATTACCTTAAGGTGACGCCTCCATACCAGGCAGGAATGATGGAGCTCAAAGGCCCGGGCGGGTCGCTCATAGGATTCCCGGTAATTACACTGGACCAAATGACGTCATCAGGGACCAGCGGGGATGAATCGCTGTTGGATGTTATTAAATTCTCCGATGCAACTGCTTCTGCAGGATTGAATATTATGCAGGGATTCCCCGGGGAGGGATCCTCTGAATTCAGCAGTTTTAGCTGTGTGGCATCAGCTGATTACGATGGCGACGGCGATATTGATATATATGCATCAGGCTATGATCAGGCGGCTTCAGAATACAGGAGCCGGCTCTTCAGAAATGATATGGGAAAACTGCTGGAAGTTGCTGAAGAATCAGGGATCAGGCATAGCGGAGAAGAATCCTCAGCACTCTTTGCTGATTACAATAATGACGGATTCCTTGATCTTTACATCTCAAAGGAGGGAGGAGATATCCTGTATATAAACAGCGGAAACGGATACTTCAGCGATATAACCGGGAAAGCAGGAATCGAACGGGACAAAGGCAGCAATAAAGCCATTTTCTTTGACCTTGACCATGACGGCGACCTTGATCTCTACAGGATGACATCTGATAAAAATATCCAGCTGAGGAACAATGCAGACGGCACATTCACAGATCAGTCGGAAAAAATGGGTGATTATAAGACAGGCACAATAAGCCGCGATGCAGCCTTCGGCGACTTTGATGAGGATGAAGATATTGATCTGGTTGTGATAAATGAAAACTCTTCCGACATTTTCTATTCAAATCAAAGGCTTGGCGTATTCAGGGACCTTACACAGGAGGCAGGATTGATTAGTGATGGCGGTTCAACATCCGTTGCGGCAGGGGATTACAATAATGATGGTTTTCTCGACCTCTTCATTACATCGCTCAATGAAGGCGGACATAAATTGCTCCGTAATAACGGCACCGGTGTGTTTGAGCCTGAAGCCGGGACAAATGAAATGTTTAGTTCCCTTTTGAAGGTAAAGGCTTATGATGCTTCGTTCATTGATTTCAACAACGACGGATTCCTTGATCTGCTGGTTGCCGGTGAATCGTCAGAGCAGAACGGCCGCGGCCTCTTTCTCTTTTATAACGATGGAAAAGGAACATTCACTGATGTTTCCGGGATCCTCCCTGCTGAACCCGCGCAGGCAAGGCAGATCACGATCTTTGATTATAACAGCGACGGAGATATTGATATAGTAATTGCAGGGATGGACGGCAAAACATATCTTCTCCGCAACGACGGCGGGAACAACAATCATTATGTAGGAATAAAACTTATGGGTCTTAGGGCAGGGAGCGCAAAGAATAATCATTTCGGCATCGGCGCAAAAGTCGAGATCAGGGCAGGGGAGCTTTACCAGACTCTTGTGGTCACCGATCCGAATGTTCATTTCGGAATAGGCCGGCGCCCCCTGGCTGATGTGATAAGGATCACCTGGACAAACGGCGTTCCCCAGAATATCTTCTACCCGGTGACCGACCGCGCGGCAATTGAAGCACAGACACTGAAAGGCTCCTGCCCGTTTCTGTATACATGGAACGGTGAGGAGTATACATTTGTCAAGGATATTCTCTGGCGCAGTGCTCTGGGCATGCCGCTCGGCATCATGGGAGGAACAACTGCCTACGGTTTTGCCGAAGCATCCGACGATTATATCAAAATACCCGGAGAATTGATGAAACCCCGGAAAGGAACCTGTTCTTTAAAGCTTACCGATGAGCTCTGGGAAGTTATCTACACCGACAAACTGGAGATGATCGCCGTTGACCACCCGGAGAACGTAGAAATATACCTCGATGAGAAATTCTCCGGCCCACCGTTCCCGGAATTAAAAGTGTATAAAGTACACTTAAAAAAATACCCTGTTTCAGCAGTTGACGGAGAGGGGAACAACCTCCTCTCAAGGATCACGAAAAAAGACGATGTTTACATTTCGGGATTCCTCCCCGGTAAGTACCAGGGAATCACCGAAATGCAGGAGCTGATCCTCGACCCCGGAGAGTATGATAAAACAAAGAACATATTCCTCTTCCTGCAGGGATGGATATTCCCCACAGATGCAAGCATCAACTATGCCCTCTCCCAGACCGGCTCATTCAATGTGGTCCCTCCGTTCGTGCAGGTATTAAATAAAAAAGGTGAATGGGAAACAGTAATCGCTAACCTGGGATTTCCGATGGGCAAGGACAAGACAGTTATTGCTGATCTTACGGGTAAATTCCTGACTGACGATCACAGGATAAGGATACAGACAAACATGGAAATCTATTGGGATGAAATCTTCCTGGCAGAAAATATTGAAGAGACACCGGTAATAAGCACATCTCTGGACCCTGTTTCTGCCGGCCTCAATTACCGGGGATTCTCCCGCACCTACAGGAAGGGCGGCAGGTACGGACCCCACTGGTTCGACTATTCGACGGTTGAAAAGGGCCCCAAGTGGAGGGATCAGACCGGAAATTATACCAGGTATGGGGATGTCCTGCCGCTGATCACAGAGAGCGATAATAAATATGTGATCTTAAATGCCGGCGACGAAATAAGTATTGAATTTGATGCAACCCGGTTACCGGAGCTCAAAAAGGGCTGGAAAAGAGATTTCCTGATAAGAAGCGTGGGATGGGTAAAGGATGCTGATATGAACACAGCTTTCGGAACTACAGTCGGGCCCCTCCCCTTCCATGGAATGAAAAACTATACTCCGTCAGAAACGGATATCTATCCCGATAATCCTGATCTTCAGCAATATAACCGTGAATACAATACAAGGATTGTAACAAGAGATAAATACATTAATGCCATTAAGAACTATGGGAATTAACCCCCTTTCTTATTTCCCCCAAGGGGGAAAAGATAACAACGCTCCTTCCCCCAAGGGGGAAGGCTGGGAAGGGGGTATATGCCAAAAAATAAAAATGATAGAACACAGGATTATAATTACTATTGTGCTTTTATCAGTTCCTTTTTTATTATCAGCACAGAACCCCAAAATTATTTTCAGGGATGTAACAAAACAGGCAGGTATCGACTTCAGATACACCTTCGGCGATTATAATTACGAGAACATTGTTGAAAGCAGCGGATCAGGCGTTACAGTTTTTGACTACAACAACGACGGCCTGATGGATCTGTACATGATGAACGGGACATACCTTTACGGAGTATCGGATAAGAGAGGTCTCGGGTTCAGGGAGAACAGGGACAAGCTCTATAAAAATAATGGCAACGGAACATTCACCGATGTATCAGCAACCGCCGGAGTGAACGACACTACCTGGAGCATGGCAGCCGGAGCGATCGATTATGACAACGACGGCGATGAGGATCTATACCTTCTCAATTACGGTCCCAATATCTTCTACAGGAATAATGGCAACGGCACTTTTACTGATATCACTGATAAACTCGGACTGCGGGGACCTGATAAACTGAACGGTTTTGTGAAGTGGAGCATAGGCGTATCATTCTGGGATCATAACCTCGACGGCAGGCTCGATGCCATGATTGGGAATTTCCTGGCTTTTGACCCTGCCTACATTTCTCCTGTCACACCCGGTCTGATGCCTCACCCGTCAGAATATAAAGGACAGGCTTCAATGCTTTACGAACAGCAGCCTGACGGTACATTCAAAGATGTAACTGAAAAGAACAATCTGTTCTATCCCGATTCAAAATGCATGGGACTTACCATATTTGATTACGATTATGATGGAGATATTGATATCTTCCAGGCTAATGATCACCAGCTGAATTTCATGTTCAGAAATGACAAAAGTGTGTATAATGAGGTTGGCATTCAGATCGGAGTTGCAGCAAACAATAATGGAAAAGGAACCGGTTCAATGCATGGGACCATTGGAGACGTTGATGGAGACGGACTTATTGATATACTGGTAGTTGACCTTGAACACGGCGCACTTTACCGGAATATTGGAAATGGCCTGTTTGAGGATATTACTGAACCAAGCGGCGTGCAGGGACCTCTTGCAGGCAAGGGTTCGTGGGCAGCCGCCCTGTTCGATTATGATAATGACGGCGACCTTGACATCGTTGCGGCAAACGGCATTGCTGAAGAGCTTATCCTCTCATACCCCCTGCTGCTGGAAAATGACGGCAAGGGACATTTCAGAGATACAGGGAAGGAACATGGAACATATTTCAAAGTAAAGCGCTCCGGCCGCGGGATGGCAGTATGGGATTACGATAACGACGGTGACATGGACATCATTGTATCACATGTTGATCTGAAAGCAACTGCCGCACTCCTGAGGAATGATGGCGGCAATTCTAACCACTGGCTCGGTTTGACACTGAAAGGGGCAGACGGACCTGCCGCCGCTATAAGCGCAAGGGTAGTGGTAACTGCGGGAGGAAAAAAACAGGTGCATATCAACCAGTGGGCAACCGGCTACCTCTCTAATAACGATCCACGCATGCATATCGGACTTGGCAAGGCCGCCAGGGTGGATCAGCTTGAAGTATTCTGGTCCGACGGCCGGAAGGAAATTTATAAAGACATCGCTGCTGACAGGTATATAACCATAATCCAGGGAAAAGGCATAACAACAAAGAATGATTATCTGCAATTATGAAGAATATTGTCAATTCTTATTGTTTATACCCCCATCCCAGCCTTCCCCCAAGGGGGAAGGAGTGGATCCCAGCCTCCCGCTTTGCGGGACGAGAAAGGGGGTAGTGATGTCAAATAACCCCCTACCCGACCTCCCCCCAAGGGGGGAGGAGCATAATAAGGAAACTTAAGTATTAATAAGACAGATATGGTTTATTGCAGAAGAGTAAATGACGCGAAGCATGTTCATGGGGCAAGCCTTAATATTAAAGGTAAGGCAAAAGAACTTCGTCTGAATATGACAAACGCTGAAAAGATACTTTGGGAAAGACTAAAGAAAAGACAGTTATGCGGAATGCATTTTCGCAGGCAGCACCCTTACGGTATTTATATTATTGACTTCTTTTGTGATAAAGCAAATCTTGCTATTGAAGTAGATGGTGATATTCACCTGTTCACTGGTGAGTATGACACTGAAAAAACAAGATATCTTGAATCATCAGGGCTTAAGGTTCTGAGGTTTAAAAATGAAGAGGTTGATACAGAAATTGATAACGTTATCGAACAGATAAAAAATTGTTTAGGTACTAAACAATAAATATACTAATCTTCCCTGTATTTTCTTCAGCCTTTCCCCCTTGGGGGAAACGGGAAAGGGGGTAGTGTCAAAAAAAGGGGGAAACGGGAAAGGGGGTAGTGTCAAAAAAAGG
>JBFYPG010000150.1:0-52062 GCA_041303415.1 Bacteroidales bacterium
TCTGGTAAAGAACTTAATTGTTGGCATCTGAGGAAGTTTTAATATTTACCATAAAAATTCTTAACAAAGGTAAATACTTCCCCACAATTTCCCCACAAAAAGTGAACAAATCTTAACACATCCAAACATACACTTACATGGATAATATTCTAAAATGTCCATTATATGTTAAGTTCAGAAGTTTAATTACCGAGAAATGAGCCTGATCAGATTATCAGTGTGTTAAGGTTTGGGGCGTTTTCTCACCCCGACCATTTATAAAATTAAATCCTTGTAAATTAATAACTTACAAGGATTTTTTATTTAATGGTCAATTATTGGTCAAATTTGTCTTTGAGTATCGGTGCCGGGATGGAGAATAGTCAGAGAAAAATCGGTCAGTATGAGGGTATTCAGCTTGCCAAAATTAAGCTGAGGTAACAGGGCCGCAAAAAAAGGGCAAAGACTACTCCATCAACTATGTTGGACAAATACCAGAATGTCTCTGACCTTATCGATAAGAGCGATTTATCAGTAAGACGGATTGCCGGAATAACAGGACATTCTGTTAATACTGTCCGGAAAATCAAACAGTTAAAAGAGATTTGAGTTTAGTAGATTTTTCATCAAATTATCACTTAATGATACTTTTATGAAATATTTACTATAACATCCTTCTTAGAATATAAAGTTCATGCTTTATAAAAATCGAAAATATTGGATATGTATTATCTGCGTATTATCAGTTTATATATAATAACCAGATAATAATTGTCTGATTATGGATAATTATTATCTTTGTATTGCCAAATAGTATATAATAACAGGATAATAAATGTCTGTAAGATGAAAAACATAGTTAGTTGGGATATTATTAAAAGATTTTCTGGCGCTGATCAGGATTGCTTTACTTTTCAGGATGTGTTATTGGAGTATCCCGATGCAAACAGAATTTACCTATCAAGGGTTCTTTCCGGAATGGTTGAAAAGGGGATGCTGATAAAATTAAATCGTAGTCTTTACCATATCGTCCCTTCAAGTGCTGATCCCAAAAAATATATTCCGGATTGGCACCTTGTAGCCAAATATCTTATGAAAGGTAAAAAATATTATATAGGTTATTATTCGGCTATGCAAGTACATGGTCTAATAACACAACCAAGCCTGAAAGAGATTGTCGTAACTAATCTTCAGGTAAAACCTGCGATAAAAAAAATCCGGGGAATTGAATTCCAGTTTGTCTATCACATAGAACCAAGATTTTTTGGTTTTAAAAACACATGGATCGATAAGTATAATAAAGTAATGGTTAGTGATCTTGAGAAAACACTTGTTGATGCATTGACACGCCCACATTTAAGTGGGGGGTTGGTTGAAATTGGCAAAGCGTTACATGAATCAAAAGACAAAATCGATTATCAAAAGTTATTTGAATATTTAAGCCGTAATGAAAACGAAGCCACAAAGAAGAGATTCTTGTTTCTTGTGGATTTGCTTGGCCTTACCTGGACAACCCATTATGATGAAATGTTAAAAGAAATTGGTCCAAGTTTCCCTTTATTGGATACAACAGGTCCAAACCAAGGCCGGAAAAACTCAAGATTCGGCTTGAAAATTAACATTGATGTAAGTACTATTAAAAACTCAATCTTTACATGATAAAACCGCAGGAAATTTCGAAAGTAGCAATTAAAGAAGGCGTTAGACCTCAGCAAATTGAAAAAGATTATATCATATCCTGGGTATTATGGGGATTATATTATCACGATATTCTAAAAGATGCATTAATCTTTAAAGGCGGAACGTGTATTAAAAAGATCTTCATTAAGGACTACCGCTACTCTGAAGATATTGATTTTACACTTGACCCATCATTGGAGAAGACGCTTTCAGATGAAGAAATTTATAAAGCATTTAATAAAATATTTGTAAGCATCAAAGAAGCAGCCAATATTGATCTTTATATACCTGAAGATTCAAAAGAAGTTCATGAATCAGGATCTCTTAAATTCTTCATTGATTATATTGGCCCCCTCGGAGGTAAGAGTGACCATATTAAAACCGATATCGGGAAAGGTGAAAAGCTTGAATTTGAAGTTGTAAAAAGAACTATGCTGAATGATTACTCAGATCTTGAGGAAGAAGAGGAGGTTACTATTATAAGTTATAGCCTGGAAGAAACAGTAATTGAAAAAATGGCTGCCTTGATGGGAAGAACAATTCCACGTGATTTATATGATTTCGAGTACTTAACAAACACTGAGGGAATTGAACTGCAGGATGTTTTTATCGAATTTCAACAGAAAGCTGAACATAAAGGTCAGGATCCCAAAGAATTTGTTCAAAAGGTAACAGCAAAGGAGAAAGTTTTTGAGAAAGCATGGACTGAAAATCTAAGCCATCAGATTAAGGATCTGCGAAAATTCAAAGCCGTGTGGAGGGATTTCAACAAGCAATTGAGAAAGTTCGAGAAATGCAAGTAATGAATCGGCTTTGGTATATAAAAGATGTTTAGATTATAATGCCACTAATTCATTTGGGATTGAAATTCGGTGCTTTGATATATAAACACCCCCTTTTACAATAACTCGGTCACCGGTTCCCAATTCAATTTTGGATTGATCGACAAAGTCCAACCACTGATGTTTGGCTTTAGATGCCATATATAAAAACAAGCGTTTTACTTTTACTGAGTTGCAGTTTTCAAGTAATTCCTGCAGGACATTTGGCCTGAGATTTGGAAGGTCCTCAAGGATTTGATAACATTCCACCATATCAAATCGATCAGGGGTCAGATACAAACACTCCAGGATTGCACGTTCAGGTGATGATAATTTAAGTTTTAAAGTATTCTGATTATATTCATAAAGTGCAAGGTCTGCAGGTAGAAATTTTGTTTTCACATGCACTACCTGTTCACTCCAATCCTGATCGAGAAACCATTTCGGCAGGTCTATATATTGTGGTGAAAACATGTAAAGATTTTCTTTAGCCAGACGCACATAATGAGAAAGTCCCTGAAGTGATATGGATGTCAATCCTCCAACATGCACTGACAATTTGGTTTGTCTTTGTAATGAGTTCAAAGCTCCAATCCATTGCACATATTCATTCGGTCGTTTGAATGCTCCAAAACCATATGATTCAAGCCAGCCACTCTTCAGGTAATATTGTTGCAGATCCCGTGAGATGCCATTCTTCTCCAGCCATGATGCGAGAAGGACTGTTCCTGGTACATGATTGTCCAGGAGACTCATTAATTTTTTGTCAGGATTAGTAGTAATACTACCAATATTATAACATATTTAATGAAATGAGTTGCCATGAGATGCATGGATTCCAAAATAGTGAACTCTTCTAAAACCTGGAATGGTCTAATAAATTATATTATATTGATAATTAATCAGATAATAAATACTTAGCTTCTCACCCCGACTTCACCCTCCGAAGTCCCGCTTCAGCGGGACGAAGGAGGGCTTCTATTTTCTGAGGGCTACGTCGGGCATTGCCCGACGTAGCAAATCTAATGGCCTTGTAAATCAGATATATACGAGGCCATTTTCATTAGTAGTACAAAAAGTAGTACAAAATTTTGTCATGATAATAACTGAACTAAATGACTCAGTCAAGTTTTTTCACATCTTTTCAATTAATTCTTTTTTCACCAGAGCAAATCCGTCTATAGGATCATAAGTTTCATCAGGACGAAGCAAGGCAGTTGTATCCCCAAGGAACTCCGTATCATTCATTTTATCTTCAAGGTTCTTAAGATAAGCAGCTTTAGATGGAATACCTGTGACTTCGTGCTTCATGTAATGTTGAAATACCTGAATTATTTTCTCTTTGGATAAACAGTCATTTGTTTTTAGTGCTCTAAAAAGGTCATAAAGATCTCTTCCCTTTTTTCTCTGGTAAAGCGCCCTAAGCTTTGTACCCAATAATTCTTCGATCTCATATGTTGTGATATTACATTCTCCATTGAACCATGGTGAATTGACTTTAAATATCTTTTTCTTGAGATCAAAGACAGAAAAGTGTTCTCTGCAGTTTGTCTCTACTTTTAATTTAAGAACCTGCACAGGCTGTATCTCAGATTCAAAATTAAATATCATCGTAGTATTTCTGTCCTTTTGTTTGATCTTTGGTTCACCTAAGAAACTCAGCTGTTTCCTGATTTTGTCAATTGATGTCCCAAATGGTTCTGCAGTAATCTGTACCAAATCAATATCTTCAGAATATCTGGGTTGAGGTTCCAGAAAAAGTTTATGCAAAGCCGTACCTCCCCGGAAAGCAAGTTTTTCACCTATAATGTTATCTGAAAATAATTCAACAAGTGACCGGCAGATAATTAAATCCTGTTCTACCTGTTCATTAGCCTTCCAGGGTGCAATTTCAGACCATTCTGTAATATATTGTTGCGGGATCATTCGTCCATTTCAATTTCTGCATTAACGATTACTTTCCATCGGTTATCTGACGAGAAACCTTTTGTTGGCGCAGATGCTTTTAATGGTATCCTGAAAAAATCTAAACCATTTTTCTGAGAGGCTTTAAATAACTCGTTAGCCAGTTTCTCGTTATTTATAACTTTCTCAATCAGATATCCAAGTCTTTGTATAGCAGTAGACGGAGTTGAAGTAAATAATATTGGATCAAACTCTTTGGGATTCATTTCCTCCACAAGTTCATTCAATACAGTAGCTACTCTGGTAATTCCTCCGGACCTTTTTTCAAATTGAACAAGATCACTGGCAGTCAAAACCGGTGAAGACACTTTAAGATAACCTGATTCAGTTTTTCGTTCTTCTAGCAACCGACTTTCAATATTACTTTTACTTATGAAATTCACTTTTAATCCCTTCTTGTGGGAAGGTCGTAACACCGGGAAATCAGTTATTACAAAATATTCCTGAGGCTGCTGATGAGCCGCTCCATATAAAGCTGCAGCACTTAATAATCCTACATAATATGGTCGGTTAAGATATTTCATGAAATTGTCCATGAACAATGCAGCAGGAAGAATCCCTCTGTTTGCATATTGCGCTGATATTATTAAATAGAATCCCTTGTGGAATGAAACTATCTTCCCCTTCTTAGATAATCTTTTTAAAGCACTTTTAATTGCTACTCCGGAGTAGTTCGGTAATTCCTCCTCTAACTGGTTCAATGAAAATGAAATTCTTCCCTTTTTTTCAAGGTTTTCAATCCATTGACTTACATTTATATTAAACTGTTCCAGCATATAGTTAAAAGTGATATTTTGCGAAAGGTACTGTTTTTCGGCCTTTTATGCAAAAAATCTATTTTAATATTTTTATCAATTTATTATGTGATTGCCTTATTGGCGATATTGTTTAGCTTCTCACCCCGACAAAAAACAGAGTGAGAGTGAGAGCGGGAGCGAGTGTTCGGCTGCGCTCACACTCTCATTCTGTTTTCTCACTCTCGCTCTCACACTTACACTTAAACTTAATCTTGCTTATGAATCAAATGGCCTTGCAGATTAAGTATTTACGACGCCATTTTTATTGATAGTATAAAAAGGAGCACCTATCCCGGAGGACAATGAATACCTTATGGATGTAATAGGATTCATGTTAAGCGATGCTGCCCATTCGACAAAGATCCCGAAGAATGAAAAAGGACCAATCATACTGTCCAATATTTTTAATATTTCCGGACATGCTATTGAAACAGGTCCATTATTATCCTTTAATAGGGGTTCAGATTGCAGGAATCACCGGACATTGAATTAACACCGGCAGGAAAATCAAGAAGTTGAAGGATAATTGAAAGGTTATTACTACCCTTAGACTAAGGGTGTAATACAAAAGAATTTGGTAATGTTAAATATATTTGACAAAAAGATATATATTTGTAAAATATAGTTTACATTATGAAAAAAAGAAATACCATATTATTACCAAGAGCACATAAACCTATTTCAGTTCTGGGCGAGAATATCAAGCTTGCAAGACTGCGAAGGAAGTTTAGTGCAGAGCAAGTGGCTGAGAGAGCAGATATCAGCAGACCAACATTAGTTTCCATCGAAAAAGGAAATCCTAATGTTACAATCGGGGCATATGTTAAAGTACTATCAGTACTTGGACTTGAGAATGATATCATGGAGGTCGCTAAAGATGATAAATTGGGCAGAAGACTTCAGGATGCTAAATTAATAGTCAGGGAACGTGCACCAAAGATTTTTAAAAATGATAAATTAGAGAGTAATCCACAGGTACCAAAATAATTATCAGGGGACAAGTGTCCAAAGTGAGAATTTTAAAGAAAACTGATGGAAACACGAAGTAATAGTAAAGATATTTATGTTTATGCTCATTGGACCGGGATGAAAGAACCGGTATTGATGGGTGCGATAAAAGCCGAATATACAAGAGGAAAAGAAATATTCTCTTTTAGTTACTCTGAAAATTGGCTTAAATCACGTTATTCTCAGATACTTGATCCGGAATTGCAGCTTTATTCCGGATCGCAGTACGCAAAAGATGAGAAACAGAACTTTGGTGTTTTTCTTGATTCTTCTCCCGACAGGTGGGGCCGCATCCTGATGAAGAGACGTGAAGCAGCAATGGCAAGATCCGGGAGGCGCCCTGAAAAGACACTGAGAGAATCTGATTATCTGCTTGGAGTATTTGATGGTCACCGAATGGGTGCCATCCGCTTCAAAGAGAATACTGACGGACCATTTCTAAATGACAACAAAACACTTGCTTCTCCGCCATGGACTTCAATAAGAGAATTGGAACAAATCAGCCTCAGACTCGAAGATGATAACGCCATTGAGGACCCTGAGTACCTCAAATGGTTGAACATATTAATCAATCCGGGTTCTTCCCTTGGAGGAGCAAGACCCAAAGCGAGTGTAGTTGACGATAAAAAAAATCTTTGGATAGCTAAATTTCCAAGTAAATCTGATATTAAAGATATAGGTGGGTGGGAAATGGTTACAAATGAACTTGCACGGAAAGCAGGTCTGAATGTAGCTGTCTCAAAAATCCAGAAGTTTTCAAAAAAATATAATACATTCCTTACAAAAAGATTTGACAGAACTTGTACAGGTGAGAGAATTCATTATGCTTCAGCTATGACCATGTTAGGTTATGTTGATGGAAACAATTTCCAGGATGGCGCCAGCTATCTGGAAATTGTCGATTTTTTAACAAGAAATGGTGCAAATATAGAAAGTGACTTAACAGAATTATGGCAAAGAATAGTGTTCAGTTTGTTTGTTTCCAACACAGATGATCATTTACGGAACCATGGTTTTATTTTAACAGATAAAGGCTGGATACTCTCCCCGGCTTTTGACATTAATCCAAATGAAGATGGTGCCGGATTATCTCTCAATATCTCCCTCGATGATAACTCGCTGGATTTAGATCTCACTTTGGAAGTTGCCGGTTATTTTCGTTTAACTAATGAGAATGCATTGAGGATAATTGAGAATATTAGAAAATCTGTTAAAAATTGGAGGAGTGTTGCCAATAAGTACCAACTTCCTAAAACAGAGCAGGAATTTATGGCAAAGGTATTTGAAAGGTTTTTATAGAATATGCTACTCAGATTGCAAAAGCCGGAAGCCTTGACCACATTCAGCCGGTCCTTGTAACAATTTCGTATTTGTTTATTTATCAATGTATTAACTTCGGAGTCAGATGGTCAATTCAAACCGGAGCCAATTGATCAGGATCACCGGCTTCTCCACTAATCATTTTTCATCCTTTTATCCTGATCATATATAGATCTTTTTTATATCTTTACTTCACACGCTCGCTGCGTTATTTAAATTGATAATTTTATTCTTATTATGGAAACTGTCCCGAACAAGGATCTTCAGTTAGTTTTTGATTTTGCCAGATTCACAAACCGCAATATCTTTCTTACAGGAAAAGCCGGTACAGGAAAAACCACTTTCCTCCATAATCTGAGAAAATCATCGCCGAAAAGGATGATCGTTGTTGCGCCTACAGGAGTAGCTGCAATAAATGCCGGCGGCGTAACAATACATTCCTTCTTTCAATTGCCTTTCCATCCCTTCATTCCGACACTATACCTGCCGGGAAACAGTCGACGGAGCCACCCGGAGCAGAACGATCCGGCACGCTATAAAATGAGCCGCGAAAAGGCCAACATAATAAGGAGCCTCGACCTTCTCGTTATTGATGAAATAAGTATGGTGAGGGCAGATATTCTTGATGCCATTGATTCCGCACTGAGGAGATACAAAAACCGCCACCTCCCGTTTGGTGGTGTACAATTACTGATGATCGGTGATCTTCAGCAGCTTGCTCCGGTTGTAAAAGACGAGGACAGGGAAATCCTGAAAAACTATTATGACTCTTATTTTTTCTTCGGAAGCAGGGCTCTCGGAAACACTGACTATGTTACAATAGAGCTGAATCATATTTACAGGCAGAATGATCAGGATTTTATCGCACTGCTGAACAGTATCCGCGACAATAATGCAGATGCTGAGGTGCTGAATGAGCTGAACAAAAGATATGTTCCTGATTTTGACCCTGATTCGGGCGGGGGATATATAACACTCACAACCCATAACTATCAGGCACGCGCTTTGAATGAATCGAAGCTTAAGAAACTTCCCTGTCCGGCTCATTCTTTCAAAGCCATCATTAAAGATGAATTTCCGGAACTATCATATCCCAACGACAGTGAACTGATACTGAAGGAAGGCGCCCAGGTCATGTTTGTAAAGAATGACCTGTCGGGTGAGAGACTTTTCTTTAACGGCAAAATAGGAAAGGTTGAATCCTTTGAGGACGATTCAATTATGGTTAAGTGTCCCGGCGACGATCTGCCCATAAGTGTGGAGAAGACGGAATGGCAGAATATGAAATATACACTTGATGAAGATACAAAGGAGATCGAAGAAAAAGTGATCGGGACCTTTACGCAGTATCCGCTCAAATTAGCCTGGGCAATAACAATCCATAAAAGCCAGGGACTTACTTTCGACAGGGCTGTGATCGATGCAAGCGCTGCCTTCGCACACGGGCAGGTGTATGTGGCTCTCAGCCGGTGCCGGACCCTGAACGGACTGGTACTGAGCAGCAGGATCAATCACCGGAGCATCATTGATAATCCTGTAATTTCCGGTTTTATTAAAGATTCAGTGCAGCACCAGCCCGGCCCCTGCCAGCTTGCAGAATCAAAAAAAGCTTACCAGCAGCAGCTGCTTGCAGAACTTTTCGATTTTACTGCACTTATACACCGGCTCAATTACTGTATTAAGGTTGTGAATGAGCACTCCGGCAGCATTCTGGGAAACCCGCTGGAAATGCTCGAAAAAACCATTGCGGGCTTAAAGTCAGACATTGTAGAAGTCTCAGGAAAATTTCAGCTTCAGATGAAGGAACTATTGAACAGTGAATCTGATCCTGAGTTAAATGTTCCGCTGCAGGAACGGGTAAAGAAAGCAGCTGTTTTCTTTTCAGAAAGGCTTGAAAGTCTCCTCAGGCAAATCCTTGCCGGCTATACTGTGGAAACAGACAATAAAACTATAAGAAAATCGGTTAATGAGGCTTTTCAACGTGTAAGAAAGGATAGTGTTATGAAGCTGGAATGCCTTAATGCCGTCAGATCTGGTTTTCAAATAAGTAAATATCTCAATGCCAGGGCGAAATCGGTTGTTGATTTACCTGTAGCTAAAGCTAAATCCACAAAACCCGCCGGAGAATCAACTGTTGAAATTCTTCATCCTCATTTGTTCCAGGCGCTGAAGGATTGGCGGTACAATAAGGCACAGGAGCTTAAAGTTGCTCATTTTCAGATCTTACATCAGAAAACACTTCTTGATCTGTCAAATTATCTACCTCAGTCTTTAGCAGCTTTGAAGGGTGTTAAGGGTATGGGTAAGAGGAAAATTCATGATTTCGGTGATGAGCTTCTGGAAATCATCACTTCATATTGCGAAATGGAAAATATTGCCTCCGGGCGATTAATTTAAGCTTTACTAAGTAAGGCTTATTCTTTCTTTTTCACAAGCCAGGGAGCCTCGTAGCCTTCAGGTCTTTTTCTGACAACGGGAGTTTTAGGGACAAAACGTATATCTATATTTTCAATCCTGCCATTTTCTATTTTTAACAGCAGAGATTGATAAGGTTCAAAAACCAGTTTTGTGTCGCAGGTTTTTCCGGCATAATTTATTTTAACAGTAATTTCTTTAGTCTCATTTTCCAATGACTGACCGTATTCCATCGGGAATTTCAGCCTGTCGGCTTTCGGATTCGGGAAGAATATATATAGTACTTTGCCATCTTTCCTGCACCAGTGACGCGGAACTGAATCTCCTGAAATAAAAGGGATAAACTCATCAGGTAACCTTTCAACGACATTTTTTGAACTTTTAAGCTTATCAACCAGGTGATCGTAATCATCATGCAAAATCGTACCCGGTTCCCGTGGTTCTTTTTTCAATATGATCGTAAGGCCCTTGCCTGCTAACTCTGCCATGCGTTTAATAGCCTTATAATCAAGATATCCGGCATCAATATAGAGGGCTTTAAACATGGCATCTCCAACCTTTAAGGCACCATTCTTAAAATGAGCTTTTTCAAGAAACTCAGTGTTAATCCACGCAGGGTTATAACCTGAAAGTTCATCAGGGAAATAGACATAACGCATTTCATACCAGCCCCATGCCCAGATAAATTGCTTCTCTTCCGGCATCTTTCCGGCGATCCATGCGTCTTCAACAGGCAGGTAAACAGCCATATCTGAATAAGTCACTCCTTTTTTCAAATAAGATGAGACTCTCTCCAGGTATTTGTTGAATTCACCTAATTCGTCTGACAGTGAACCTGCCGGTCCGACATGAGTTGTAGCATAGAAACTGACGGTATCATGATATGCCGGATTATGTGGCTTACCATGCCAGATTAGATGATTGATACCATTTGCAAAGAGTGCATCAGCAACCAGTTTCAGATCTGCCGTCTGCTCTTCCCTCATATAATCTCCGGGCCAGCCGTAAAGACAGGTAAATGTCTCTGATGAAACATGCTTTTTCCCCGATAATAGAGCAGAGGAAGCAGGAATAGCGCAGAATTCGGGCTCGAATAGCATGGATTCTCCCTCGGGAATATCCATTATTGAATATCCCGAGATCAGATCACAGGGGGCACCGGATACCTGGCCTCTTGAGAAGACTCCGGCAGAGTTAAGAGTTGAGTCAAACATTCTGTAAAAGCCAAGAACCTTGTCTGAAACAAGTTTCATATAATCGTAGTGATGCTGCCTGTTCACGGATTCATATATCGAATCCATGAAAGGAATAATGTCGTATCCGAAAATCTTTTGAAAATCTTCCGCAAAACCCTCCGACCAGAGTTTTTCGGTTTCGACTTCCCAGCTATCTATGAAGTATGATTGCGTAATTTGTGTTGACGGATGCGGAAATGCTTTTATAAGTCGCTCGAAATAAGGGATATAGTTGGCCGGGGTCAGGTGATCAACAACATAGCCGCTCTTCGGATGCTGCCATGAGCGGGTAATAACCTGTCTCCAATCAGGATCACCAAATCTCCGGGTTGCCTGATCGAAGGTCACGTTGCTGTCGCCAAAAGGCCATAAGGTGCCAAAGGTAAGATCGCAACCCAGTCCAACTGAGTCAGCATACCTGATAGTAAAATCAACAATATTGCTCCATTCAGGGCTGAGCCATTCCTGTCGCGGTGTATAAGTTGTATCGTCCGGATTGAACCTGTTCAGCGGGTAAACCCAGGCAAGTTCAACTCCTCCGAAGCCGTTGGCTTTTAACCAGTCGAGGTTATACCTTATGTCTTCCTTTTTTATTGTTGATGCAAACCACCAGTATCTGGTGTAGGGTCTGGATTGATTAAAAGGAGATTCTCCTGTTTTTTCTCCTGAACATGATGGTTGAAAGATCATGCATACCGACAGGGACCCGGTGATCAATAAGCTTATAAGTTTCTTCATGCTATGATATAAGCAGCTTTTTTACGACAGCAGATATCTCTTTTCCGTCAGCTTTTCCAGCAAGCTCTTTTGTGGCAGCACCCATGACCTTTCCCATGTCGGCAGGAGATTTAGCCCCGGTTTTTTCGATGATTGCCTTTAGAGCTGTTTCGAGCTCGGCTTCGCTCATCTTAGCAGGAAGGTATTTCTCAAGCACGGCTGCTTCAGCGACCTCTTTATCACACAGGTCCATCCGGTTGTTAGCCTTATAGATATCTGCACTTTCCCTTCTCTGCTTCACCAGCTTCTGGATGATCCTGAGTTCTTCGTCAGCTGTAAGTACTGCCTCGGTGCCTTTTTCGGATTTTGCCATTAGGAATGCCGTTTTTGCAGCTCTGATCGCTTCAAGGGCAACCTTATCTTTTCCTTTCATGGCGTTTATTAAATCGCCCGCAATTTTCTCGGTAAGTGACATAATAATCAATAATTTAAGTTCTGTTTATGACTTTAAATATACTTAATATTAAGCTATCTAGATCATTATGATAATTTAATACGAGTTTAACATCATTTATATAAAATGAATTTTATAATTTTGATTCTCAGAGGGAGACAGACCAGAGCGAAACCAAATGAAAATTTACATCCAGAACATGGTTTGCATGCGATGCAAGATGGTTGTAAAATCGGAGCTTGACAAGCTTGGATTGCATTATGGCAAGGTTGAACTTGGTGAGGTTGAGATCATGGAGGACATTTCTGCACAACAACTCGATTCTCTGGGCTTCAGCCTTAAGGAATCAGGACTCGAATTGATGAATGACAAGAAAAGCATCCTCGTTGAAAAAATAAAAACGCTGATTATTGAACTGGTCCATTATAATGATGACCAGATCAAAATCAACCTTTCTGATTATCTAAGCGAGAAGCTTAATTACAATTACACATATCTCGCAAATTTATTTACAGAGGTTAAAGGTACCACCATCGAACAGTTTGTTATTGCCCATAAAATTGAAAAGGTAAAAGAACTTCTGGTTTATCATGATCTCAATCTTACTGAAATTGCCTGGAAGCTTCATTACAGCAGTGTTGCACATTTGTCGAATCAATTCAAGAAAAAAACAGGGCTTACCCCTTCTCAATTTAAGAACCTTAAGAACAAAAATAGAAACGCTTTAGGAAGTGTGTGAATTATGTAACATTATCAATTTAAAGGGGATCATACTAATTAAGGGGGCTGTCTGAAAAGAAAATCAGGCAGCTTCTTCTTTTTTAAGGTTGTGATTAAACAAATTCAAGCTAAATGTAAGCTGGAGCATTATGAAAAAGGTGAGAATTTTGTAAATATTTTCAATAATTATGTAATATTTTTCCCTGGTTTATAATCAATCTTTGTTAATTATTTCAACACATAAGCACAGTTTAGCTTTACCTTATGATATTAACTGTTTTGTTTTTGATTGTCACGTAATTACAAAAATACAGGATGAAGCTGTACATAAAGTATATGGTGAACATGCACTGCAGACATATTGTGAGTACGGAGTTAAAGAAACTCGGACTGCACTTTGTAATTGCTCATATGGGAGCAGTTGATGTCATGGAAAATATTACAGATGAGCAACATGAGGATCTCAGGATTGCATTATTCAAATCAGGTCTGGAACTGATAGAAAGAAGAAAAGTTGTCCTTATTGAGAAAATAGAGGATTTAATTATTATGCTGGTCAGGGATATGGATAAATTGTCTGAAACCAATTTTGCGGATTACCTGAGTGAAAAATTAAGTTACGATTATACATACCTGGCTGAAATATTTTCAGAAGGAAGAGGAATAACTATTGAAAATTTCATCATATATCAAAAATCGGAACGGGTAAAGGAGCTTATCACTTATAATGAGCTTAGCATTAAAGAAATTGCCCGGAAGATGCAATATGGAACTGTGAAACAATTATCCGGTAGTTTTAAAAATAGTACCGGGCTTTCGCTTTCGCATTTTAAAAAAATTAACAGCAAAAAACAATTGTTAGTGGAAGATATCCGGGATTATGGTCAGATGACCGTTCAGGAGTATTCTTTAATCAAACCTGCTTAATTTAAGCACGGTAATACTTAAGTTTGACATCATGGAATCAAGGAACAAACACAGTAAGGAATCACAATATACCAGGAGTCTTATTGAAGCAAGTCGTGATCCTTTATTTACAATCAGCCCTAAAGGGAAAATTACTGACATAAACAATGCTTCCATAAACATTACAGAAGTAACCCGTGAGAAACTGATAGGTACGGATTTCTTTGAATATTTTACAGAACCTGCCAAGGCACGTGACATTTATAAGCAGGTTTTTAAAAAAGGATTTGTTGCTGACTTTCCATTGACAATTCGCGATGGCAAGCTTACCGAGGTATTGTTTAATGGTTCGGTGTACAAAGATAAGTACGGCAAAGTGCTGGGTGTTGTCGTTGTGGCAAGGGATATTACTGATCATAAAAGAATTGAAAAAGAATTGAACAGGTCAAAAGCCTGCGCTGAGCTGGCTACAAGAAGAGCCGAAAGAGCAAGAAACAAAGCTGAACGTGCCACATTAATTGCTCAGGATGCCGTGAAAGCAAAGCAGCAGTTTTTGTCGAATATGAGCCATGAGATCCGCACTCCAATGAATGCAATCATCGGGTTTACCAAAGTGTTGCTGAGAACAGATCTGAATGCAAAACAGAATGAATACTTAAGTGCTATAAGGATCAGCGGTGAGGCTCTGACAGTTTTGATAAATGATATACTCGACCTTGCAAAGGTGGAGGCAGGGAAAATGGTATTTGAAAAAATTCCTTTCAACATAGTTACATCATTATCAGCAATGATACACTTGTTTGAAACGAAAATCCAGGAAAAAAATCTTAGACTGATTAAAAAATTCGATAATAAAATCCCCGGGATTCTTATCGGAGATCCGGTAAGGCTGCACCAGATTGTTTTAAACCTTGTCAGTAACGCGATTAAGTTCACACAAGAAGGAGAAATTAAGGTGAATGTCAGGTTGCTGAAAGAGTATGAAGAAAGTGTGAAATTGGAATTTTCGATTGCCGATACCGGAATCGGAATATCCAAAAACAGGATAAAACATATTTTCGAGAACTTTCAGCAGGCATCAAGTGAAACTGCAAGATTATATGGAGGAACAGGCCTTGGACTTGCAATTTCCAAGCAGCTTGTTGAATCGCAGGGAGGGACTATCTCTGTAAAAAGCAAGCTGGGGGAGGGCTCTGTTTTTAGTTTTATTTTGCCTTTTGCTAAAACAACAGATGAAATACTGTCTGAAAAGGAAGTTAAGGAATTATACACAGAAATACGGAAAATAAAAGTTCTGGTAGTTGAGGATATATCTCTCAACCAGTTATTGATGAAAACTCTGCTTGACGATTTTGGATATGAAAATGATATTGCAGCTGATGGGCAGATAGCCATCCAGAAGCTGCAAAAAAGTAATTATGATATTATTTTAATGGATTTGCATATGCCTGTAATGAATGGATTTGAAACTTCCGAATACATTCGTAACAAGATGCATTGTAATATCCCCATAATTGCTTTAACCGCTGATGTCACCACATCTGATTTAAAAAAATGCAAAGCTGTAGGGATGAATGATTACCTGATAAAACCTCTTGATGAAAAGCTATTGCACAGAAAAATAATAGATCTGGTTAAAGCCCCGGTCCTGATAAATGATACAGATTTGCAAATTTATAAGCCAAAATGTATTGATTTAACTTATCTGGTTAAACGGACAAAAGCCAATCCGGGATTGATGATGGAAATGATCGAACTTTATCTGAAGCAAACTCCGTCCCTGATATCCAAAATGAAAGAGGGAGTTCGTAATAAAGACTGGGATTCAATATTCGAAGCTGCACATAAACTCATCCCTTCATTTTCTATAGTGGGAATACATAAGGATTTTGAGACTATTGCAAGACTGATCCAGGAATATTCCGGCACAAAGAAACACTTGTATAAAATACGGGAATTAGCCCTTCAGCTTGAAAAAGTTTGCTCCAAAGCGTGTGATGAATTAGAAGAATATTGCAGTCTTAAAAAAGGAATAAATGAATAGTGAAAAGAAAAGCCTGTTGTTTCTTGTTGATGATGATGCTCTGTTTTTAAAATCATTGGAAATAGAATTCGCAGAAAACACAAAATCTGTTATCAGGTCATTTTCAACAGGAGAAGAGTGTCTTGAAAGTTTGAATCAAAATCCGGATATTATTATTCTGGATTATTATCTGAACAGTGTTGAGAAAGCCGCCATTAATGGTCTGGAGACACTTGACAGAATTAAAGAAGCGAATGTGCACATACCGGTCATAATGCTATCCTCACAGGATAAGATTGATGTTGCAGTGAATTGCATGAAACATCAGGCATTTGATTATATAGTTAAAAGTGAGACCGCTTTTTTACGGCTGCAAAGGGCAATTACTACAATCTTCCACTATCAGAGAATTGAGAAGGCATTGAGCTGGTATATGGAAAAGATGTAATAATAGCCACGGTTAAATACAAGGCAGGAGGATGGTTCAGCATGATTTCGAATATCATTCAGTAACGCCTCTGATTCTGATGAAGAAATTATTATTTATCCCCGCCTTGCTGCTTTTCACCAGCTGTACCATATCCAGATTTCATGAATTCGGGTATACCCCGGCTAACCCCGGACGATATCCGCAATTTACCTCACAGGATTATCTGAAAGGCAGACTTGATGAATACCGTGCCGGGTATGATGTCACTTTTTATGACCTGGATATTTACCTGTACCCTGACAAATATATTATCGGAGGTGAGGTAACTATACACTTAACCGCAGTCAGTAAACTCAAAAAAATTCGTTTTGACCTGCATAGGAACCTGGAAATCAGAAGTCTGAAATTTAAAGGAGAGGCGGTGCCATTTGTCAGAGAGGAGAGGGCAGTTATAGCATCGCTTCCTGATTCACTGGAAACCGGGAAGACATATAACCTTGCAGTCGTTTTTGAGGGTAAACCTGTCAGAGCAAAAAACCCTCCCTGGTCAGGAGGAGTTGTGTGGAACGAAGATAAAAATGGCAATCCGTGGATTGGCATTGCCTGTGAGAATGAGGGGGGAAGCATCTGGTTCCCATGCAAGGATCATATCTCCGATGAACCTGATAGCGTGAGCCTTCGTATTACTGTTCCCGAAGGATTACAGGCTGTTTCAAACGGCATTTTGGAAAACCATACTTCAAAACCCGGGTCAGAGACCTACATATGGAAGACCAGGTATCCTGTAAATATCTACAATATAACCTTTTATGCCGGAAGATTTGAACATTTCAGCGATACGATGAAAACCGGAGAAGGTATACTCAGCCTTGATTATTATGTTTTGCCGGAAAACCTTCAAAAAGCAAAAGAGCACTTCATGCAGGTAAAGGATATAATCAAAGTATATTCCGGATGTTTCGGACCCTATCCCTGGATAGAAGAGGTATTCAGGCTGGTTGAAGGGCCTTTTGAGGGGATGGAGCATCAGACAGCCATTGCATATGGCAGCGGTTATGTCAACCTGAAGAGCCTGGGCGGCGATTATTTAATCGTACATGAAGCAGCTCATGAATGGTGGGGAAATGCCGTATCAGTCAGTGATTTCAGTGATATATGGCTGCAGGAAGGATTTGCAACATATTCCGAAATGATATTTGCAGAAAAGATAAAGGGTTATGAAAATTCCCTTAAATGGGCCAGACTCAGACTGGCCGGAATGATAAATAATAAACGGCCTGTTGTAGGTCCGCCGGATGTCAGTTTTTGGGATACCAGGGATAATGATGTTTATAACAAAGGAGCACTGATATTACATACCATACGTAACATAGTAAACGACAGCTGCCTTTTTTTTGACATAATGCAGACTTTCTACCGGGAGCACGCTGCAAAATCGCAGGTTGCGACTACCGATTTTATTGAAGTTGTTGAGAGGAAAACCGGTAAAGACTGGGGAAGGTTCTTTGATGCATATCTCTACCGGCGTGAGGTTCCTGTTCTTTCCTGGTGCTCCGGCACTTATAATAATGAAAAGTATCCCGATAAACCTGAAACTCCGTTTATTGCAGCGAAATGGACCAATGTGCCTGATGGCTTCACTATGCCTGTAAGTATGAGCTGTGCAGAAAGTGAATATTCAGTAATTATAGAGGTATCAACAGAACCGGCTCTCTATTACATGGAAGAGAACAAGTCAGGTAATAAATGGATTTGTAACAGAGAACTTTCATACTTCAAGGCAGTTAAAGATAAAAATATTCTGAAAGAGATTACAAACGGAAACTAAATCAGTCCGTTGACAGCTTTTGATTTTTAAAGTCAGGTGAAAACAGGATTTATAAATATTTCGATATTTTTCATTATCTTGATTAAAAGCGGAGGTTTTGCATTTGCACAGGAGACTCCGGTTAAAAAAGATTCAACCCACCTGTATGAGAATATTGAATCCTATTCAAAACGCAGCAAGTTTAAAACATTCATATACAGGTTAATCTTTAAACCGGTTACCCCCTTAATAAAAGAGAAGAAAGCCGGGAATGCGTTTTATGAAAGGCTGAAACAAAAACCTTACAGCGCATTTGAAGGGAAAATTATACGGAACATTGAAATTATTACCCTTGATCCGTTTGGTTACTCGGTAACTGATACAGCCAACCGGAAGAAAAATTCCTTTTATAATGCAGGGAACCGACTTCATATTAAATCGCATAGCATAACAATAAGGAACCTTTTGCTGTTCCATAGAAATCAAGAATTCAACTCTTTGCTTGTATCGGAGTCTGAGCGTCTTATCCGCAGCCAGGAATATGTTCATGAAGTTGCTTTTTCTGTAGTACCGGCCGGGAACAATTCCGATTCGGTTGACGTTTTTATCCGGGAGCTGGATAAATGGAGTATTATTCCCGGAGGATCGGTCTCAACATCAAAAATCAGGGCAGATATATCAGATGTTAATTTTTTAGGATCAGGCCATGGATTTAAAAATACTTTTTCCAGGAATTTTACTACCGGAATAAATTCTTTTAATACAAATTATTTCATCCCCAACATCCGTAATACATATATCAGCGCGAACATTCATTTAGGTTTTGACGGTTTTAAGAATTTTACCAGGAGTCTGGCAATTGATCGTCCGTTTTATTCTCCGGTTGCACAATGGGCCGCCGGCATATCCTATTCTTCCCAGATAAAAAAAGACTCCCTCAAGGATGTAAACTCGGTTTATGTTCCTGTCAGCCTGAAATTTAATACAAGCGATTTCTGGGCAGGGAAAGCGCATCAGATCTTTAAAAATAATGCTGAAGATGATTTTATTACAAATTTTGTCTGGACACTGCGTTATCTGAGGATTAGTTATAAAGATAAACCATCTGAGTTAATAGATCCTTTGCATATTTATTCCAGCGAGGATTTCTATTTAACCTCATTGGGCATATCAGCAAGGAAATATGTTAAGGACAGATATGTATTCAGATTCGGTATCACCGAAGATGTTCCTGTTGGAATAACCTACGGACTGACAGGTGGTTATCAGCTGAGGGATAGTTTAAAACGAATATATTTAGGGATACTGGGATCATTTGGCAACTATTACAGATGGGGATACCTGAGCTCCTGCTTTGAATATGGAACTTTTCTTAATAAGGCACATGCTGAGCAGGCAGTTTTCAAAGCGGGTGTAAATTATTCAACTGAATTATTTGAAATCGGCAAGTGGAGATTCAGGCAATTTGTAAAACCGCAGGTGACAATTGGCAAGAACCGGTTCCCTTATGACAGTTTAACTCTCAATGATGGTTATGGCATTGACGGGTTCAACAGTACTGCATTGTCAGGTACTGCCCGAATGTCAGTTACATGTCAGACACAATCATATGCTCCCTGGAATTTAGTTGGATTTCATTTCGGACCTGCTCTCATATTTTCACTGGGAATGCTCAGCAATGAAGGTGTGGGATTCAGAAAGAGCAAAGTCTATTCACAAATTGGATTGGGTGTCTTAATAAAAAATGAAAACCTGGTTTTTAAATCATTTCAGATATCCGTTTCATTTTATCCATCAATCCCCGGCATAGGGCAGAATGTATTCAAAATGAATTCTTTCAGAACAACTGATTTCGGTTTCCGTGATTTTGAAATAGGGAAACCGATACCTGTAATTTACAGGTAAAAGCAAAATAGTGCCTGTTTTCAATAATCAATCATTTTCTGTTATTACTTCAGAGAATTAAAGATGTCAAGTTTAAAAACAAACCGGATCCTGTCTATAAGTGACCCGTTTATTGCATCGATATTGCCAGAGACTATTAAAGGAAAATAGAACTCCAGGAAATTCCATATTCCTGCTTTAAAACCTGCTTCAAAGAAGAAGTGCGAGGCATCAGCTCTTACATCACGCTGATTGTTAAGCAACATGGTAAAAAAGGGTTTAACAGGGATAAATGAAGTCTTCCCGGGCAGAGTGCTTGTAAATGAGACTGAACAGAGTGAGCGGCTGTATCCCAGGTTATCGTTGACCGGCGTTACTAATCCTCCTTCAGAAAGAGCCATCTGTCCTGACCAGAAAGTATGAGATGATTCACTGAAACGATCAGGATAAATCCCCTGGTATAAGTATTGCTCATGGCCGCTTCTGCCACAGGGTGAAAAAGCATAAAACGGATCAGGAGGCATGTTTTTCAGCATTGTCCCTGCGAATAATCTTATTTCCAATCCATTACTTCTTCCGTAATAGCTGTATTTATAATTTAATTCCAGCGATGTCTTCTGGTACGACCTGCCTGATTCCAGGGATAATAACAGGTTGAAGGGATTGATTATACCTGACCTTTCCCACATATAACCCATAAGCAGGTATGAACGCATTTTTGCCTGTGTGTGAAGTTCAATCTGATTAAGGTCTGATGCTGCAACATAATATCCGAAAACCTTCTGACTTACAGGATTGAGTACCCTGCCTGATCTGAAATAAAGATCAAATCCTGCTTTGCCTTTCCTGTATTCATATTCTCCTGGAGCGCCAAACTGCGATCCCTCCAGTGAAAACCTGGCTAACCTTATAATATTATCGTAGGGAATCAGGTTAAATGTAATTTTACCATAACCGGCAAGTCCGGGTTTATTGAAAGTATAAAAAGGGATTACAAAAAATTGAACCGGTTTGGGTAATGAGATGCCGTTATGAAAAGACATCCCAGCCATGAATCTGTCTGTACTGTTCCAGTCAACAACAGGAAGAAATATCAAAGGTCGCTTTTCAGGATCCCCGGCACTAAAAAATAGCCTGATTTCAAATGGATCTCTCCGGCGGCATATACCTGATGTACGGAGATTATTATTGAGCCTGAATAATTCAGGCATTTTATGACCGGGGTCGATTTTTATCTCAGAATAATCACCTGATGCTGTATCAAACCATTTCTTCCCCTTAAAACCCTCTTCCCATTTTTCTGAGATGACTGAATCTCCGTTCATTTCTGCTATTAAAAGAGGTCCTGTCAGTTCACCCCTGTTTTTAATAAGCAACTTCCGGCTTTCCGACCTGATCAGTTTATAATCAAGTCGCCTGGTTGTTCCCAGGAAATCATCAAAAAACCATGCCAGATCTTTATCTGTTCCCGATTCAAAAATATTCCTGAGATCATCCGGAAGAGGATGTTTGTATTTCCAGGTGTTATAGTAATCATGCATAATTGAATCAAAAAGAACATCTCCAAGGTAAGCTCTCAGCCACGTGAATCCCTGTGCACCTTTATTATATATAATAATATTGTAATCCTCCCCGGAGTATTCAGGAGCAGCGAGATTGACTGGTTGTTCAAGGTTAATGCGCGCCCTGGCAAGCCATTCGTTCTCCTGCATGCGGTTAATCGGAATTTCATCAATGTTTAAAAAGTCAGCCAGTTTCCTGTTGTCAAGATATATTTCCCATAGTCTCTTTTGAGGATACCTCTCATTCATATATCGTAATTCGTAATCGCCAACTATGCTTTCATCCATAAACGGGAATCTGCGTTCATTGCTGCCAATAGAACTGTAAAACCAGCTATGGCAGATTTCGTGGGCTATTACGCCATCAAGAAGGTAAGGATCATCGGTATGATTTATTACTGTTAGTCCGGGATACTCCATACCGGCTCCGCCACTCAGCATACTCTGAACTGCAGTAAAGCTGTCATAGGGATAATCGCCAATCCATCCTGAAAAACTCAAGATAGCGCTGTTCACGTAGGAGATAGCGTCTTTCCATAGTTCTCCGTCCTCTGGTGTAAACATAACCCATGTAACTACTTCCCTGCCTGAGTCAGGAAGTTTAACGCTTCCTTTCATTACGCAGAATCTCTTATCCGCAAACCACGCGAAATCATGGATACGATCTTCCGTATACCGCAAAGTTTTCATCTGTTTTGATGACGGTGGAAAAACCGGTTCTTCAACGTCAGGGGTATTCATCCATGAATTATCTTCAGAAAGAAGATCAAGCATCCTCTTTTCCTCTTCATTCCGTAGTGTCCCGGTTGCGGCTACTATATAATTAGCGGGCAGAGTAATACTTACATCAAAATTTCCAAATTCTGAAAAGAACTCTCCCTGATCGAGATATGGCATTTGATGCCATCCGGATCTGTCGTACACTGCAGGTTTGGGGTACCATTGAGAGATATTATATGATTCCCCGGTATGGCCTAATAATGAAGTTACTCCTGCCGGTATCTTTATGTGAAAAGGTGTGGTTATATGAATTGTGTCGCCATATTTTAACGGCCTGTTAAGAACGATCTGACAGATATCAGTGGACATCGGCAATAAAAACCACTTTACAGGCTGCCCTTCAGCCTCAAAGTCAAGGGAATCAATATAACCTCTCAGCTCAGGATCGTTAAATAACTTTTGTTTCCCCTGTAAAGTGAATATCTGTCTGGCTAATCCGGTTTTGTTATTGGAGTAAGCATTTGGCCAGAGATGAAAATATAAAGATACGAGAGTGTCGTGGGAATTATTAATATACTCAACAGTTTCAAATCCATTCAGTTCGTGTTTAGCGTCATCAAGAGTCACATGAATTTGATAGTTCACTTCCTGCTGAAAATAATCCTGTGCCGAAGCATTCAGCAAAGACAACAAAATCACAGTACCCATAAGGAAATAAAGCCGCCATGAAGCCATTTTCGTTCATCTCAGAGATCAAAGTTACTTTCTCTTAAGCAGATATACAACTTTAAGGAAGAATAGAATGTATTTGTACAAGAATCATTTGAAAGGTGTGAATTATGTAAAATATTCAAAAAATTTTGTAATAGAATAAGAAAAGAGGGATTTAACTTTGTCTGAACAATATATAACTTTTAGAGGTAAATAAGTCATAGTTAAGTTCTCATTAATAATCTGAATTAAAAATTACTCGTATGAAAAAGATTGTATTTTGTTGCATGGCAACATTTTTGTCGTTTACATTTATTCCGTTACAATCAAATGCCACAGCTCCGGAAGAACCCTCAGCTATGGTTGAACCCAAACCGGCAGAGGCTGCAGAGGCCAAGGCCCTGGAAATCAGGCTTGACGAATTGAATGGTATGGATAAGTCAAAGCTGACATCTTCTGAAAAGAAGAATCTGCGCAAAGAAGTGAAGTCAATTAACCATAAGCTTCGGGAAATAGGCGGCGGAATCTATTTATCAGTAGGTGCAGTAATTCTTATTGCCGTCCTTTTAATTATTTTTTTGTAGATCTTTAAAAATCAACATTATGGGAAGCTTACTTTATATCATTGCAGTAATCCTGATAATTGCCTGGGCAATAGGATTCGTTGGATTTCATGTCGGAGGGATCATACATGTTCTGCTTGTAATTGCAATAATTGCAGTTCTGGTCAGGATCATCAGGGGTAAAAGCTTATAATTATAAAAAGATAAATATGAGCACAGGAAAAGTATTATTAGGTGTTATGGCCGGTGTTGCAATAGGTGCATTACTGGGAGTCTTGTTTGCCCCGGATAAAGGTTCGGTCACACGAAAGAAGATTATTAAAACCGGAGAGGACCTGAAAGATGACGTTAAAGAATCATTCAATGAGTTTCTTGACGATTTGTCTGAAAAGTTTGAAAAAGCAAAGGATGATGTTTCAGATGTCGCCGGGAAGACAAGGTCCGGTTCAGAGAAAACTGAGAAAGAAGCAAAAACATCCAAAGCCTGAAACCGGAGGTAAACGGTACCATATAAAATGCAGGTATTTGAAGGATCTGCTAATAAAAAGATTATGAGCGAAGCTGAAGAAGATAAAGCTAATTTGATTGAATTGCTTCTTGAAAAAGCTTCTGAATATGGTAAATCAACCTATGAATTACTAAAGCTTAAAACTATTGACAAAACTTCAGACGTAGTATCTTCATTTATTCCCCATTCTCTTTTCTTCATTATAGTTGGAATATTTCTTCTTTTTCTTAACCTGGGACTGGCTTTATGGCTCGGGGATATTCTTGGCAAAGCCTTCTATGGTTTTTTAGTGGTTGCCGGTTTTTACTTCGTCACAGGTATTGTTATACACTTCTTCATGCATAAGTGGCTTAAAAAAGTAATCTGCAATTATATTATCAAACTCTTGTTAAAATAAAAATGATGCAGCATATTACTTCTGTGGCAGAACTTAGAAATGCAATTCAAACAGCAGAGATTGAACAGGCTCATCATTGTAAGATGTTGAAAGATCAATTCTTTCTTACTTATGAAAGTTTAAAGCCTGTATCCCTGATCACGAGTACCCTTGCGAGCATATCCAAATCGCCATTTTTGATTGATAACATTATGGGAACAGTTATGGGACTGGCAACAGGTTATTTGTCAAGGACACTGTTTATTGGCTCATCAGTCAATAGAATAAGGAGGCTTATCGGCACTATTCTGCAGTTTGGGATTACAAATGTTATTGCTCAGAACTCTGATACAATAACATCATTCGGAAAGTCTCTGTTCAGGAATATTTTCCATAAAAAAGTATGAATACTGAAGAGTCGTGACAGATGAAAGATTAAAACTGCCATTTTATTTAAAGGTATCACTTCTTTTTATCGGGTTAATTGCTTTAATAGCCTTATTGTATCTGGCCAGAAGCATTATTGTACCTGTAATTTTTGCACTTATTATTGCTATTGTACTTCACCCGGTCGTAAATTTTATTATACGGATCAAAATAAACAGGGTAGTAGCTATTTTAATCACTATTTTCCTTACCTTTTTAGTCATTGTTGCGTTTGGAACTCTTATAATATCACAGGTAAGCCGATTTAGCGAATCATTGCCCGTCCTTGTTGATAAATTCACCAGCTTTGCCGACGAGGGCATTGCCTGGGCTTCGGGCTATTATGATATTAATCCGCAAAAGATTCACGAGTGGATTGAGAAAACCAAGGTTGATCTGGTTACTACCGGAAGCGCTGCAATAGGGCAAACTCTGGTTATTCTGGGGAACGGGCTTGTAATACTGTTTTTACTTCCTGTATACATCTTTTTAATCTTGTTTTATCACCCCATTCTGCTGGAGTTTATTCACCGGCTCTTTAGCAACGCCAATCAGAGCAAAATAAGTGAAATAATATCTCAGATTAAAACTGTTATTCAGAGGTATCTTATAGGCCTGGTTATCGAAGCAGCAATAATGGCAACCCTGAATACAACTGTCCTTCTGGCACTTGGAATTCCATATGCCATATTGCTGGGCATTATTAGTGCTCTGCTTAATGTTATACCCTACATAGGCGGACTACTGGGAGTCGCTTTACCAATGCTGGTTGCGCTTGGTGCCAAATCCTCCGGTTGGTATGCTGTATATGTCATGGTCCTGTTTTATATCATCCAGATTATAGACAATAACTATATAGTGCCAAAAGTTGTTGCTTCAAAAGTTAAACTCAATGCTCTTTTTTCCATAATAGTGGTTTTTATAGGGAATGCATTATGGGGAGTACCGGGTATGTTTCTTTCAATACCGCTGCTTGCTATTGTAAAGCTTATATGCGATCACATAGAATCATTGAAACCCTGGGGATTTCTATTAGGCGACACTATGCCCCCGTTAATAAAAATCAAAAAGATTTTCAGGAAAAGCAAAGAGTAGGCCTATTTACTTTTTAACAGGCTCGATCTTAATCCTGACATGATAGATTTACCGCAATAATGAAGAAGAAACCTTTCAGGATCCATCTCATAATCAATAACTCCCTCTCTCACTTCGTCACCGTCAAGCGGATTTGACTCCATCACTTTTCTGTTTACAAGGAAAGAAATGAATCTCTCCCTAAAAGCAATCGTATCATCCGTTCTTTTATTTTTGACCGCAAGGTCCAGTCCATGATAAAGCAGGGTCATTTTACCGCTTGCTTTTGTATTATTTGCAATAAAACTGAGATTCATTCCATCAATTGTACCAGATGTGACATAAACAAAAGCTTTCTTTTCAAGATAAGGATTCAATTCACCGGCTTCCATGGCAGAAAGAGTCCCATAGAGGGAAAATGTATTGACAGGGTCATAAATCCTCCCTTTTAAATAAACAGTAAATTTGCTTTTACCCATCAAAAGAGCATCACCCTTAATTTCAAGAAAACCCGTGTCTGTTTTGTAAATGGGGTCATTGGTTATTTTATATATTCTGGCATTAATCCCATTGAAACTTAAATAACCCGGCTCGTTCGCATCCTTTGCATGTTCCGTATAAATTACATTCCCTCCGGAAACACAGATTGAATCAATTTGAATTTCAGATTGATAATTGTATATTATATCCTGAAATGCAGGTTTTAATAAATGATGGAATTCTTTCCTGTTATCCCGGAAAATGCTCATATCCATTTTCCTGACTTCAATGTATGAGCTTCTGATGTTTCCTGATCTGAGATACCCTTTCAAATCAAAATCAATAGCACTTATTTCTGAGAAGAATGCTTCAATCCTGTTTTTTTGAAATTCATACTTCGATGTGAAATCATAGTCTGTGAAATTTGCCTGAATGGATATACTGTCTATTACCAGATTATTTGACAATGAACGATATCTGATTCCCCCGGATTTGTATGAATACATGCTGTCAGATGAGACCAGAACCAGTTCCCCGGCTTCAAAATCAAAAATGTCAATTATCTCAGATGACAGGGTATCCTGTTTCTTAATCTGAACATCAGATAAACTCAGAATGCCGTCTTTTAATAAAAAAGAAGCTGCATTGTTGCTATTATTAACTGACAGGTCTATCCTGTCAAAAAAAATGTTCCCTATATGCATATTTACAGGCAGTATAACCGGGATAAAAGTATCCCCCGGGGAAGTGATCTTGCCCGCAAAGATGCATTCTGAAATAGTAATTTTCCTTATATTAATGTCTTTCCGGAAGATTGCCTTTACAAGATTTATCCCCCGGATCTTTATGGATCCTATTACCCCGTTTAAATCAATTATCCCGCTAAAATCTTCCTTTGAGCGTATCTTAATATTTTCAAGTTCAATTCCTGCTGGAATTATTGAAGTCTTAACTTTATCAGCTGTCACTATATAAGCACTATTGTTTTCTTTCAGCGCTGCCTCTATTTTATCTCTCACCCGGGGTTTAACCAGAAGAGTTGCTGCAAATACTATGAGCAATAAGGTTGCACCCGAACCCAGAATAATCTTAATGTATCTCCTGTTTCTCATTTTAATTGGCCGGGCCTCTGAATTGTTATTTTTAATATATTACAAAGATTGCTTTTCTCATTTACATAGCTATTACATATTTCAGGCAAAGAGATACATGATTTACATAATAAATGGTTTCATTTCAGTGTATGGGGGCCCGGCAGGTTGATATTCATCGGTTTTAAGTGCGATGCAACAATTGGTGATCAGCCGTTTTATGAATATATTTAGGATACCCGGTCAGAAAGGATGGTACAATTGAGTATCAATATCAATAATACCCTGATTCCTCCTGATCGGGTCTAATCCATTCACATCCCCTGCAATTGGCGGGAACGCATTTGATCCTGTTCTTAAAACCGGTACCCCAGTGAAAGCCCGAAACCTGTATTTTTGACTGATAATTTATCACTGAATACTGGTATAGTCCGGTTATCTTCAGGATTAACTTTTAGCATCCCAAGTTGTGCATTCAGCTGGAGAAAGATCCCACTTGCCAATTCATAACCGGCAAAAATGTTAGCCCCGGCATCTAATGCTCTTGCATAGGGTACTAAAAGATCACCTGTCTCAATAACACTCTTGAATTCAATATCTGTATCAATGGTTATGGATTCGTTCTCAATTGATGCTTTTCCGCCGATAGCATAACCGATATATGGCCCAAATCCAAGCATAATGGTTCCTTTACCAAGCAAGGCCTTATAAACCATGTTCAAAGGCAATTCAATATACGAAAGTTTGAATGTGCCTGTTAATGAGCCATAGTTATTTTTGGCTCCTTTTGTAGTAAACAATAATCCGGGTTGAAAAAAGAATTCAGGAGCAATCGGTATCTGAACATTTGCTCCGGCATGGAAACCAATGATCATATTATTTTCGAGTTTGTCCCCATTATTATCTTTTCCGTTCAGATTCTGGAAATTTATACCGCCAAGGAGACCAAAGCCTACCTGAGCCTGAAGTGCAGCTGCTGCAAGGATAAAAACTGCTGATAAAACAATTAATTTCTTTTTCATATTCATTGATTATTAGGATCATTAACTTATTATTATAGCCTGGTTATTGCCCGGCTTCTTTCTTAGCTTCAGCAACCATTTTTTCGTTTGCTGTAATTAAAAACTCAACCCTGCGGTTCTGAGCCCGGCCCTCTGCAGTAGCATTGTCATATTCTGGTATAGATTCGCCAAAACCTTTAACTGTAATGCGGTCGCGTATAATACCATTATTATCCAGGTAGCCTGATACAGTACTAGCCCGGCTCTCGGATAATGTCTGATTATATGCATCACTGCCTTTACTATCAGTATGTCCCTGAATCTCAATATCCGTATCAGGATATGAATTCAGAACTTTAACCAGTTTATCAAGACTGATCCTGGAATCATCAGTAAGATTCGATTTATCAAATGCAAACAAAACATTGCTGCTGAATTCCACAACGATTCCTTCACCTACCCGTTCAACCTTTGCATCAGGTACGGTATTCTTTATTTCCTCAGCCTGTTTATCCATCTGATGACCAATTACAGCACCGGCTCCTCCCCCTACAGCAGCACCTATAATCGCTCCCAGGGCCGTATTGCCTGCAGTCCTGCCAATTACAGCACCCATTGTACCGCCGGCTGCTGTCCCAATAACAGCACCTTTCTGCGTTTTGTTCCATGATGCGCATCCTGACAGCATCAGGACTGCACTTAAAACCATTGCCAGACTCATTCTCAACTTTTTCATAATAGATATATTTAATTAGAATTTCAAACTCGTTAACCGGGTTAAATAATTTTTACGAAAGTTAGGCCCATCTCTGTAAATAACCGTTACATAACTTTTTGTTATAGTTACATCATTCACATATTTTTTTAAGTAGAATGTCATCATTTAACTGAATATCACTTGATCATAATCTAAACTATTTAGTTAGGAAAACCAGTATCAGGTTCAGACACGAAGTATTTTAACAGAGAGGGAGACAGCCAGGTACTGGAGGGTTATTCGTGGGAGTTCAATACAGTCGACAGCAAAGAAGTCAATGCCTGGTGCATGCCCGGCTACGACCCCCGTGAAGCGGTCCCGTTCCGGGAAAGAATGGGTTCAACAGGCGGTGGAAGCCCCTCTGAATTTCTAAGCACCCACTCTTCCGATGAAACAAGACTAAAAAAACTGAATCAGTTCATGCCGGAAGCTATGAAGTATTATACTCCCGGGAAATAAGTTTTAATCCCGGTGTGGCAGCAACCCCTTTTTAGCTATTAAATTACTGTGCGGTAGTTTTATATATGATTATTTTTGATTTATTTTGCACATGTATGACAGGATTAATGACCTTTAGAATAATCTGTGAAAACAAAAAAGACAGAATCAAAAATATTGACAAAGAAAAAAAATCCTGTTAATAAGACTGATGCGTTCCCGATAGTTGGTATTGGTGCATCTGCCGGAGGGCTTGAAGCATTGGAGCAATTTCTGGGAAGTATACCGGAAAACAGCGGAATGGCGTTTGTCGTTATTCAGCATCTGGATCCTACACAAAAAGGAATGCTGCCGGAATTGTTGCAGAGGTCTTCCTCCATGACAGTATATCAGGCAAAAGACCGTATGCCTGTTAAGATCAACTCTGTCTATGTAATACCACCCAACTCAAGTATGTCCATATTGAACGGGGTGCTTCATTTATTTGAGCCTGTTGAAACAAGAGGCATGCGTCTCCCTATTGATTTTTTCTTCCGCTCCCTTGCTGACGACAGAAAAGATATCGCTATTGGTGTAATTCTTTCAGGTATGGGATCTGATGGCAGCGTGGGGCTCCGCGCCATAAAAGAGAATAACGGGATCGTGATGGTACAGAAACCATCAGATGCCAAGTTCGACAGCATGCCCCGCAATGCCATAGATTCGGTTTTGGTTGACATTGTGGCTCCGGCCGGAGAGTTACCGAAAAAACTTATTGAATTCCTAAAGCACATTCCGGCTGTAAGGTCAGATCTTGAAATAGAGATCAGGGATAAAAGCTCTCTTGATAAGATTATTATTCTGCTCCGGACCTATACCGGCAACGATTTCTCATTATACAAGAAAAATACAATGTATCGCCGGATTGAAAGACGCATGACCATCCATAAAATTGATAAAATACTATCCTACGTCAACTTTTTGCAGGGTAATCCAAAAGAGGTAGAGATACTTTTTAAAGAATTGCTGATCGGAGTGACAAATTTCTTTCGCGATACTGCTGTATGGGAAAAACTAAAAGAAATCGTATTGACGGATATTCTTTCCGGACTTCAACCGGGTTCAATATTAAGAGCATGGGTTCCTGGTTGTTCTACAGGTGAAGAGGCATATTCATTAGCTATTATTTTTAAAGAGGCACTCGAAAAGATTAAGCCGCATAGAGGTTTTTCCTTGCAGATCTTTGCTACAGATATAGATGCAGAGGCTATTGAAATTGCCCGGAGAGGACTCTTCTCTGCCAACATTGCTGCAGATGTATCTGCTGATCGTCTTAATCGGTTTTTTATTCTTTCAGAGGATGGATATCGCATTAAAACTGAAATAAGAGAAATGGTTATTTTTGCCCAGCATAATATTATCCTTCATCCTCCATTTACCAGGATAGATATCCTTTCATGCCGTAATCTGCTGATTTATATGGATCCGGAATTACAGAAGAAACTTATAGGATTATTTTATTATAGTATTAATCCTGAAGGAATTATGATGCTGGGTAGCTCTGAAACTCTTGGAAGCAAGAGTCATCTTTTTACTCCGGTGGATGCCAAGCTTAAGATTTTCAAACACTCTGTTACAACTCATTCACCTGAATTATTTGATTTTCCTTCTTCATTTTCCAGATCAAAATCAACCATTACCGAAAAACCGGTTCCTGACAGGTCGGGATTGAATATTCAAATGCTTGCCGATCAGCTGTTGTTACAGTATTATTCACCTTCCGGCGTTCTGGTAAATGAACATGGCGACATTATCTATATTCACGGACATACAGGAAAATATCTTGAACCAGCTGTAGGTAAAGCAAATCTGAATGTCTTTGCGATGTTGCATGAAGGACTCCGCACTGAGTTTCATTCAGCCTTCCGCCGGGTTGTATCGAAAAAAGAGACTGTTGTTTTGAGCAATCTCAAAATCGGGACAAACGGTAATACTCAAACCCTGAATATTGATATTAAATGGATTGATAAACCGGAGCTCTTATATGGCACAGTACTGATAATTTTTACAGATGTCAGGGAAGTTGCCGACATACATTTGCGTCCTGAGAAAAAGAAAAAAGGATTTAACGCTATAAAACAAAAGGAGCTGGAGAATGAGCTGCAGCGAGTACGGGAAGAAATGCAGAATACTCTCGAAGAAGTCCAGACTTCACAGGAGGAACTGAGATCTACAAACGAGGAGCTGCAATCCACTAATGAAGAGCTGCAATCCACAAATGAAGAGCTTACCACATCAAAAGAAGAAATGCAGAGCCTTAATGAAGAACTGCAAACCCTGAACGCTGAATTACAGGCTAAAGTAGATGATTATTCGCGGGTTAACAACGATATGAAAAATCTTCTTAACAGCACTGAAATCGCCACCCTGTTTCTCGACAAAGAATTAAATATCCGACGCTATACCCAGCAGGCAACAAAAATTTTCAAACTGATAAAAAGTGACCTCGGACGGCCTTTTACCGATATATCTTCAGAACTTATTTACCCTGACCTGGCTAATGATGCTGTCGAAGTATTAAGGACACTGGTATATGTACAGAAAGAGGTTCCAACAAATAACAACCGGTGGCTTTTAATTCGCATTATGCCCTATCGTACATTCGACGACAAAATAGACGGAATTGTAATCACTTTTATCGATATAACAAGCCATAAGGAGATAGAAACAAGATTAGCCGAGGCTGATGAGATTAAGAGTATTCTGATAAGTACTTTCGCTAATATCGAAATAGAATTGACAGAAGATTGGAAGATACTGCATATGAGTCCTGAAGCTGAAGAGTTTTTTGGTATTAGTCGTAAGGATTCCTTCAAAAAGAATTTTATTAATTTATTTATTCCTGAAACACTGCGCAGGAGAACGGAAAAAAATATAAAAATGCACCTGGGGAAAGCCTTCCATGATAAGCTTAAGCTGAAGGTAAAAGGTTTAAACGGGCAAACCAGAGTGGTGGAGTGCTTCGTGACTTTGTCGCTGAATTTTATAAATAATGAGAAAACAATAAAGATATCAATTATAAAGAAGCAAAACTATGAGTAAGAAAGATAAGAATCTGACAGAGAAAGAATTACTCCGTTTAAAAGCCGAAGAGAAACTGAAGGAAAAGAAGAAGAAGAAAACTGGTATACGGATTTTGGAGTCTGATACAAAAAAGCTCCTTCATGAACTGCAGGTACACCAGATAGAACTGGAAATGCAGAATGAAGAGCTGCAGGAGGCTTATGATACTGCAGAAAAAGCTCTTAAAAAGTACACCATGTTATACGATTTTGCCCCGATGGGCTATTTTACACTCGAAAGTGATGGCAGCATAAGTGATTTGAATTTTACCGGTGCCGACTTGCTTGGTGAGAAACGATTTACTTTGGTAAATCACAATTTCAAGCTTTTCATTGCCAGGGAATCACAACATGTTTTTAACGAATTCTTCAGAAAGATTTTTACCGGAAATGCCAAAGAATCATGTGAAGTGATGCTCGCTTACGACAAAAACCCTCTATGCCTGGTTTATATGGAAGGAATTGTTACTGGTGATGACCGGAAATGCCTCTTATCGGTTGTTGATATTTCAGGTTTCAGGAAACAATAGATCCCACAGGCTGACATAATGCTTCTGAGAAAGGAAGAATTATGTAAATCATATAAAGTATTTTGTAACACAAAACCTGTTGCCCGCCTTTAATATTGTCCGGCAAAACCCGGGACCCGGGAATGCACCGGGGAGGGTTAAGTTCATGTTTCATAACGTCTATGATATATATTCATGATACCCCGTCAAAAGGATCGTTTGCACATGAAGAGAGAGCTATCAGCTCAGGCTGCATAAAGGTGGAAAAGCCATTTGACCTGGCCGTTCTGGAAGACTAAAATCAATGATGGTGATCACCTCAGGATAGATTTTGCCTGCATCCGGTTCTTCAATATCCATACATTGAATCCGGCAATCAACCATGTAAATGGAAGTAAACCCGGTAATGAGTGTGAGTTTAAACTTACATTATCACATTTTAAAACACCCTGCAGAGCTGAAGAAAATGTGTGAATGATGTAACATATTTCAAAGGTTATGTAATACTTTCCGAAATCAAAGGATTGACCTTTGTATCACGAAAATTCATTAACAACTTAAAATCCCAAAAATGAACACAACAGAAGTTAAGGGGAACTGGAATGAGCAAAAAGGCAAGCTCAAGCAAAAATTTGCGATCCTTACAGACAATGACTTAATGTTTGCAGAGGGCAAAAAAGATGAGATGATTGGGAAACTTCAGATTAAACTCGGCAAGACAAAAGAGGAAATATTCAGGATAATCGCAGAGTTATAACCATTTACGGATTAAATCTGGTGTTTTATTATGAAAAAATTTAATCCTGTTATTAAAGTAAAAAAAATTGCATCTGAGCAAACAATCAGGCTCGTTGAAAAAACAATTGCAAAAACTGCAGAGGCAGGTAATTTTTTAACAAAAATTGCCGATGTCTCCTTGTTTTTAAAACAGGTCATAAAAGAAACATTTTCACGCAACTTTGAATTTAAGGAGTTTTTGCGTCAATGTTATCAGATCGGATATAAATCATTACCCCTTATTTCAGTAACAGGAATTATTATGGGTTTGGTGCTTACTATTCAAGCGCGGCCTGCTCTTTTGAGTTTCGGGGCGGTCAGCCTCCTTCCCGGAATGGTAGCTGTATCTCTCATCAGAGAAATGGGACCGGTTATAACAGCATTGATATGTGCAGGGAAAATAGGTTCAGGTATGGGCGCAGAGTTAGGTTCAATGAAAGTGTCGGAACAGATTGATGCCATGGAAGTATCATCCGCCAATCCCATGAAATTTCTAATTGTTACAAGAGTATTGGCGGCAACGTTGATGATACCCTTATTAGTATTATATTCCGATGCGCTGGGCATATTGGGATGCTGGGCGGGAGCAAATATTAAAGGAGATGTAACTTTTGTTTTATTTTTCTCACAGGCATTCGGTCATATTGGATTTATTGATTTTTTGCCGGCTCTTATTAAAACCTTCTTTTTTGGCGCGGTGATTGGTATTGTCGGATGTTATAAAGGATATACGGCAGGACGTGGAACAGAGAGTGTGGGTATTGCCGCGAATTCTGCTGTGGTGCTATCCTCTTTGCTGGTGATAATTGTAGATTTGATTGCTGTTCAAATTACCGATATGCTATGAATACTACTCAAACAGCATCTGTTGCTTCATCTAAAACAGAAAGCCCCCAACAGGTTATTGAAATAAATAACCTCAGGAAAGGATTTGGCACAGAGGATGTATTAATAAATGTGTCGCTGAAACTTTATAATGGCGAAAACCTCGTGGTGCTTGGAAAATCCGGCTCAGGAAAATCAGTCCTGATAAAATGTATTGTTCGTTTACTGGACCCGGATGACGGAACAATTAATGTGCTTGGGGAAGATGTGTGCGCATTAAACCATGACGGATTAGGAGAGTTGAGAAAGAAGATTGGGTTTCTTTTTCAGAGTGGCGCATTGTATGATTCCATGACTGTAAAACAAAATTTAGAATTTCCATTGCGGAGAATAAAAAATAATCTTAATCAAAAAGAAATAAACGAAAAAATAAATGAAGCTCTGGAGAATGTTGGTTTATCTGATGCCTTGAATAAAATGCCGTCGCAGTTATCAGGAGGAATGCGCAAGCGAATCAGCCTTGCACGAACCCTAGTTGTGGACCCCAAGATAATGTTGTACGATGAACCAACAACCGGGCTTGATCCGGTAACATCAGATGAGATAAGTTTACTTATTAATGAAGTTCAAAAAAAATATAAGACTTCTTCTCTCATCATCACGCATGATATTGAATGTGCCCGGACAACTGCGGACCGTATCATTATGTTATTGGACGGTAAAGTTTATCAGGAAGGAGAATTGGAAAAGTTTGAAAAGTCAACTGATCCGTCAATCAAATCATTCTTTAAATAAAAATAATATGGAAACGCACACACAAAAATTCAAAGTAAGGTTAGGATTGTTCATAATAGGAGCATTGGTAATTTTTGTTATTGCTATTTTTATAATAGGGAAGCAGGAAAATTTATTTGATCCTGTTTTTAAACTAACTACCGCTTTTAATAATGTAAGCGGGTTAGAGGTTGGAAGTAATATCCGTTTCTCAGGAATCAATGTAGGCACCGTTGATAACATAAATATAATTAATGATTCAACCGTGCGCGTTGACATGTTAATTAAAAAAAGCGTTCAGCAGTTTATTAAAGAAGATTGTGAAGCAGGCATAGGTTCTTCAGGGATTATTGGCGACCGCATTTTAATTATTACTCAAGGCAGTTATGATGCTCCTTTAGCAAAAGACGGGGCACAAATTGTATCAAAAGAGCCGGTTGAAACAGATGCTATCATGGAAAGCTTGCAAATAACAGCAGATAATGCCGCAATTATTTCATTTAACGTGGCAGAAATTATGATTAAAATAAATAGTGGAAGCGGAACACTCGGGAAATTAATCCAGGATTCAACGATTGCAGAAAATATTAATATGACCATCTCGAATCTCAGAAAAAGCAGCAAAGGGTTAAATGAAAACATGAATGCAGCCAAAGAAAATTTTCTTTTTAAAGGTTATTTTAACAGGAAAGAAAAAGCTGCCGACAAAAAAAGTAAAGATTCTCTGGATTTTAAGATGGAAAAACAAAAAGCAATTGATGATAAGAATAAATAATTACCTGATAATTCTATACTTGTAAAGGAATCGGAGCCTTTAATATGCAACCAGAAAAATGTGCATGAAGTCGCTTTTTCGGTTGTGACGGTCGGGGAGAAACTCCGGTTCAGTAGATATTTTTATTCGCAGAATGTAAATAATTCCAATAATGAGTGAAGAGTGCGACCGGCAAATAGTGTTAAGAACTCGAAGAATATAAGGTCTGACGAATCAAAAAAATCCAGATCCTTACAGGAAGATAGTTAAACAGAATATCCACTTCCATAATTTTAAAAATATGTGAATTTTGTAATTCTAATACATAATTATGTAACTCTGATTATGCAACTTAGCCTACCTTTCGATAATAATAACCATTAATAAAATGTAATATGAAAAAAGTCGGGTATCTCCTCATTCTGATTGGTTTAGCACTAACCATCTTTACAACAGTTACCTTCTTTTCCCGGGAGAGGATTGCAAAAATCGGTGATGTCAATATCACGGCAAACAAACGGCACAACCTTAAATGGTCCCCTCTGGTTGGAATTGCTGTAATGGCAATTGGCGGAGTTGTTGTATGGCAGTCTCCTAAAAAATAGTTACTGAAAATTAAAATTAACAATGAATAACATGAAATACTCAATAATAAGAAAGTATGCATTTTTGCTCATTCTTGGAGCATTCAGTGTAGCGTCTATTGCAAATCCCCGGCTGGCTTCAAAACAGCAAATAGGAATGTATATTAATTCAAAAACTTGTGTAGTATATGAAAGCGGTAACATTTCCTACAACATATTAATAAAAGATGCTGTTGAAAAATACTGGAAATCAACAGAGTTTGAGTTTATTGACCAGATGGAGTTCGAAAATCGACGGTTCGATTCTCATTACTCTTTTTTAGTGCTCCTTACCGGCGTTTATGATAACGACCCGGGTGGAGTAAGTTATAACTACATAAGCCTGGTCCTCGGAGGTCCGGAATATGACATGACCAGAATGCCTGAATTATGCAGTATACCGCTTTCATATTCCGATGACAATAATATTAATGATTATGATTATGTCCTGCCTGCAATAATTAAATTCATGCAGAAACATGCAAAAAATCTGGAAAAGAACAGGTTCGTCATTTCACTTAAAGGATTAAAATATTATAATGGTTCAGCGGATTTTAAAGATAAGGTATTGTTTTTAAACAAAGAAAAGATGGCTCCGGACGCTGATACACCTGAAGAAATTAATAAAATTTACCCTTACTATGTCAAGCTGATTACATTTTCTGAAATTGAAAATGAACTTGCGGCAAACCCTGCAAATGCAGTATTCCATTTTCATGTTGGCCCAATCCAGAATAAAGCTGCAGGGAAATGCTTTGAAATGATTTTTGATAATGAAGGTAATCTCTGGTACTATAATTCGCGCAAGATTACAAACAAAAATAAAGATGGCCTGAATCTGAAAGACTTTTCACAGATCAGGTAAGGCCGTTCTTCTATGCAGGTGTTTGTCCGGCTTTAAAATATTTGAGTATATAGGTCTTATTATGTTCCTGTAAGAACGCTGTTTTATATTATTTAATCTTTTAACCCATGAAACCTCCATATATCTGTATACACAAACACAATAATATAATAATCAACTACATGGAGGTTCCATCATACCATTAAAATAAATTATTATATGATGAAAATTCTTATTTTCGGATTTATTGCATTTTTAGGATGGGGAGCATTATCTGTTCATCTCTATGTATGTAAGATAAGAGGATTATGCGATGAACCGGCATCATTGCCAAAGGAATTGGTTATAAATAATGCCTTCATCGATGGTGACACATTGAGTAAAGCTTTATCATCAGCACCGACAATGATCCCCGGAACCCTTTCAATCTTCTTTGATTTTGACAAATCTGAATTCAAACCTGATGATATGACCGACAGGTATATTGTCGAATCAAATGCATTTTTGAAACAAAACACCCTGTCGGGTCTTATTATCACAGGCCATACCGATGCAATTGGGACCGATGAATACAACCAGTCCCTGGGTTATCGGAGGGCTCAGAGTTTGCAGAATTATTTTGAAATAAAGGGCATGCCTGCAAATAAAATCATAATAGAATCAAAGGGCGAGAAAGAACCTGCAGATGATAATAGAACATCGGCAGGCAGAGCAAATAACAGGAGAACAGTAGTAACTATTAAAAAATAAAATAATGAATACTCTATCAATTCTTTTGGTACAAACAAAAATCGCAGCAACCATTGAAATAGTGTCATTATTGCTGGTTGCCGCAATCATTGGGTATGTAACAGCATGGCTGTATTACAAGTCGATCTATGTCAGGAGAATTAAAGCTGTTGAATCAGACAAGCATGAATTGAATAATCGTATTGTCAACCTTGATGAGGATATATTTAATCTGAAAAAAAGTCTTAGTGAGAAGGAGATTGAAATCGAACAACTTACAATGGAGACCAAAGTTCTGGTTCATATTTCACAACATAAACACTTACTGAATTATAAAAGTTTTGGGACTGCTACTGAGTCAGAAAAGGATAATCTGAAAATGATCAGTGGTATTGGCCCTGTTATTGAGAAAAGACTGAATGCATTAGATATTTTTACTTTCCGGCAGATCAGTAATTTCAATGCCCTGGATATTGAAACAATTAATGATGCAATTATATACTTCTCAGGCAGGATTGACAGGGACGAATGGGTTGCACAAGCAAAGGAACTCGTTTACAGTCAGGATAAAAGGACAGAGTTGTTCAAACGCATCAGTGAAAAAAGGACAAACCTTTTCTATAATAGAATAGGAATTGCTAAAAAGGAAGAAGCTGACGACTTAACAATCATCAGCGGTATAGGTGGATGGATAAAAGAAAAACTCAATGTGCTGGATATCTATACGTTCAAACAGATCAGTAATTTTACCGATGAAGATGTTGCTGCTGTTACCGAGGCAATTGAATACTTCCCGGGAAGAATTGAAAGAGATGAATGGATTCTTCAGGCTAAGGAACTTGTCCGGATCGCCGGCAAGAAATCGGAACTCCTTAAACGTATCAGGGAGAGGAAGGGAAGAATTTATTTCGACAAGCTGGGAATTGCCCACGAGTACGAGGCTAATAATTTAACCCTTATTGATGGGCTTGGTTTATGGGTTGAGGAACGGTTAAATACGCTTGGTATATATACTTTTGATCAAATCAGCAAGCTTACACACACTGATATCGATACTATTACTGAAGTACTTGAAATTATTCCGGGTCGTATTGAACAGGATAATTGGGTTGGACAGGCCCGTGAACTGGCAAAAAAATACATGCAGTAAAAAGTAAGGGATGCACTTGTACTATAATTCCCGCAAGATTACAAACAAAAACAAAGATTGACTGGATCTGAAAGACTTTTCACAGATCAGGTAAGAGAGCTCTTTTTTACCGGTGTTTGTCCGGCTTAATGGATGATGTAAAATATTCTAAATGTGTGAATTATATAACTAATATAATTAATTATATAACACTTGACGGGATAGTTGTACCTACCTTTAATCTGTGATAATATTGTCGCAGATAAAATTTACAAAATGAGATTAAAGAATGTGTTATCAATCATAGCGATGCTAATGATTGTATTTATTTTTAGTTGTACAAAAGATGATGAGACAGGCATACCTCCTGAGGTAACTATAACAAATCCGCTTAATAACGTCACAGGTGTTCCCCGCAACACTGAAGTAGAATTTACCTTCAGCGAAGAAATGGATCCCTTAACGATCAATAATTCAACATTTATATTAAAACAGGGAGCCACATCGGTTCCTGGTGCGGTTACTTATTTCGGTAATACAGCAACTTTTTCACCGTCAAGTCCACTGGCAGCTAATACTACTTACACTGCAACTGTTACAACCGGGGCAACAAGCCTGACAGGCAATTCACTTGCATCCGACGCCATATGGAGCTTCACAACCGGTGGTTCCACGTCAATTCTGGCAGTTGTTAATCTCGGCGCTTCAGGTAATTATGTTATTATGGCTAAAACAGCGATCAATAACAATTCGACATCTGCAATTACTGGAGATTTAGGTCTAAGTCCGGCAGCTACATCTTATGTTACAGGACTTGCCATAACCGATGCAACGGGGTATGCAACTTCCGCGCAGGTTACAGGGAAAATATTTGCCGCCGATATGGCGGATCCGACTCCGATTAACCTTACCACGGCCGTCAACAATATGCTTACAGCTTACACTGATGCAGCCGGCCGCCCTTTTCCTGATTTTTTGGAATTGGGTACAGGAAATATTGGCGGAAAAACTCTTGTCCCGGGACTCTATAAATGGACCTCATCAGTTACAATGCCATCCGGTGTTACTATTTCAGGTGGGGCGACTGATGTTTGGATCTTCCAGATTGCAGGGGACCTTACAATGAGTACAGCTGTTCAGATTACCCTTAGCGGAGGCGCACTGGCAAAGAACATTTTCTGGCAGGTGGCAGGCCAAGCAACATTTGGAACAACCTCTCACTTCGAAGGAATTATATTGTCGATGACAGGGATTACATTTCAGACAGGTGCCACCATTAATGGAAGAGCACTGGCACAGACTGCAGTTGTTCTTGATGCAAATATTGTTACAAAACCATAATAAACACAGCAGAATTAAGCCTTGCCACATTCAGTGTGGCAACCGGCTTTTTTCATTCTTTCATTTGAACAGGCTGACTTAAAAGACTCATTATGAAAAAAATTGGAATAGGCATCGCAATACTTGGTTTAATATTGACCATTTTTACTGCTGTCACTTTCTTCACAAAGGAGAGAGTAGCAAAAATTGGTGATATTAACATTATGGCAAACAAACGACACCACCTTAACTGGTCACCATTGATTGGTATTGCAGTAATGGCGGTCGGAGGGATTCTCTTTTTGGCATCTCCTAAAAAATAAATAGCAATTTGCAGCAATGCCTGATACTGGAATTGTTGTAATGACTACAAATCATTTCTCAAAAAAAAAGTTTATCAATACTAAATAATAATACGATGAAAAAAATCTTAATGACATGTTTAATTATGTTTTGTCTGGCTTCGATCATCAATGCACAGGATTACAACACAGGGATCGGACTGCGGGCAGGATTTAATCAGGGGCTTACTGTAAAACAGTTTATCAGCCAGAAGTCGGCACTTGAGTTTCTGCTTGCAACCAGGTGGAGAGGCTTTGAGATTACCGGGCTCTATGAACTCCATAACCAGGCTTTCAATGCAGAAAGATTGAATTGGTATATAGGATTTGGAGGACATGTTGGTTTCTGGAACGGAGATTATGCACCATGGGGAGATCCAGATAAAAGCTATACTGTTATCGGAATAGACGGGATACTGGGTCTGGAGTATAGCTTCATGGAGGTTCCTATAAACCTGGGAATCGACTGGAAACCATCCTATAACCTGTCAGGATATTCGGGATTCTGGGCAGATGGTGGCGCCATTTCAATCAGGTATATTTTTTAGGTTAGTGCAGATAGACCAGGGATTTAATTAACCCTGGCACCTCCCGCTGAAGTCCCGTTAGTTTCGAGACGGCAGCGGTTTTTTTATTTACCTGGGTTCCACATGTATTGTTACATTCAGGTTCTCAAAGGCAGCAGTAAGCTCATCCTCGATCATGTCGCAGTACTTATGAGCATTCCCAACCGATTCGGTGCCGGGCACTTCAACATGAATGTCAATGAACCTGTAATTGCCTGCCTTGCGCGTTCGTAGTTCGTGATAGTTGACTCCCATCTGGTTTAGCTTTGTCTCAAGCTCAGCGATCTCATCTTCTCCCCATGAGGAGTCGAGAAGAGGCCAGAAGGCTCTCCGGAGAAGCTCAAACGATTCCCTGATGATAAAAAGGGCAACCAGGATAGCAACGGCCGGGTCGAGCCATCTGATATCTGTAATAAGTATCAGCAAGAGACCCAGGGCTACTCCTGCAGAAGTATAAACATCTGTTTTCAGATGAAGTGCATCAGCTTCAAGAGCGATTGACTTTGTTTCCCGGGCAACTTTATATAATCTTCTGGAAACTATAATATTAACAACTGCTGAAATGCCCATTACAATTGATCCTATCCATAGTTTCTCCAGTATAATTTCTTCACCCAGAAGCTTTTTAACTGCCTCAATTATGATAAGTGCAGCTGCCACAAGGATCAGAACCGCCTCAATAACTCCTGAGATATTCTCAACCTTACCGTGGCCGTAAGGATGTTTAGAATCGGGTGGATTATCCGATACTTTTACAGAAAAAAATGCAATAAGTGCGGCAACAAGGTCCATCGATGAATGGATCGCTTCGGAAATGATACTGACCGAGCCGGTTAATATGCCCACGACCACTTTCATTATTATTAAAAGAGTGTTCGAAATGATTGACAGCCTGGCCGTTTTAACCTTTGGATTCATACTTTTATTAATTCATAGGCAATATTTCCAAGGCCTATTTTTTCGGCATGTTCAATACCTGCTTGCCAGAAAGTGTCAGGATGTGTGAGCTTGAATTTATCCTTGCCTTTGTGGTCACTGTGGCGGTGGTCTGTGCGTATCTTGCTGCCGGCAAGTGCCGGTGCATCTTTGACAAGGTCGGCGCTTGCCTGGTCAAGGGCAACAGGATCGAATGAAGCCGCAATCCCTATATCCGGGACGATAGGGTAATCATTGGCATCCCAGCAGTCACAGTTCGGAGAGACATCCATTATAAAATTAATGTGAAAAGACGGCTTGTCCTTAACTGCGGCCAATGCATATTCTGAAATTCTTTTGCAGGCAATATCCGAAGCATTTTTCCAGACTACCCTTGCGGCGTTGAACTGGCATACTGCAACACACTGCCCGCATCCGACACATTTTTTATAATTGATCCTCGCTATTTTATCGGGGCCGACCTTTATTGCATCATGCGCACAATATTTTTCGCATATCATGCATCCTGTGCAATTTTCCTCATGGATCTTTGGTGAAGAGCCTGAATGAAGGAATAGTTTTCCTCCGACTGAAGCACACCCCATGCCGAGGTTCTTCAGTGCTCCTCCAAATCCTGTGAGCTCATGGCCCTTAAAGTGATTCATGCTTATTATTACATCGGCATCGGCAATTGCTGATCCGATCTTCGCCGTTTTGGAGAACTCCAGCCCGAGTTCTATCTCACGAAATTCAGTTCCCCTTATACCGTCAGCGATAATTACAGGGCAATCTGTTGCCAGGGGATTGTAACCGTTTTCAAAAGCAGCTTCAATATGTGAGGGTGCATTTGAACGTCTTCCGTAATAAAGAGTATTGCAGTCTGTCAGGAAAGGAATTGCCTCACGTTTTTTGAGCATCTTCACTATATGTGCAGCATAGTTTGGCCTCAGGTATGCCAGGTTGCCAGGTTCGCCGAAATGTATCTTAATTGCAGTTATCTTCCTCTTGAAATCAATCTTTTCAATACCAGCTCTGATTACAAGATTCTCAAGCTTCTTCAAAAGATTCTGCGAAGGCTTTGTCCTGAGGTTTGTAAACCAGACTTTTGATGAGCTCATATTTTCAGGATTAAATCGTAAATCTCTTCGATAAGCCATTTTGGTGTTGAAGTTGCTCCGCATACGCCGGCAGATCGTTTTCCCGCAAACCACGATCTGTCAATTTCTTGGGGCGATGATACAAAGTAAGTATCCGGATTAATGCCTTTACAGACGGAATATAGCATTTTTCCGTTTGAGCTTTCCCTCCCGCTGACAAAAATAATTATATCATGCTTCCTAGCAAAAGCTTTCAGGTTAGGCTCCCTGTTGGAAACCTGTCCGCAAATAGTATTGTGTACATGAAGGTGCTGATCGGGATCAAGAACACCCTTTTTCAGCATCTCTGAGCGGACCAGGTCTGCAAACCTGGAATAATCATCTGCATGCATAGTGGTCTGTGAATATAGATTTACCGGCCTTTTAAAATCTATTTTCTTTATGTCATCAGGCTCTGTAACAAGTATACCCTGATTTTCAGTCTGGCCTATTAATCCTATTACTTCAGCATGTCCCGGTTTGCCGAAGATCACAACCTGGCCGCCGCTGGCTTTTGATTTCAGCCAGGTTTCTTTTATTCTTAACTGCAGTTTTTTGACAATCGGGCAGGTTGCTTCAATGATGGTGATGTTGTTTTTTTCTGCTGTAAAGTAAGTTCCAGGAGGTTCTCCGTGAGCTCTTATAAGTACTTTACAGTTTTTGAGTTTTTTGAATTGCTCATGGTCAATCGAGGTCAGCCCCAGAGCCGTGAGCCGTTCCACCTCCTTATCATTATGGACTATGGGTCCCAGTGAAAAGACCTTTTCGCCCAGAAAGAGGGCTTTCTCTGCCACCTCAACAGCATTCTGCACGCCGAAACAGAATCCGGATCGTTTATCAATTTCTGCTTCCATCTGTTTTATCATCAATGATCCGCATGACCCAGTCCATCTGCTCGCCGACACTCATCCTGCTGTTGTCGAGGATAACGGCGTCATCAGCTCTCCTGAGAGGGCTGATATCCCTGTTTTCATCGGTTATGTCCCTGGCTATTATGTTCTTGCGGATCTCTTCAAGATCTATGTTAAGCCCTTTGGTTTTAAGCTCATCATATCTTCTCTGTGCTCTGATATCAACAGATGCTGTCATGAATATCTTCAGATCGGCATCGGGAAATACCACGGTTCCGATATCCCTTCCATCCATCACAATTCCCTTAAACACCCCTATCTGCCTCTGCAGCTCCACCATCCGGTAACGAACCTCAGGGATCTGGCTTACCCTGCTGACATGAGCTGAAACTTCAATGCCCCGGATCTCCCGCTCAACATTCTCAGAGTTCAGAAACGTCTCATATTCAGATATATCAGGGTTATATACAAATTCGATATGAATATCCTTCAGTTCACCTATTATGGACTGTTCGTGTATAACACCGGTTCCGACCAACTTTCTTCTCAGGGAGTAAAGCGTCACGGCCCTGTACATTGCACCGCTGTCGATGTAAATGTAATTAAGCTCCTTAGCTATTGCCCTGGCAAAGGTGCTTTTCCCGCAGGAAGAATAACCGTCAATAGCTATTATGAGTTTTTTTTTCATATATGTTCCGACCCCCCAACCCCCGTGCTTCCAGCGTCCAACCCCCTGCTTCCAGCGTCCACCCCCCAACCTCCCTAAAGGGGGGCTATAAACCCATCGTTTTTTAAGGGTTTTAACCCCCCTTTAGAGCCTGTCCCGCCTCAGGCGGGAGGGGCAGGGGGGTTAGGGGGTGGGGGATAAACTATAAAGTTACTGACTTTTGCCGAAAAAACCAAACCGTCAGTTCCGGAACCGGTTATAAATACTGCTGGTTTTGAGGATCAGGGAGAGATGGGTGGATGATCCTGCCAGGTGATATGTTGCCCTACCCAGCTCTATGTTCAGCATTGAAGTGTTGATTCCGAATCCCCATGAAAATCCAACACTTGATATCTTTGATTGCACCTGCAACTCCCTGCGCCTCTGATAATTGAATCCCGTGCTGAAATAAAAGTTTTTATGCGGAATGATTTCAATCCCGACAACAACATGTCTCATCATGTTTTCAAGGAATTCGGAAGATTGAAGGAAACTGGTCTTAACGTAGGTCGTGTCATTCCGGTTATACTGGTATGTAAGATCGAATTTCTCGAGATGCCTCAGGGTAAATGAAAAACGAAATGGCGCATGTGCAAGCTTCTGCGTCACTCCTGCCTGTATCTCGAACGGCAGCTTCTGACGATCTTCACCTGCATATTTTGTAACCTGCAGGCCTATATTCCTGATCACAAGTCCGGCCGAAAAGAGCCCGGACCGGTTATGATAGGCTGCACCGAGGTCAAAGGCAAATCCGAATGAGGTGTATCTCTCAAGATGTGACAGTATTGGTTTGAAAGTGATTCCCACTCTGAAAAGAGTATCTATTTCCCTTGAGTATATTATCGGCAGGGCATATTCTGAAGCAGAGAAAGTGCCGATGATCACTCCTGAAGGATCAGCTTCGGTAAAGGATCCGTAATTCAGGTAGGTCAGACCTGCTCCGAAACTACCAATGGTTTCAAAGGATTGCGAATACAATGCAAGGCCGTAATTCACGCCGGCAAAATAGTTGACATAGCTGAGTGCGATATTCCTGTCCATTACCGAATTCAGCAGGGCGGGATTATGGTAGGAAAGGTTGAGATTATCAGCATTCAGCGATACATTTGAGCCTCCTGTTGATGCCACTAGTCCCGAATGGGTCAGATTGAGAAATTCATAGACATTGTCGCCTCCTGTCTGGGCATTCAGTGAAGCAGCAAGCAAAACTGCCAGTATAACATTAATGATTCTTTTTGCCATTTCTGCGATCGCACTCAAATATAACAGGATTTTAGTTAAACGGCCAGCCTGCTGAATTAGTATTAAGGAAGTGATATAAGGAGGATCCTGCTCAGGCTGTTTTTCCGGCAAGAATAAGCCCTTCATCGGTCTTCTTCGACCTGCCGTTTATCTGTGACATGAAAATTCCGGCAATAACAACGAGCATCCCGGTAATATTCTGAACCGACAGTTTGTCGCCCAGCAGGACAAATGCAAAGAGTGCAGTGAAAACAGGGATGAAATTGGTGAATACATTTGCCTTTGTGATCCCCATATACCTCACAGAATAAGCAAAAAGGATAAATGCTCCGCATGATGCAAAAACCGACAGCTCAAGAACCGGCAGGAAACTTTTAAATATAAAAGGTGTATTTAAAAAATTTCCGAGACCGGTGATCAGAAAAACCGGGAGAAAGAGAACAGTCCCTATAATATTCTGCACCAGCACAATAAAAACCGGGCTGTATGTTCCGACCAGCCTGCTGAGGGTCAGGTTATAACCAACGGCAGAAAAAACCGCCAGGAAAAGGAGTGCCAGTCCTCTCATATTAAAGGAAAGGGATCCATCCTTGTTGATCAGAAAAATCACCACGCCGATAAATGAGAGTATTATTCCGGCATAGTTGATGGCCTTCAGTCTCTCCCTGAAGATTAACCATGCCCCCACGGTGGCGATCACAGGAATCGTGGAAATGATCACGGAACCAACTGTGGCTGAGACATAGGTAAGCCCGTAACTTTCACCCAGGAAATAGAGGAACGGCTCCATCACTGCAAGAAGCAGAAACAATTTCCTGTCCTCCTTTTTAATTTTCATGAATCCCTTTGTGAGCCACAGATAAAATGAAACCAGGATCACAGCAATGACAAGACGGATAAATACTATTGTAAGCGGCTGGTAGGTTTCATTGGCAATTTTGAACCAGATAAAGGAGAATGACCAGAAGATCATTGACAATACAACAGCAATATAATTCTTTAGGCTTCTGCTCAATTTTTTATTCCGGGATTTATCCGGCGCCGCGAATTTAAGCAAAAACCCGGAATGAGGATTAACACATTAAATGCAATATTTCGAACGGATTGAATTATGAAACTGAGTGTTTAATGTAAAAATCAGTATCATAAGCAGATAGATTTAAAGATGGCTTCGAACATGTGTAAAAAATGGTTTCCGGGTGATTTGAAACTGAGTCATAAATTATTATATTTGCCGCCTCTGAACGGAGATAAATTTTATAAACCGGGAGAATGAAAATTCTTGTATGTATAAGCAACGTGCCTGACACAACAACAAAGATCAGGTTCAACGAAAGCAATACCTCTGTTGACACCGCCGGCGTTCAATGGGTGATTAATCCGTGGGATGAGCTTTCCCTTACGAGAGCTCTTGAGCTCAAGGACGACCCTTCAGGCGTAATAAAATCGGTAACTGTGGCTCATGTCGGGCCAGTCACATCAGAGCCGACAATAAGAAAGGCTCTTGCGATAGGTGCCGACGATGCCATAAGGGTGAATGCCGGATCGTCCGACGCTTATTTTACTGCAGCCCAGCTTGCAGAGGTAATAAGAAAAGAGCAGTTCGATATTATCATGTGCGGAATTGAGTCGAGCGATTATAACGGCTCCCTTGTAGGCGGGATGATTTCCGAGTTCCTTGGCCTGCCTTCGGTTTCGGCTGTTTCAGGCATCAGGATCGAAAACGGCCAGCCTGTTGTTATCCGTGAAATTGACGGCGGGAAGGAGACTGTATCAATTCCCGCACCTTTCGTGGCAGTAGTCCAGAAAGGTATCGCCAAAGAACCCCGCATTGCCGCAATGAGAGGGATAATGATGGCCAGGACAAAACCCCTGAAGGTCTATGAACCTATTGCAGCTGAGTCACTTACAGAAATAAGGGCTTTTGAAAAACCAGCTCCGAGATCAGCCTGCAAATTTGTCGATCCCGAAAATCCGGGACAGCTTATCGAAATGCTTCAGAACGAGGCAAAAATCATATGATCGTTAATAACATAAATCTGAACAAACATGTCAGTTTTAGTATTTACTGAAAATTGGGACGGAAAATTCAAGAAGCTGTCGTTTGAACTGGTATCCTATGCTTCGGCAATGGCTAAAATGATAAACACGTCCGTTACGACTCTCTCAATCGGTAAGGTTGAAGATGCTGAGCTGAAAAAGCTTGGGAAATACGGAGCACAAAAGATAATAAATATTGAAAGCGAATTGCTTTCAGTAATGGATAATCAGGCTTATGTGTCTGTTATCTCCGATATTGCAAAGAAAGAAAGCGCTTCAGTTATCATTCTGTCAAACAACAACACCGGCAAAGCTTTAGCGCCGGGATTGTCTGTCAGGCTGAAGGCAGGCGTGGGATCGGGTGTCAGCAGGCTTCCTGTCAGTAAAGATCCTTTCACTGTCTATAAGAGAACATGGTCGGGAAATGCCTTTGCGCACCTGGTCATAAAAACGGACATCAAGATCCTCACCCTGACACAGAACTCATTTGACCTGGTTGAAACTTCTGATAATTCATCGATTGAGAGAGTGATGGTAAACATTGAAGGTTCAGTTTTAAAGACGAAGGTTTTAGATGTTCAGAAACAGACCGGAAAGATGCTGCTTACCGATGCTGAGATTGTAGTTTCAGGCGGAAGAGGAATGAAATCGCCAGATAACTGGGCCCCGCTGGTTGAGCTGGCAGAAGCGCTCGGTGGAGCAACGGCCTGCTCGCGTCCCGTTTCAGATGAAGGCTGGAGGCCTCATGAAGAGCATACCGGGCAGACAGGAAAGATAATTGCGCCAAATCTTTATATAGCAGTAGGTATTTCGGGAGCTACCCAGCACCTTGCAGGAGTCAGCGGATCAAAGTATATTGTTGCGATCAATAACGACAAGGATGCTCCGATATTTGAGGCTGCACAGTATGGTATCATCGGCGATGCAATGAAAATCCTTCCAAAGCTTGTTGATGCTGTAAAAGAAAAAAAGAAATAAATGCCACAAAGGCGCTAAGGCGCTAAGAAGTAATAACAATGGTTAAAATTATATCAGAAAGAGATGAAGAAATCGGTAAGCATATAGTGAATGCTGCTTTTATTATTCATAAAGCTCTTGGTCCCGGCTTACTTGAAAAAGTATATGAGGTCTGTTTATGTCATGAATTAAGAAAAGCTGGATTAAGTGTTGAAAGACAGTTAGATATACCTATTGTATATGATGGGATTATTTTCGAGGAAGGATTACGACTTGATATTCTCGTCGAAAACAGTGTAATTATTGAATTGAAGGCTGTCGATATCGTTAACCCTGTTTGGGAAGCCCAAATTATAAGTCATCTTGCTCTTACCGGGAAACAGCTTGGCTATCTTATTAATTTTAATGTTTCATTGATTAAAGATGGTATACGCAGATATGTCAATACAAAATAATCCTTTGCGTCTTAGCGCCTTTGCGGCAATAAAAAAGACCTGATTAAATTATCTTTATGACTAAACAGATTTTATTTGCAATATCTCTGTTACTGACCTTAGGAGTTTTCTTATATACAATTAGAAGGTTGATTACATTCTTCAGGTTTACCAGACCTGCATTCCCGGTTAAGGATCTCAGAAAAAGGTTCGAAATAATGATGAAGGTAGCTTTCGGCCAGACCAAGATCTTCCGCAGGCCGGTAATAGGATTTTTTCATGCTCTTGTTTTCTGGGGTTTCTGCGTTATCATTTTCGGAAGCATCGAAATGGTGATCGATGGCCTTTCGGGGACTGAGAAATCACTCAGATTCCTGGGTGTTGTCCACCATATTATTATGGCCTCAGGCGATATTTTTGCATTGCTGGTGGCAGTATCAATAATAATCTTCCTGTCGCGCCGGCTCTTCTTCCACATAAAGCGGTTCGAAGGAATTGAAATGAAGAAAAGGTCACATCTCGATGCGGCAGCCGCCCTTTCCCTGATATTCCTGCTGATGATATCCCTCATGACAATGAACATGGGATACGTTGGATACCAGTTGATTACCGGAGAAGCTGTTGAAGGGGTTTACCCGGTGGCAGGGCTGCTTCTGGGTCTTATTCCGCTTTCCGCCGACAGCCTTAAAATAATGTACGAGGTCTCATGGTGGGTCCATATCCTCCTGATATTCTTCTTCGCAAACTACCTTCCATATTCAAAGCACTTCCATGTCTTCATGTCAATACCTAATGTCTTTCTTTCCCGGCTCGGTCCGCTGGGAAAGCTGGCAAACATGGATAATATCACGAGGGAAGTAAAGCTGATGCTCGACCCTTCAGCAGTGCCTCCGGCTGAAGCTGCAGCTGAGCGGTTCGGGATCAGGGATGCTGAAGATGCATCCTGGAAAAACTATTTTGACTCTCTTTCCTGCACTGAATGCGGAAGATGCACATCAGTATGCCCTGCAAGCATAACGGGCAAAAAACTTTCGCCGAGGAAGATAATGATGGATCTCAGGGCAAGGATGAAGGAGAAGGGACCGCTGATGGTCCGCAACGGAAGGGATTTCAACGATAACAGGTCCCTGCTAAGGGATTTTATTTCGGAAGAAGAGCTTTGGGCATGCACGACATGCAACGCCTGTGCAATGGAGTGTCCCGTGAACATCAGCCAGCCTTCGCTCATAGTTGATATGAGAAGGTATCTTGTCCTTGAGGAGGCTTCGGCCCCCGGAGGGCTGAAAGCGATGTTCACCAATATAGAGAACAACGGCGCGCCGTGGCAGTATTCATCGGAAGACAGGATGCTCTGGGCAAAGGACCTTGTTCCTGCAGTGCCTGTTATCGCCGATCTGTACAATAAGGGAAAGAAGCCTGAATACCTGTTCTGGGTGGGCTGTGCAGGCGCTTTTGACGACAGGTATAAGAAGGTAGTCAGGTCATTTGCGAAAATACTCCACCACCTGGGAGTGAATTATGCAGTCCTCGGAAAGGAAGAGACCTGCACCGGAGATCCTGCCCGCCGCGCGGGTAACGAGATGCTCTACCAGATGCAGGCCTTCCAGGTGATAGAAACAAT
>JBFYPG010000151.1:0-4027 GCA_041303415.1 Bacteroidales bacterium
TGGCAAAAATTGACGCAAAATTCACTGCAGCGAATACGATTGAGATCACAACCAGTAACCTGGATGCCTTTACTATGAACCTTGCAGGACACCCGATGTTTAACGCTGCTCAGAAAGCAACAGTAAAGCTTGATGGCAAATCATTTTCATTTAAATCTTCCGACGGAGTTTCATTTATGAAATCGGGAGGAGCCTGGGTTAATAAGAAATTCACTCCGGGTCTGACCTCAAAGATGCAGGGTTGTGAAGGGCCTCTTTCAGCTGCTGTCAGCAGTAACCATGTTTATGTTTACGGCACCAGGGACAATCCCTCCCGTGAAGTTCTCGCAGATAGAATTGCAGTGGCAAACAGCGTGGCCGACTGGAGCGGCATGGGAGGAAGAATAATGGTATTCCCCCGCGTGATCTCCGATAAGGAGGTGCGCCAGAGCGATTATGAACATTCAAACCTGGTACTTTTTGGTACAAAGGAGACTAACGCAATAATCGACAAATTCGCTGATAAGCTGCCGGTCCATATGAAACCCGATACAAAGGATTACGGACTGGTTTACATCTTCCCGCTCAACGACCATTACGTGCTTGTAAATTCAGGATTGCCCTGGTGGACACCGGCAAAACAGGAGGCCCGGGGAGGAATGGCTTTCATGGGATCAAAAGTGCAGGCAATCAATAAGTTCCAGGATTTTGTACTGTTTAAGGAGACCTCAGATAACATTATCAGCCAGGGTGTTTTCGACAACAACTGGAAACTGCCGGCTGATGCTGCCGCAGCAATGAAGGCGACAGGATTTATTGAGGTAAAATGAGAATATAAATATTAAATGATAAAAAACCCCTTTTCCGTTTTCCCCAGGGGAGGGCCGAGCGTAAAGAACCAGCCCGGTGGGCTGGTTTAGCGAAGGAGCCAGCTTGCCGCGAGGGTTCCTCCCCCCCTGGGGGGAGGTCGGGTAAGGGGGTATATGAAGATTAAAGAAATTCAAAACATTAAACTAAATCAATGAAATCAAACAGACGTAATTTCATCAGGACAGTCGGTACCGGTGCAGCCGGACTGACGATGACTGCAGTAGGAATATCCACTGCTTCATGTGCACCCGCAGCAGCTAAAAAGGAAGAAGATGACGGCCAGGTCCTCTTAATTGGCGACGATATTGCAGTTGCTGATACACAGTATGGGAAAGTAAAAGGCTATCAGCTCAGAGGCATTAATTATTTTCTGGGGATACCGTACGGCGCTGATACTTCGGGATCAAACCGTTTCATGCCCCCGCAGAAGCCAAAACCCTGGGAAGGAATATTCCCTGCAGTGTGGTGGGGGAATTCAGCTCCCCAGAATATGGAAAGAAGATATGCAAATGTATATTCCTCTTTTGCCGACCACTGGAACTACGACGATGTAAGCGAGGATTGCCTGCGCCTCAATGTTTTCACTCCTGCCATTAATGACGGCAGCAAAAGGCCTGTGATGGTATGGTTCCACGGCGGGGGATTTACAAACGGCAACGGGATTGAGCAGGATGGGTATAATGGTGAGAACCTTGCAAGATTCGGAGATATTGTATTCGTTTCCGTGAACCACAGGCTGGGACCAATGGGATTCTCAAACTTTGCCGGAGTTGGAGGTGAACAATTTGCTGCATCCGGCAATGTGGGAATGCTCGACCTGGTAGCTTCCCTTGAGTGGGTAAGAGATAATATTACGAATTTTGGGGGCGACCCGGGCAATGTTACAATAATGGGGCAGTCGGGTGGCGGAGCAAAAGTTACTACCGTTACTGCAATGCCTTCAGCAAAAGGACTGATACACAAGGCAGTGGTTCTGAGCGGAGCTGGGGTAAAGACCGGTGATAAAGAGTATTCTGAAAAGCTTGGAGCATATATTCTTAAGGAGGCAGGGCTTAAGCTGAAAGATATCAGCAAACTTCAGGAAATGCCGTGGCAGGAATATTACGCACTTGCTAACAGGGCTTCCGCAAAAATGTTAGCGGAAATCGGTCCTGTAGGAGGCGGAATGAGAATGGGATTCAGCCCCTGCGCCGACGGAGCCTTTATTCCCCAGCATCCTTATTACCCTGAAGCCGCTCCTTCAGCATCAGATGTACCTATGATCATATGTTCAACCATGAACGAGATGGCTCCAAGCCGCACTGATGCTTCTCTTGAAAACATTACTCTGGATGAAGTGAAGACAAGGGTTAAGGAACGTGCCGGGTTCGGAGCAGGTTTCGGCGATAAGGCCGGTGAGGTTGTTGACGCTTATGCAAAGGCTTTCCCGGATCTGAGGCCAATAGAGATCTGGACGCTGGTAACAGCTAACAGGTCAGGAGTAGTGGCGCTTGCCGACGCCAAGGCAAAACAACCGGCCCCGGTTTACGTGGCCTGGTTCTGCTGGCAGCCTCCGCTGTTTGACAACCGCATGCGTGCATTCCATTGTGTTGACATATGCTTCTGGTATTACAACACTGATCTGATGCTGACTCATACCGGGGGAGGAGCAAGACCCAGAAAACTTTCGGAAAAGATGGCATCAACGCTTCTTCAATTCATGAAAACAGGAAATCCAAACGGAGGCGGGCTTCCCGAATGGATTAAATACTCAACCCAAAACGGCGAAGTTATGGTCCTTGATGATGTCAGCGAGCTTAAGAACGATCCCGACAGGGAGGCAAGAAAGGTAATTCCGGTAACTTGATAAAAAGTACTCTAACAATAATAACCCCCTTTCCCGTTTCCCCCAGGGGGGAAAGGCTTTTACTCCTGCCCCTTTGGGGGAAGGTTGGGAAGGAGGTATTTTAATATGGGAATGAAGTAAATGATTTAAAGAAAATATAATAAGAACTACTAAACTTGATAACATGAAAAAAACAGTCAATTCGTTATTTGTAACATTTATTACAATCTTTTCACTCATTGCAGGAACTGCTTCTGCCCAGCAGACCCGTCCTGCTGCTGCACCGGCAGCCCGTCCGGCATTCAGGATGCCGCCAAGAATAATCTCACCCGAGATACTTCCGGATAACAAGGTAACATTCAGGGTATATGCTAAGGATGCACAGAAAATTACTGTTTCAGGCGAATGGCAGGCTGGATTCGGAGCCGGCCAGGAACTGGTTAAAAACGATACAGGTCTTTTTGTACTTACTGTAGGACCCCTGGCTCCTGAGCTTTATGGATATACCTTTACAGTTGACGGTGTTGGAACTATTGATGGTAACAATTCCCAGGTAAGCCGCGACGGTACACGTTACCAGAACTTTTTCATTGTACCCGGCCCTGAATCAGACCTTTATTTCCAGAAGAATGGAGTTCCTCACGGGACAATTACAAAAATATGGTACAATTCTTCTGTCCTTGGTTTTGATCGCAGGGTATATGTCTATACGCCGGCAGGTTATGAAAACGGGACACAGAAATACCCCGTTTTCTACCTTCTCCACGGAGCAGGCGGCGACGAGGATGCCTGGACAAACATGGGCCGTGCAGCCCAGATAATGGATAATCTGATCGCCCAGGGCAAAGCAAAACCGATGATCGTGGTGATGACAAACGGCAACGCCAATCAGGCCGGAGCTCAAAATGATGTTCCACCACTCCCGGCAGCACAGGGAGAAGAAGGCATGGCTGCATATATGAGGCTTGCCGGTAAATTTGAAGAGCATCTTGTTAAGGATGTTGTTCCGTTCATAGAAAAGAACTATCGTACGCTTACCGGCAGGGATAACCTCGCAATAGCAGGATTATCAATGGGGGGTATGCATACTCAGACAATTACCAACAATAATCCGGGTATGTTCGGTTATATAGGTGTGTTCAGCATGGGACTCATGACAATGGGTCCCCAGAACCAGGATGCTGCAAAGATCGAAGCCGAAAGAAATGCAAAACTGGAAGTTCTGAAGAACAGCGGCCAGAAGCTTTACTGGATAGCCTGCGGAAAGGATGACTTCCTGTATAACGGCGTGATATCGATGCGTGAAACCTACGATAAGCTTGGCTTTAAATATATCTACCGCGAAAGCACAGG
>JBFYPG010000152.1:0-62588 GCA_041303415.1 Bacteroidales bacterium
ACTCAAGAAGGAAATCAGCCTGCATCAATGGTTCACCGCCTGAAAAGGTTACACCCCCTTTTGATTCATCGAAAAAAATCTTCTCTTTTTCAAGTATCTCGAGAACATCATTTACATAGTAACATCTGCCTGCTACTTCGGTTTTTACAAATTCCTTCTCTCCCACTTTTTCAATCTGGTCAACAGTTTCAAAATCAGGAGAAATGCCTTCAGGGTTATGGCACCACCAGCATGAGAGCGGGCATCCTTTCATGAAGAATGTCACTCTTATACCGGGGCCGTCATGGATCGCATAACGCTTGACGCTGAAAATAAGACCTTTCATAGGAAGAGAATTGTAAACTTAGAAAATAAACAGATTGCACGATTGCATGATCGCACGATTGCACGATCATCTCCCTGATTAGCCGGAATAGAACATAAGGCAGCTATACAGGCGCCGTCCGAGGCGCTGCCAGTTAAAACGGTATTTAAGCTTTGCTATCATAAATATTCAGAGTGCAAGTTATACATTTTTAAAATTTCTATCGTTATATTTAAAATAGTATTCCGGGGAGAAATCATGAGGGTCTCTTTACTGTCTGCAGTTATAATATCATTTTGTGTCCAGGCATATGCACAGACTTCTGTCCGTTGCACTGTCAGCGGCTTTGTCAGGGAGGCCGGCAGCGGTGAATCGCTGATTGGAGTCAATATCTACCAGCCGGAAAGCAGAACCGGGACCGTTACAAATAATTTCGGATTTTTTTCACTGACACTTCCTGCGGAAGATTCCATCACTGTCGCTGTATCATATGTCGGATTCACGGGCCGCAGATACAGGATACCCTTCAGGGAGAACAACGAACTGAATATTGAACTGTCCCCGGGAGTGGTACTTAACGAGGTAACCATAACCGCAGATAAAAAGGAACGCCTGAGCGAATCAGCAAGGATGAGCACTATTAAACTGCCTGTTCAGCAGATCAAAAACGTACCAACCCTGCTTGGTGAAAAGGATGTTCTTAAAGTGATACAGCTGATGCCGGGGATACAGAAAGGATCAGAGGGGAGCAGCGGTCTTTATGTGCGTGGCGGCGGGCCAGACCAGAACCTGATCATCCTTGATGATGCCATCGTATATAATGCAAGTCATCTTTTCGGGTTCTTCTCGCTGTTCAACGGAAGCGCACTGAAAAGCGTGGAGCTTACAAAAGGAGGTTTCCCGGCCAGGTACGGCGGAAGGCTCTCCTCTGTCCTGGAAATGAATATGAAAGAGGGCAACAAAGAGGAATGGCATGGTGAAGGCGGAATAGGACTTATCTCTTCAAACCTTACAGTCGAAGGCCCTATCAAAAAGAATAAATCCTCAATATTGCTTTCAGGCAGAAGAACTTATGCTGATTTGATACTCAGACCGATACTTACAATACTGGATGAGGAGAATACAGGTTACTATTTTTATGATTTCAATGCTAAGATCAACTACGACTTCGGCAGAAGAAACAAGCTTTACCTGAGCGGGTATTTCGGGAAGGATAAGTTTTACATGAAGTATAAATCAACCGGTTACACCGAGGATGTAGGTTTCCTCTGGGGCAATTCGACCGCAACCCTGAGATGGAACCATCTCTTCAGCAACAAGCTCTTTGCAAACACATCAGCTGTGTTCAGTAACTATGAATTCGGCATATACGACCGGTATAAGGTGCTCTCCGATAATAAGGACTACTATGCCGAATATTTCTCCGGGATCCGCGATTTCACTCTGAAGTCGGATTTTGATTTCATTCCAAATCCCAGACACTGGATAAAAGCTGGTGTCGCAGGAATTTACCATCTCTTCAAACCCTATGCTTATGTTGAGGAAGATACTCCCCTGAATATCCATGAAAGAGATATAAAATTCATCAGAGGGATAGAAGCAGGAGTTTATGCAGAAGATACCTGGCAGCCAATAGAAGTATTGAAGGTCAATGCAGGATTCCGGTACAGTTATTTTCTTGCTGATAAAAAGAGATATGATAATCCTGAACCACGATTGTCAATAGCCTGGAGAATGAAGCCTGATCTTGCCCTGAAGGCTTCATATGCTTCAATGAATCAGTATATTCACCTTCTTTCAAATACGGGGATAAGCCTTCCGACCGATCTGTGGGTGCCTGTAACCGACAGGATAAAGCCGCAGTCGTCAAGGCAGGTTGCCCTGGGTATGGCAAAGGATATTGATAAGCATGACGTTTCAGTTTCAGTGGAAGGGTACTACAAAACAATGAATAACGTCCTTGGTTACAAGGAAGGGGCTTCATTTATAGAACTCCTGGAGCCGGATGATGTTACCATTCCGACATGGCAGGATAATGTCACTGCCGGATGTTCCTGGTCGTACGGGGCAGAATTCCTTGTACAAAAAAAAGAAGGAAGATTAACAGGATGGATAGGATATACTCTTTCCTGGACAAAGATGCAGTTCGATTCCCTCAATTTCGGCAGGGAGTTCTTTGCGAGGTACGACAGGCGGCACGATATTTCAGTGGTTGCCATATACAAGCTTAAGGATAACATAACTCTTTCAGGGACATGGGTTTATGGTACAGGAAATGCTGTCACTCTTCCGATGTCGGAGTACTATGCTCCTTATCACAGGTTTGAAACAAATGCCAATACGAACCAGATTGACTATGAATACTACGGAGTGATGTACAGCCTCCAGGCTGAAGAGTTCAGGGAGAAGAACAATTTCAGGATGAAACCTTATCATAGACTTGACCTTGGCATTCAGTTCCGCAAGGAGAAGAAATGGGGAGAGCGCACCTGGGAGATATCCGTCTATAATGCTTATTGCAGACTGAATCCTTTCTTTTACTATTACGAGGGAACCCAGGTGCTGGGCAGGCTGAAGCAGGTGAGCATCTTCCCGATAATTCCTTCATTCAGTTATTCATTCAAGTTCTAGAAATCAATAATGAAAAGACTCATCATACCGGTTTTACTAATCATAATCCTGATCTCTGCGTGTGAAAGGGACGTAAACAATGTAAAATTGCCAGAGTTTGAAAAGAAACTGGTAGTAAACTCCTTCATTTCACCAAGAGATACTCTGTCGTTTGTATCTGTAACTTCAAACAAACGGCTTTACGGGATACTTGATCCCATGGAGGCTGAAAAAGTCGGTAATGTCAGTGTTATTTTGTCAGACGGAACCAGGGAAATAAACCTGACGAAAACTGAGGATGGTTTTATATTCAGACGGAAGGATATGCTCCTTGAGGAAGGGAAGACCTACACCCTGAATGTGAACAGCGATCTGGGATTGCAGGCAAAAGCGTCGGCAACCATACCGTTCAGAAGGCCTGTCCATATAGAGATAGACACCTCAAGAGTATTCATTGATTACGGAGACGGGACAGTAAATGGCTGGTGGGAATTTAAGTTCGATCTCTTTATTACAGATTATCCGGGAGAAGCTAACTACTACTCTTTTGTATGTAACCAGGTACTATATAACTCTGAGTATTCCTATTACCCTTACAATTACAATATTCAATTCTGGGAATCATCGGTGTTCTCAGATAAAGGAAAGGACGGTGAAAGGATGTTCCTGTCTACATTACATTATATGAATCCTTCCGGGGATGATTCCTCCAGCCTGGTAATTTACATCCTTCACACTGACAAAGATTATTACACATACCACCATGCTCTTGACAACTATTCAAGCGGAGGAGATCCGTTCACAGAGATCTCCCCTGCCTATTCGAATATTGAGGGAGGATTAGGAATATTTGCCTCGTATGTGGTTGATTCACTGGTTTTCAAGGTAAAGTAACAACCTGATAACCTGCCTGTTGCATCACCTTAACAAATGATTAACACAACATTAACGTGTTTTGATGCAACAAACAGTCAAATTGCACGTCATTTGAGTGATTAAATAAGTCTACATAGGCCGTTCGGCCAAATTCTACGATCAGGTTTAAAGTTAATCGCGGAAAGACATCACCCCAAAGATGTCTTTCCTTCTTTTTATGCCTTGCCCATTAAAATCAATTTTGTACATTTCGGCAGTCAAATCAAACCTGAAATACCAACCATGAAAAAGACAATCTTGTTTATGTTGATTATGGGGATCATAGGATTCACCGGATGCAAGAAGGAAGTAAGAAGCGATAACCCTTTCTTCAACAAGTGGGATACTCCCTTTGAAGTTCCTCCTTTCGACCAGATAATGGCGAAGCACTACATGCCCGCATTTCTCAAAGGATTTGAGGAACAGAAAGCGGAGATCAGGGCAATCATTACCAATACTGACGAACCCTCATTTGAAAATACAATAAAGCCTCTCGCCTACAGCGGGGATCTTCTGAACAGGGTCGGCATGGTATTCGGGGCGCTCAACTCGGCAAATACCAACGACTCCCTCCAGGCTATAAGCAGGGAGCTGGCTCCCATTCAGTCAAAGCACAGGGACGATATAAACCTGAACGACACCCTTTTTCTGAAAGTGAAAACAGTATTTGAGAACATGGATAAATTCACCCTAACCGATGAGGAGAAGAAGCTTCTTGAAGACACCTACAAGGATTTCGTAAGAAGCGGAGCCGCGCTTTCCCCTGAGGACAAAGACAAGTTACGCAAGATTAATGAAGAGCTTTCAACCCTGCAGGTGAAATTCGGGCAGAACCTGCTGGCTGAGACTAACGGTTTTAAGCTTGTTATAGATAAGGAAGAAGATCTCTCAGGTCTTCCTGAAAATGTCAAAGGGCAGGCAGCTGCTATGGCTAAGTCTCTCGGCATGGATGGGAAATGGGTGTTTACACTCCAGGTTCCGAGTATGACACCTTTCCTTCAGTATTCCGACAGGCGCGACCTTCGTGAAAAGCTATTCACCGGGTATTTCATGAAAGGAGACAATGACAACGAATATGACAACAAGACTATAATTGCACGGATCGCCATCCTCAGGATGGAAAGGTCGAAGCTTCTGGGATATGACAGCTTTGCTGAATTTGGTCTTGAGAGGACAATGGCTAAGACTCCTGAAAGAGTATTTGATTTTCTTGGCCAGGTATGGAGTGCGGCTCTTCCTGTAGCAAAAGCTGAAGCTGCCGCCCAGCAGGAGGTAATTAAAAGGGAAGGCGGTAAATTCCAACTTGAGCCGTGGGACTGGTGGTACTACTCCGAAAAGATCAAAAAGGAAAAGTATGACCTTGATGATGAGATCACGCGTCCTTATTTCAAGGTCGACAATGTCATGGAAGGAATGTTCTATGTGGCAAACAGGCTTTACGGGCTTGAATTCACAAAAAGAAGTGACATTCCTAAATACCATCCTGATGTAAACACCTTCGAGGTTACACGTGAAGGAAAGCATGTTGGCGTACTGATGATCGACAACTACCCGAGGCCATCAAAGCGCGGAGGGGCCTGGTGCGGAAGATACAGGGGGCAGCGCCGTGACATCAACGGCAAATTGATCACCCCTGTTGTTACCATGGTCACAAATTCTACCCCGCCATCAGCCGATAAACCGTCACTGCTGACCGCAGATGAAGCTTCAACATTATTCCATGAATTCGGACATGCACTTCACAGCCTTCTCTCAAACATCACCTACCCGGGAAGCAGTGTCCCGCGCGATTTTGTAGAGCTCCCCTCACAGATTATGGAGCACTGGGTACTTGAACCTGAAGTACTTAAAGTTTATGCAAAACATTACCAGACAGAAGAAGTGATCCCTGCCGGGATTGTTGAAAAACTTGACAAAGCAAGCAAATTCAATATCGGTTTTACCACAACCGAATTCCTTGCCGCTGCTCTTCTGGACATGGAATACCATTCATTAACAGAGCCGACGGGACTGGATATCAGGGATTTTGAGAAAAAAGCGATGGCAAAATGGGGACTTATCCCTGAGATAAAACCAAGGTACAGGTCAACCTATTTCAGTCACATCTGGGGAGGAGGCTATTCAGCGGGGTATTACAGCTACTACTGGAGCGAAATGCTCGATGCTGATGCTTTCCAGGCATTCAAGGAGACTGGTGACATATTCAATAAAGAGGTAGCTTCGAAATTTGAGAAGGAAATACTTGCACGGGGCGGAACAAAGGATGCCCTTGAAATGTATATTGCATTCCGCGGTAAAGAGCCCGGGATAGATGCACTTCTGAACAACAGGGGACTAAAATAATGACTATCCGGCTATTCCTGATATTATTCCTGTCCTTTACTTACATCAGCAGCAGTTTTGCTGCACCGGAGCCCAAAGCTGTGAAAGGCATCATGGATCTCAGCAAGATGAAGGAAGAAGAGCTTATTTTAATTAAGCTCAACGGTGAATGGGAGTTTTACTGGAACAAGATGCTCCACCCACATGATTTTAAATCGCGGGATGTAGAACCTGACTACTATGGCAAGGTGCCCTCGTACTGGACCGATTACCCTAAGGAATCGGTAAAGACAGAAAAACAGGGTTTTGCAACTTACAGGCTTCTTATCATTCTTCCACCCGGGTACAGGGAGGCTCTGGGATTTGACCTCCCGGTATTCGACTCATCATATGACATTTATGTGAATGACCGATACTACGGCGGAAACGGAATCCCGGGAACATCAGAAGAAACCACAGAACCGGGTTACAGCAGGAACTTTTTCAGGCTTGATCCCAGATCAGATACTCTATCGGTCATAATAAACGTTGCAAATTTTCACCACCGTAGAGGCGGTTTCTGGCTGCCCCTGAAGATGGGCCCTTTCTTTGAGGTTCAGAACAGGCTGGCAAACGGATGGGCAGGAAACTGGGCTGTGATCAGCCTTCTCCTTGGCTTTTCACTGTTCTTCCTGCTTTTTTACATTCTGTCGCCTAAAGAAAAGGTTATGGGATTCTTTACGCTTACGACCATCGGCCTGGGAGTAAGGCCTTTGTTTACATCTCACTACCTTATAAACAATCTTTTTAATCTGGACTGGACCTGGATCGTAAAATATGAGTATCTCGGATTATACTCAGTGATAATAGGATGGATTTGGTTTGCCCAGGTACTATATCCGAATAAGTATTTCAGGATACTGGCTTATATACTGACAGCATTCTTCATTATTGCAGCCATACTTACGCTGTTCCTCCCGGTAAAGATTTTCAGCTATGTCACATTGGTTCTTTATCCGGTGATGATCATTCTCATGATCTACAGCATCATCCAGAGTTTCGTGGGAATAGTAAAAAAGAATCCTTTTGATATTATATATTTTCTTGCTTTTATCCTGCTTATAACCGGCGGAATTCACGATATCAAAGTATCCCTTGGCAAATCGGCAACTTCACAAGGCTATGTGCTGACATACGTTGTTGTTGTATTTGTAATGATCCAGGCCGGGTTGATACTCTACAGGTGGATCAAAGCATTTTACGAAAAAGAAAAGCTCCAGAATGACCTTGAATTCATGAACAGGAACCTGGAGATTCTTGTCAGCGAAAGAACACAGGAACTTAAAACCAGGAATGATGAGATTGAAAAGCAGAGTTCCAGGATAGCCCTGCAGAATAAGAAGCTGTCAGAAACAATTCAGATGAAAAACAAGATATTCTCAGTCATTTCACACGACCTGAGAAGCCCTGTGGTGAATATTCTTTATATGCTGAATCTTCTTAAAGAGAAAGAGTATAAGGATAAATATGATTCTTTTGCCAACTCGAGTATAGAATATGCCCAGCGTGTTATTTCTCTTATTGAGAATATGCTCGTGTGGGGAAGAGGACAGGAGGATAAGATCAAACATTCACCTGAAAAGCTCAACCTTGCAGATATAGTTCTTACAAATCTCAGCATTTTCAAGGAGACATCGGACAAAAAGGAGATCGCAGTCAATTTTACGCAGGTTGGCAGCTCAATCTCATATTGCGACAAGGATCTGATGGACATCATCATAAGAAACCTCTTATCAAATGCCGTCAAGTACACACCGCGTGGAGGAAGGATCAGCATCCTGCTGAAGGACAAGGCTACTGAAGAGAACCTCATACTTTTAAAGATATGCGACAACGGCATAGGGATATCTCCGGAAAAACAGAAATACCTCTTTACCTCTTCCGAAGTGGCAAGCACTCCTGGCACAGAAAATGAAAAAGGGACCGGGCTCGGGCTGAAGCTTTGCCATGAGCTCATCAAGATCAACAAGGGAACAATAAGTGTTGAGAGCAGGGAAGGCGAAGGAGCCTGTTTTTCAATAACTCTCCCGGTACAGGGTCTTTAGATTTATGACATTATTTGAAGCCAGGGCTCCTGAAGCGGGATTCCTGTGAATAAAGTTGACCCCGAAAGAAGTAAGTAGTCTATACAATATCTATATTTGGAACCCTGAAAGACATTAAATAAATGAAAAGAATCAAAATACTTTTTCTGATCCTGTTTGTTACAGCAACCTGCCTTATAAACGCCCAGGATGATTTTGAAGCAAAGCAGCTTGCAAAATTCCACACCATAACAAGCGAAGAGATGATGACCTGGATGGAAAAACTGTGTTCACCTGAATTCCAGGGAAGGTTGTCGGGGACACCTGAATTTATCGCCAGTGCAGAGTGGGTAGCAGGAATGCTTAAGGAATGGGGAATCAAGCCGGGCGGCGATGACGGAACTTATTTTCAGTGGTTCGATGCTCCATATACGGTTGTTAATGACATCGGCAGCCTCTCGCTTAAGATCGCCCAGCCTGACGGTTCATCCATAATAAAAAGTTATTATTATCCGGATGAGTTTTATCCCGGCATGAACTCAGGAAACGGCGAGATCACTGCTGAGGTGGTATTCGCGGGGTTTGGAGTGACTGCTCCTGAACTCGGCTATGATGACTATAAAGGAATTGACGTGAAAGGGAAGATCGTTCTGGTCAACAGGGATGTACCTCCTACTGATGCAAGGAATCCCGAATATTCCAAATGGGTTAAATACTGTTATCATCAGTTTAAGCTTGAAAATGCGGTCAGGCATGGTGCAGCAGGGTTCCTGTACGTTGACGGCGCCAGCGCAAATCCCAATATTTCCTATGATCCTTCTATTATAGTATGCGGTATTGGACCTCAGCCACTGGCTGACATCTTCTCAGGACTGAATACAACAAATGCGGCAGTAATTGAAAAAATACGAAAATCCGTCACCCCGGCTTCTTTCACTACCGGCAAAACCATGACAATCAGGGCTAATACAACCAGGCATCCTGAGGGCAGAGGATGTAATGTTGTTGGCATCATTGAAGGTACAGATCCTGTTCTGAAGGATGAAGCAATAATTATCGGAGGGCATCTGGATGCTGTAGGTAAAGCAGGCAAAGTTGTAAACGGAGCGCTGGATAATGGAAGCGGAGTGGTTGACATAATGGGTGCTGCCAAAGCGATGGCACAATCCGGGATAAAATTTAAGAGGTCAGTTGTGTTCCTTTTTATAGGCGGTGAGGAGACCGGTCTGCACGGAAGCAGGCTGCATGCTGAAAAGCCGGCTCTGCCAAAAGATAAAACAATTGTATATATCAACCTTGATATGGTAGGGAATGGTACAGGTCTCGCCGTAAATGCCTCTGCTCCTTACAAACAGCTTCTGACATATTTCGAAGAGGCCAATACAAAATATATCCATCGCCCATTCAGGGGATCAGCTCCCGAACCCATGGATTATTACGGGCGCCCGAGAAGCGACACCTATAACTTCAGCTCCAGGGGATACAGAACCATGTCCCTTTTTACCAGCGGAACTGTGAAAAAAATCTATTATCATCTTCCGGGGGATGACCCTGATGCAGTAACAATCGAAATAATGGAAGATGTTGCTAAAATGATCTTTGTTGCCCTGACCAACATGGCAAATGATGAAAATCTGAAATTTTAATTACTATTTAAATCCTTTTTTAACCCACCCCTACCCTCCCAATGCCCGGTATTTCATGAGACATACTCATTGAAGAATGGGTGTAAACCATGAGTTAATGCCCATATAAAATCTCCCTGGAAATAATAGTATTATTCAAGGAATATCATAACTTGCAATCTTTGTGGCTTCTTATTAGGTTAACTGCTTTATTTTCATCAAGTTATGGAAACTAACTCACTCAGCAAAGTCCTTAATGGGGGAAAGTATTTCCTGGGCCTTGATATCGGTTCAGTATCACTGAATACCGTTCTGCTGGATGATGATTACCGCGTTCTATTCGAGTATTACGATTTTGTTCATGGGAAACCATTTCAAACCCTTCATGACAGGCTCCTTTCAATTCAGAATGACTTACCTGCCATAAATTACAAAGGAATTGCAATAACAGGCACTGGCGGCAAGCTGGCAACGGAGCTTATCGGCGGTGTGGTTGTTAATGAAATAATTGCCCAGGCTACATCAACCGGCAGATTATTCCCTGATGCACAGACCGTGATTGAAATCGGCGGTGAAGATTCCAAGCTCATAATTCTTGAGAAGGATCTGGCAGGAGGAGCTTCAAAACTTGTGGATTTTGAAATGAACAGTATCTGCGCAGCTGGTACCGGATCATTTCTTGATCAGCAGGCACGGAGGATTGGCGTTCCAATTGAAAAAAAATTCGGGGAGATGGCTCTTAAATCGGTTAATCCTCCTAGAATTGCCGGACGCTGCAGCGTCTTTGCCAAGAGCGATATGATTCATCTCCAGCAGATTGCAACTCCGCTTCAGGATATCGTTGCAGGACTCTGTTTTGCCCTGGCAAGAAATTTCCGCAGCACCGTAGCACGAAGCAAACCGATCAATAAGCCGGTTATCTTTTCCGGAGGTGTTGCTGCCAATGCCGGTATGGTCAGGGCTTTCAGGGAAGTACTTGACCTGAAAGAAGGTGAACTGATCATCCCCAAATACCATGCGTCAATGGGAGCCATAGGTGCTGTTATGTATGTTCATGCCAACGGCCTTAAAATGGATGGTTTTAAAGGTCTGAAAAAGCTGGAGGAGTATCTGGCTGAAACATCATCATCCTTCTTTAGTCTGCCGCGGTTAAAGGAATCTGAAGCTGTCTATGATAAAAAAGTAAATTTCAGGAGCAACGGAAACAAAAAGCTTCCGGTGTATCTTGGCGTTGATGTCGGGTCTCTCAGCACCAATGTTGTCCTTATTGACAAGGACCACAATGTAATTTCGAGGAGATACCTGCCGACGGCAGGAAAGCCTCTTGAGGCAATTCAGAAAGGGATAACCGAGATCTATGATGAAGTAGGTGAATTTGTGGAGGTTATCGGTGCCGGCACCACGGGATCAGGACGTTATCTAACCGGCGATTTCATAGGAGCAGATACTATCCGGAATGAAATAACTGCCCAGGCTACCGCTGCAATAGATTATGATCCTACCGTTGACACAATCTTCGAGATCGGAGGTCAGGATTCCAAATACATAAGCATTGAAAACGGGGTCGTGATCGATTTTGAAATGAACAAGGTTTGCGCTGCAGGGACAGGATCATTTCTTGAAGAGCAGGCTGAAAAGCTGAATATCAATATTGTTGAAGAATTCGGTTGCATGGCACTGAACTCAGAGTGCCCGGTAAAGCTTGGCGACCGCTGCACCGTTTTCATGGAATCGGACCTCAATTCATTTATGCAGAAAGGGGCCCGGAATGAAAATCTTGTCGGTGGTCTCGCCTACTCGATTGTATATAATTACCTCCAGAAAGTAGTTGGTGACCGCAGAGTTGGAAACAAGATCTTTTTCCAGGGGGGTGTTACGAATAATAAATCTGTCGTTGCAGCATTTGAACAGGTGCTGGGTAAGAAAATAATTATTCCGCCTCATTTTGATGTCACAGGCGCTATCGGCGCAGCCATTCTCGCCCGGAAGTCAATGGCTGAAGGACAGAAAACAACTTTCAGGGGATTTGGTGTTCGCAATGTCCACTACGATATCACACGGTTCACATGCCAGGGTTGCACCAACCACTGTGAAATAAGCCGTGTTAAGATTGAAGGTGAAAAGAAATCGCTTTTTTATGGAGGCCGCTGTGAAAAATATGAGATCGACTCACGGAAAAAAGTGGCAAACAACATCCCTGATCTTTTCCAGGTAAGAACTGAGATGCTGATGGAGGGATACACTGAACCAACCGTTGATAATAAGAAACCGACAATTGGCATCCCCAGGGCTCTGATGGTGTTCTACCAGCAATTCCCCTTCTGGAGAACTTTCTTTGAGCAGCTTGGATTTTCCGTGGTAATATCCAAAGAGTCGGATAAGACACTTTTGACCCGGTCGATTGAGATCATCACCACAGAAACATGCCTTCCTGTGGAAATGACTCACGGACATGTGATTGACCTTATTGAAAAGGGAGTCGATTATATATTTCTTCCTTTTATTGTCAACGCCAAATTCAAAGAAGGCGATCAGACATTTAACTGCAATTGCCCATGGATTCAATCATACCCCTTCATGGTAAAAGCTGCCCTGAAATCAAAAATAGATGAATCTAAATTACTTATCCCGACCCTTCATTTCAGATTCTTTGAACGTGCACTTGTAAAAGAGATGACCGGTTATTTCAACACAAAATTCGGGATAGGGAAAAAAGAAGTAAGGGAAGCATTATATTATGCCGACAGTGTTCAGACGATGTTTGAAAGGAAGCTGATGGAATACGGCAGGGAGATCATGAAAAATATCCCGGAAAACTGCCGCCCGGTAATCCTGCTTGGAAGATCTTATAACAGCACTGATCCCAGCCTGAACCTGGCGCTTGTAGAGAAGCTCATCGGCAAGAATGTAATGCCTGTACCTGTCGATATGCTCGACCTGGCTCCTTATAATATCTTTTATAACTACAGGAATATGTACTGGCCCAACGGTCAGAAAATTATAGCAGCAGCACAGCATGTGGCCAAAACAGACGGGCTCTATGCGGTTTATATCAGTAATTTCCGCTGCGGACCGGATTCATTTCTCTGGCATTATGTTACGGAAGAGCTGAAGGGGAAGCCTTTCCTTCACCTTGAAGTCGATGAACACTCTGCCGATGCCGGTATGATAACGCGTATCGAGGCGTTTCTTGACAGTCTTAAAGGATCAGAGCTGAACAAGAAAAAAGATGTGACAGTGTTCAGGCCAAGACCAAGTCCGGCTTCACCTCCGAAGGAGAGAATACTGTATTTCCCGTATATGAACGACGGTGGGTACATGGTTGCAGCCGCTGCGCGCTGCGTCGGGGTCGCGTCGGAAGTTCTTCCCAAACAGACTGAGGAAGACCTTGCAATCGGCAGGGAGTATACCTCATCCAAGGAGTGCTTCCCGATGATTTGTGTTACCGGAAGCTTTATTAAAAAATTAAAGGAACCCGGAGCCGACCCGAAAAAGATAAGCTTCTTCATGCCCGACCACAACGGGCCATGCCGCTTCGGACAGTACAACCAGTTCCACAGGATACTGTTCGACAGACTGGGTTATGCCGACGCGGAGCTCATAACACCTTCGAATAACACATCCTATCAGGATATAGCAGGAGAACACGGACAGAAATTCAGGATCAACGCATGGAAGGGATTCATTGTTTCCGACTACATCAGAAGACTGCAATGCGAGACCAGGCCGTATGAGATCAACAAAGGTGAAACGAACAGGGTTTACCAGGATGCTATTGTGAAGCTGGAAAGATGCATTGAAAAGGGATCCAGGGGATTGCATAAGGTGCTTGCAGGTATTGCAAATGATTTTATGGCGATAAAAGTCGATAAAAGCATTAAAAAACCGGTTGTTGCAATCGTCGGAGAAACTTTCATGCGCGACAATGCGGAGTGCAATGGTAATGTTGCCAATCGTCTTGAAGATCTCGGGGTTGAGGTAATTGTAGGTCCGTTTGCCGAATGGATATATTACTCGACTTACCGGTACACACGCGACAGCCGCTGGAAAAATGATACTGCCGGCATTATCAAGTCAAAAATCCAGAAGGTCGGACAGGACATAGTTGCTGCCTCTCTGCTGAGGGGTATTGAGAAATTCATCGATCGGGGGAAAAATATCCCCCTCCATGAGATGATGAGCCTGAGCAATAATTATATCAGTGAATTTTATGACGGTGAGCCACCTATCGGGATTGGAACATCAGTGGCGATGACAAAGAGAGGAGCTTCCGGTATTGCAGCAATTCTGCCGTTCACATGCATGCCAGGAACCCTGGTAGCATCGGTTAGCGACTCCTTCAGGAAAGATCATAACAATATACCTTTTATAAATATTGCTTACGACGGGCAGGATTCGATTTCGCTTGAGACAAGGCTGCAGGCTTTTGTGTTCCAGGTAAAAGAATTTGCGCGTTCGGCAAAAATAGAACAAAACTGATTATACTGTCCGGGGGGTTACTGACCAGTACGACCTGCACAACTATTTCTAAATGACTTTTAACCCGAGCTGTTCAAGGATCTTCCGGGTGGTTTTAGTGCCTCCGTTCAGTTTTACCTGGTAAGCTGCAAACTCACGCCTTACGCCATAATCACCTCTCTGCTTCTCAAAGTCAGCAGGTGCAAACCGCAGGTTTATGTTGTCTTCATCAATATTATATGTATGAAGCACTGCTTCCCTGATTATGTCCTCGTCGTTTTTACCTATGCCATTGATTGAAATTACCGGTTTTTCAGGCTCAGGGATACTTACGGGATACCATTTCTTAAGAGGAAGATCAAAGAATTCTGACAGAGCATTTACCACTACTGATGTTCCGTTTGCTTTTCCGTCAGTTGAATATCCTGCAATGTGCGGAGTTGCAAGGAAAGTTTTGCCCATGAGTTCGATATCAATGTCAGGCTCATTTTCCCATACGTCAAGAACAGCGCCTGCAAGTTTCCCTGAATCAAGAGCTTTTTTAAGTGCATTCGTTACCATCACTTCTCCCCTTGATGTGTTGATAAACCATGTTCCTTTCTTCATTTTCTTAAAGCTCTTTTCATCAAACAAATGCCATGTACAATCTTCCCCAACAACATTCAGTGGTACATGAAGTGTCACAATATCAGACTTGTAGAAAATTGTACCAAGATCAACAAAATTGTCCCTGCCCTCCTTCCTCGCCCTGGGCGGATCATTAAGCAAAACATTCATACCCAGAGTCCGTGCTAATTTTTCAACTTTTGAACCAACATTGCCCACTCCTACTATGCCAATCGTTTTTTCTTTCAGGCTGAACCTGAATTCAGAAGCTATCTTAAGCAGGGCGGCTGCTATATACTGCTTAACCGAGAATGAATTGCACCCGGGAGCATTGGTCCAGAAAATATCGTTTTTCTCGCAATACTGCGTATCCATATGATCAAATCCGATAGTTGCCGTCCCTATGAATCTAACTTTTGTGCCCTTCAGAAGCGAACCGGTGCATTTCGTTCTTGTCCTTATGAGAACGGCGTCTGCATCCTTAAGCACCTTATTGCTTATCTGTCTGCCTGGCAGATAGATAACATCCGCAAATGGCTCCAGCACACCTTTCAGAAACGGGATTTTATCGTCAGCTACAATCTTCATCAGCCTTTTAATTATGTGAAATTAAACAATTATCCTGTTACATTCCAACAAAATAGTGATGAAATATTCAGATCAGTTATCTTTTTAAACAACCATCTCAGTCAATGATTGTCATTTCTTCCAACAGGTAATCTGCGCCGGCATATTTATCAATAATGAACAGGACAAACCTGATATCAAGGCTTATATTGCGGCTCTGTTCAGGATTATAAGCCATATCGCTGGCAACACCCTCCCATGCCCTGTCGAAGTTGATGCCGATCAGGTGCCCGTCAGCATTTATCACCGGGCTGCCTGAGTTTCCGCCTGTGGTATGGTTATTGGCAATGAAACAGACCGGCACCTCCCCATTCTGTGTATACTTTCCGAAATCCCTGTTCCGGTATAATTCTCTCAGCTTATCAGGAACATCATAATCATAGATTTCGGGGTTGTCTTTTTCCATTATCCCCTTAAGTGTGGAGAAGTGCTTAAAATAAACTGCGTCTTTTGAAAGATATCCCCGGACCGTGCCGTATGCTACCCTGAGTGTTGAATTGGCATCCGGATAGAATACACGGTCTTTGTCATATTCCATCTGGAGTGTCATGTAGTCTTTATTAAGACGCTGTATTTCAGATGATATCCTCATAAGTTCACCACGTACATTTGAGGCAAGGAAGTCACCCACACTTTTTGCCAGCCTGTAAAAAGGATCCCTTTCAAGCTTTGACAGGGAACCTTTGTTGAATCCGTCAAGGAATGCGTCAAACCTGGTTGAGTCGGTAAAGATGGTTTTGCCATATCTCTTTTCAGCAAACGAGCGAAAATCTCCTTTGCATGATTTTTTGATCTTTAAATATTCCGGTGCCTGCCATTTTGCATCAAGATTCTCGCCGTACATGTCCATTACAGCCTCAAAGAGTTTCTTATCGGTATCAATGTTATAGTTTCTGAAGAATCCCCTGGCTGTAATTACCAGGTCTTTTTTTGCAGCTTCGATCTTACCCTGCTCAGCATTGCTTTCATATAAACCTGCAAATGCAACCATGTACCTGGCAAATCCCACAGCCTCCGCTCCGCTGCTGAAAAAGACATCGCTGGTGTAGCTGTTGACAAGGCTGTAGTCTTTCAGCTGCGAATACAATTCCTTATAGCGGGGAAGGATGCTCCCATACCTGTTTTTTCTTGCTTCACCCGCATTGATCCAGTCAGTCAGCCTCTTTTCAAACTCCTGTTTTTTCGCAATGGTATTCATCCTTTCAAGGCCCTGATTCTCACCTATCCATTTCTTCCAGGCATTGGCTATTCCGGATTTCTTTGCTGAATACTGAAGCCTGATCAGCGGATCAGTGTTCATTGCGTCTTCCATGATCCCTATCTTTTTTGTGCGGATGTCAATCATCCTCGGATTGATATGATTCTTTACCATTTCAATATGGTATGACGGAACATATTCCGAGGTCGATCCCGGATACCCGAACACCATTGTAAAGTCACCTTCACTGACGCCTTTAAGCGAAATAGGAAAATGGTATGCAGGCTCATACGGAACATTTTCTTTTGACCAGGGAGCAGGCTTATTTTCCCCTGAGGCATAAATGCGGAACATTGAAAAATCACCGGTATGCCTGGGCCACACCCAGTTATCTGTTTCTCCGCCGAATTTTCCTATTGCTGACGGCGGAGCCCCGACCAGTCTCACATCATTGAAGGTCTCATAAACGAGCAGGAAATACTGGTTACCCATATAGAAAGGCCTTATGCCGGCTGTGTAACCAGTTCCTTCAATTGCGCTTTTCCTGATGGCTTCTGTATTGGCATTTATTATCTCATCTCTTTTGGCTTCATCCATTCCTTCAGTAACTCCCTGCAACACTTTTTCAGTGACATCCTCCATCCTTTTAAGGAATGTGACGAACAGACCCGGGCAGTGTAGTTCCTGGTCGCGCGACATGGCCCAGAAACCGTTTGTAAGGTAATCATGCTCGAGCGAAGAGAGCGCCTGTATCCGGCTGTAACCGCAATGGTGATTGGTGATCAGAAGTCCGTCAGGTGATATCAGCTCACCTGTGCATCCTCCGCCGAATGACACAACTGCATCCTTCATACATGCCCTGTTAACGCTGTAAATATCCTCAGCAGTGAGTTTGAATCCCTTCTCCTGCATAAGCTTTATGTTGTACTTCTCAATCAGCATCGGGATCCACATGCCCTCGTCAGCCCTGGCAGGTGCAGTAAAAATTGCGAAAAGGGCTAAGAAGATTAATGTTTTGTTTCTCATATTCAATGTCTTATTACAATCTTAATTTAAAATTTTTTTGTTTAGGATTCGAATATTGCATAACTTTCGAAATATATGAATTTTTCCTGCCTTTTTATTACAGGACATTTTTAAGTCTCTGAGGATAAATATTCAGGTGAAATGATATCAAAACCATCCCGGGTTAATCAAAGTCTTATACATCATATCAGTTTTAATCGACTGTTAATTGTTACTTTAAGACCAATGTCATGAAAATACGTTTATTGCTTTTAATAACAGTCTCATGTCTGCTGATTAACAACGCGATACATGGGCAGACAGGTGAGAGTAAGTTTAAAATGGTGATCATAAATCCGAATGAAAAGAAGGTTACAGCTCTTTATCCTTCTTTTATAATAAACGGCCTTGTCTTTGATGATTCAAATCACGACACAAAGCTTGAAGGCAGTGAGGAAGGCTTCATCAGCTTTTATTTAAGGAATACGGGAACTGTAGTCCTGAAACAACTGAACATTGATTTAAGCACACCGGATACAACAAAAAGTATTAGCTATACTAAACACCAGAATACAGGTCAGATTGCCCTTGGAGATTCACTCTTGGTTAAAATACCGCTTTCAGCTGATGAAACGCTCAAAGACGGAATGGCATCGTTTAAAATAATGATAAAAGATGCCAACAGCGACAGCTCAAAAAATGCATTATTGACTTTCCCTACTATCGAGTTGCTGGAGCCACCTGAATTTACATGGATCAGTCCGGATACTGAATATAATACAGCAAATTTCCCGGTTATAGAGATAATAGGACTATTGAAAACCAAAACAAATATAACCGGATTGAAAGTTTTCGTTAATGGTGTGGTACCCGATGATCAAACTACTTTTGAACTGCTCCCAACGGAGAATATGGATGGTTACAGAATAAAACGTAAACTGACACTGAATGAGGGGATAAATGAAATAAAAATAGAAGCAAGGAATAAAAAAGGAACAATAGTTACAGAAGCAAGGCTGGTCAGTTATTCTGTTGCTAAAATTGATAATGCTTATGTAGAAAAGCGGCTGGCCCTTGTAATCGGAAATGCTGATTATCTTGACGGTATAACTCTCCAGAATCCTATAAACGACGCAAAAGCGATTGCATCTGCACTTCAGGAGGTAGGGTTTACTGTTATGACCTACTTTAATTCTGACCTTAAAACAATGAAGAAGGCTACAGATGACTTTGGTGAAAAACTAAAAGATTATACAGTAGGCCTGTTCTATTATGCCGGTCATGGAATGCAGGTAAAAGGTAATAATTACCTGATACCTGTCGATGCAAGTCTAAAAGTTGAACAGGATGTTGATTATGACTGCCTTGATGCCGGCAGGTTACTCGGTAAAATGGAAGCGGCCGGCACAACAACTAACATAGTAATACTTGATGCCTGCCGTGATAATCCATTTGCAAGGTCGTGGGGAACCAGGAGCGCCGGCACAGGCGGAACCGGACTGGCTTTTATGAATGCTCCGTCAGGTTCAATCGTAGCTTATGCGACCTCTCCGGGAAAAACAGCATCGGATGGCACGGGCAAAAACGGGTTATACACCGAGACCCTGCTTCAATTCATAAAAGTCCCTAACCTGTCACTCCTTGAGTTCTTCCAGAATGTACGCGCTGAAGTTGAAAAGAAATCAAATAAAACTCAGACCCCCTGGGAAGCTACTTCACTTAAAGGTAATTTCTATTTTAAAATACAGTAACCTCATCCACCATCATGAGATCCTCGATTATCTTCTTTCTGATCCCAGCTCTTTTCATCCATCCCTGTTTTTCACAGACAAAAGCACAGATCACTGATGTTGATTTTCACCTGGAAGACAGGTATATAGTGGTCAATTATAATCTTACCGGCACTTTGCCAAAAGAGCAGTTGACGATTGACCTGAAATTTCTTACCGAAAACAGTGAAACTATTACTCCAAGGACCGTGACCGGGGATGCAGGTACAAAAGAATTTGGTGCCGGCATGAAGACAATATTATGGGATGTGGTCGCTGATCAGGTTGAGCTTTCGGGAAGTCTTAAGGCTTCTGTCACCATAACATCATCAAAAATTCTATATAGCGGGCCATCAAATGCCCTTCTGTCAGTTTTAATTCCCGGTCTTGGAGGTTATTTTGTTGACAATAGTAAAGCCAGGGCAGTATTGACAACTATGAGCGTGGCAGGACTGATGGGGTATGGCATATTCCAGAAAATTAAAGCGGACCAATACTATGTTGATTATAATTCCAGTAAGGTCACAGCTGAAATTCCAGAGCTTTATACAATAGCTAATGATGCCAACCATAAGTACTTTCTGGCAACAAGAATCGCTGCAGGTATTTGGGCTTTGGATATAATTTATGTAGCCATTAAAGGCGGCAGTAACAGGAAAGCAGCAGAATCTGCCTACAGTTCATTTTCAGGAGGCAGATTCAGTATTAATTATGCCTGCAGCGGATTACAAATTGGCTATTATGTAACATTTTAATTGACAATCATATATCAGGAAGACCGGGATCTGAAAAAGTAAAAGCAGAAATTTATGAAGAAATACTTAACAATAGCTGTTTTCATTATAATGTGGGTCATGTACTCATGTGACAGCTATGATCTCGTACACAGTAATCCACTGGACCCGGAAAGTGAGAATTTCAAACCACTGGCGATTCTTACTACAACAGCTGTGACGGGAACTACAGTAAGTTCAGCCACAACAGGAGGCAACATAACCTCTGCAGGAGCCGGTACTGTTACTGCCCGTGGTGTTTGCTGGAATACGCACACTGCACCTGCCATATCAAACAACAAGACAAATGATGGTTCAGGTACAGGTAGTTTCACAAGCAGTATTTCCGGCTTAAACCCCAATATAAAATATTATGTAAGGTCCTATGCTACTAATAGTTATGGGACGGCTTATGGAAACGAAATCAGTTTCACAACTCCATCTTTTTCGGCACCGACAGTAACTACTCTGGCAGCAACATCAGTGTTAAGCACGACAGCAACACTTAACGGAACCGTGAATGCCAATAATTCATCAACGGTTGTCAGCTTTGAAATAGGTCTGACAACAACTTACATAACCGGGATTGCCATTACTCAAAATCCAATAACTGGTAATATTGCAACAAATGTAAGTGTTGATATTCCCGGGCTTACACCAAACCAGACCTATCACTATCGTATTAAGGCTGTTAACTCAGCCGGGACAACCTTTGGCGCAGATATGACTTTTACCACGGTTCTGACGGCCACTGATCTGGATGGCAATGTTTACAGTACTGTTACTATAGGCACACAAATATGGTTCAAAGAGAATCTGAAAACAACCAAATATAATGATGGAAACGGCATCCCGGAAATAACAGACGGAACCGCCTGGAATGCTACATATAACGAAGGTTATTGCTGGTATAATAATAATGCAGCGACATATAAAGCTGATTATGGTGCATTATATAACTTTTATGCAGTGAGCACAGGGAAGCTTTGCCCAACAGGATGGCATGTCCCCACTAATGAGGAATGGACAACGCTTACAAATTATCTCGGAGGAACCAGCACAGCCGGAGGAAAACTTAAGGAAAGCGGGACAACACACTGGCTCAGTCCAAATACCGGTGCAACAAATGAAACTGGTTTTTCTGCACGCCCGGGAGGTGGACGGAGCTGGCTTGGAACATTTGTAGACATTGGCAATACAGGCTTGTGGTGGAGTTCTACAACTGATGGTACAGATAATGCCTGGAACAGAGCGATGTATCGCGATAACACAAACGTAAATGAATTTTTTACAACAAAAAGAGGTGGATATTCCATACGATGTATTAAGGATATGCCATAATTATCTCAATAAACCAGAAGTATGATATATAGTAAGGTAATATGTAGTGTCCTGCTCTTTTATGGATCAATGCTGATAACAGCAGATGCTCAGACAGTAAAGGACATTGACGGCAATGCATACCCATATATTACGATTGGCAATCAAACCTGGATGGCTGAGAACCTCAGAACAACCAAATTCCGGAATGGGGATAAAATCAGGACTACTCCCTCCCTGTCATCTGATATACGGGCTGAAAACCTGCCTCAATTTCAATGGCCTTCAGGCGGTAAAGAGAGCAGTGTTGAGATTTATGGACGGTTATATACCTGGTATACCGTATCTGACAACAGGGGAATCTGCCCTGTGGGATGGCATGTATCATCAGAAGCTGAATGGTCAGCTTTGATTGCCTTCCTTGGCGGAGAAAGCATCGCCTGCGCAAAAATAAAAGAAGCAGAGAATGTTCACTGGATAAAGTATGATTCAGGGACAAATGAAACCGGATTTAATGCTGTTCCTGCCGGTATAAGAATCAGCAATGGATCTTTTGAAGATGTTGGCTATGTTGCCAGATGGTGGAGTTCCACCGAAATCAATACACACCTGACGTGGTGCATTTCACTGACCCACGATGAAAACTTTATTCACAAATATGCCTATCTTAAGCGTAATGGACTTTCAGTGCGCTGCATCAAAAATCAGTAATAAATTTCTGCAGTTCCTTATATAATCTCTGTACCGGCAATCCGACCACATTGAAATATGATCCTTCAATACGGCTGCATGCGGCCAGTCCTATCCATTCCTGTATGCCATAAGCTCCTGCCTTGTCATAAGGCTGAAACCCTTCGACATAAAAATTTATCTCTTCATCCGAAAGCCTCTCAAAAGTAACTTTTGTTGAAACTGAAAAAGTCTTCTCCTTTGCTTTTGAAAGAATCGTTACTCCGGTTATCACCTCATGGGTGTCATCCGACAGATACCTTATCATCTGCCTTGCTTCATCAGCTCCGGCAGGCTTCCCGAGCACTCTGCCCTTGCACCAGACTATTGTATCGGCAGTTATAACTATCTCATTATCTTTAATTTCACTTAAAAACAATTTTGCCTTTTCACGCGCAAGGAAAAGAGCTATCCCTTCCCCATTAAGGTCCTCAGGAAAGTCTTCGGGATAATCCTTGACAATGACTTCGAAACTAATGCCCAGCTGCCTCAGGAGCTCCTGCCTCCTTGGTGAGCGCGATGCCAGAATTATGCGGTACTTATTAAGTTTGTCAGCGATCATATTTCAGGTCAGGTTGCCGGAAAGGATTACCTCCAGGAAGAGCGAATAAAGTATACCGGTCAGCATTATCGCTTTCATCACCGTGCTGGCGCTGTGAATCTGTTTCCTGTTCTTTGTCAGGGCTGTCAGGTATATTACATAAAGCAGAGGCAACACCACCAGCATCGAGAGATATAGCAGCGTGATCCTGTCAGAAATAAAAAAAACCCAGATTAGGTAGAGTGAAGCAATCGTTATCAGCAAGAGCGCTGTCACAACAATCCTGGAGCCCCTTATTCCAAGGGTTACCGGCATTGTATTCATTCCGAATGCACGATCGCCTTCATAGTCCTCAATATCCTTGATTATTTCACGAGTAAGCGTAGTAATGAAAGCGAACAGGGAAAATCCGCCTATCCACCAGAACATGAAGTTAAGGGGAGGAACCCCTATAGCATTTGCATTATAATACCTGTACACGAAAGGCCATTCGTATATTACAACGAGGAAGGGCACCATGGCAGTCATAATTGCCACGATAAAATTGCCGATAAGAAACTGGCGCTTATAGCTTGCGGAGTAAAAATAGAGGAGCCCGGATACGAGCAAAAACAGCAGGCCCAGCCACAGCGATCCTGCCTTCCAGGAAACATATGCGCCTGCAGCCACCCCCGCGATGTTGAGAATATTATGCCACATCATTGCCTGTCGCCGGGGGATCTTTGTCCCTACTATTACCTTGCCCCTGTTGATAAGATCGGTCTTAATGTCGAAGTAATCATTTATCACATAACCTCCTGCAGTAATAAATACTGTTGCAGCAACAAGCAAAATGAAGCAATGCAGCGGGCACTGGAGGGTCATGGGCACATGGGCGCCTGTACCGTCCAGCAGGGTGACTGTCACTCTGCCCAGGAGGGGTTCAATCACAGCATACCTCATCAGCACCATTGTAAGGATTACAATGAGCAGGTTCTGCCATCTTATCAGTTTAAGAAACTCCTTCATATTACCAGGTAAATGCGTCAGTATCCATCCAGTTGTTATGCAGCCGGAGCACCTGTTCGATGACATCCCTTACGCAGCCTTCCCCTCCCTTTCTGTCAGAGATGTAGAGGGCGACCTGCTTTATCTCGCTGTCAGCATCTGAAGGACACACGGGAACGCCCGCATGCTTCATGACGACAAAATCAGGAATGTCGTCACCCATGAAGAGTATTTCTGAATCGCTCAGACCGTATCTCTTCCTGAATTCATTATAATGATCGATCTTTGCCTTGCTGTTAAGATATATATCTTTCACGCCCAGAAGCTTAAGCCTTTTAAGATATTCCCTTGAGTTGCTCCCTGAAATTATGCCCACGTGATATCCTTTCCTGACAGCTAGCTGGAGGGCATAGCCGTCGCGCAGATTAACGGTTCTGTTGGGAACGCCGAAAGAATTAAGGTTGATGGTCTGAAGCGACAGAACGCCATCAATATCAAAAATAAAAGCCTTTACTTTTGATATTTCCTCCTTGAAGTTTGCCATTCCTGGTTGTTTTTATAATGTTCGATTATTGACAGGGTAACCTGCTGATATACCTTCCGGAGATCAGGCGAGAAAGATAGTAAATCCAAATGTTTTGCAATAGTGTTCCTGTCATTTCTCACCGCCGGACCTGTCTGTGATGCTTCCGGGCCTTTTTTCAGGGCTTTGGATATGGTCTCCTTTATGAGTGGTTCCAGAACATCAAAGGAGAATCCTCCCTTTTCAGCTATCTCACTTCCGGCAGTAAGCATGTGATTAAGGAAATTACAGGCGAAGACTGCTGCCAGGTGAAGCATTTTTCTGTGTTCAGCATCTGTATGGAATACCCTTGCCCCGAGGATCCCTGCGAGTGCCGTCAGTATTTCCGACTGTTTTTTGTCAGGGGCTTCAATAAATATAGGAAGCCCGCTGAAGTTTATCCTTCTCTTCTCGGAAAATGTCTGGAGGGGGTAAAATACACCCTTGCGTCCAATTCTTTCAGGAAAGACTTCAAGCCCGTAGCTTCCTGCAGTATGTGCAACCAGTGTTTTCCGGGGGCACTTTATTTCATTCAATACTGCGCGGAGCCTGTGGTCGGGCACTGCCACAATAATAATATCAACAGGATCACGGAAAAGAAGACCGGAAGACCATGAGGCATTGTACCTGGCAGCCAGCATACTTCCCCTTGCCGGTGTCTCAGAAACTATCTGGCGTATCGCAATGCCTGAAGAATGCATCACTTTGCACAGAGCCCAAGCTACTCTGCCTGCACCTGCAAATGATACATTGAACTGTGCCATGGAAATTATTACTTTTTCCCGTAAAGACTTGATTTAAGATCAGTTACCTGGATGTTGTAGATCTTATAGTATGAATAGTAATAAGTATTGCTGCTGTTCATCATATAAGTACAGTCCCAGAAGATATCGCCTGATATTTTTATCTGGCTCTGACCTTTGAGGTACAGGTACCTGTCATACATTTCATTCGGGTTGCAGAAATGGTAATAATCGTAAGACATGCCATTGTATATGGCGAATGAGGCGGTTCCTCCGTTTGAACTGTAAGTTATTGACGAATAGTCCATTATTTCATCAGCGATGGAAAATAGCACATCTTTGCCGCATCCGCATTTCACCTGTTTCTTGCAGCCGTTGAATGATATTGCCGGCAGAAGAATAATCAGAGCAATAAGTATTTTACGGATCAGCCTGGATTTCATCTCTTTCACATTTCCTATATAACACACAAAGTAAGTTTATATTTCATTGATTGCAAAAAAAAACCGCCAATTGTTGATTGACGGCTTTTCATCAGAGTTATGGCTGATTCAGGCCTGGGCAGTAGGGCCGCCGAAACTGAGCGGCATTACAGGCCCTGAGCCTTTTACTTCTTTAATATGTCCGTGAACCGATTCGTACTTGGCAATATTATCCTGAAGCGCTGCAACAAGCCTCTTTGCATGTTCAGGAGTAAGTATGATCCTGGATTTAACCTGGGCTTTGGGTATCCCCGGCATGATCCGTACAAAGTCAACTACAAATTCCGAAGATGAATGAGTAATTACCGCCAGGTTGGAATATATCCCCTGCGCAGTCTCCTCATTCAGTTCAATGCTGATCTGGTTCTGTTCTTTAGGATCCGGCATAACTTGCTGTTTTAAAATTATCTGGTTTTTTCGCTTCCGGCTTCAACTTCTGATTCCTGTTCGGTGCCAACGAGGTTTTCATACTCCTCCAGCGATCCGACTATGATGCTGTTATATTCGCGCTGTCCGGTACCTGCAGGAATAAGATGCCCTACTATAACATTCTCCTTCAGACCTTCAAGCTTGTCAACCTTGCCGAGAATTGCAGCTTCATTGAGAACCTTGGTAGTCTCCTGGAATGAAGCTGCCGAGAAGAAGCTGTTTGTCTGAAGCGCTGCACGTGTAATACCCTGAAGAACCTGGCTTGAAGTTGCAGGAACAGCATCCCTCGCCTCAACAACCTTCAGGTCCTTGCGTTTCAGCATCGAGTTCTCGTCCCTCAGTTTGCGGGCTGTAACTATCATCCCCGGTTTAAGAGTCTGTGAATCTCCGGCATCAAGGATATACTTCTTGCCATAGATCCAGTCATTCTCATCCATGAATTCCAGCTTGTCAACAACCTGTCTTTCAAGGAATTTCGTATCACCCGGATCAACTATCTCAACCTTGCGCATCATCTGGCGGACGATGATCTCAAAATGCTTGTCGTTGATCTTCACGCCCTGCAGACGGTAAACTTCCTGTATCTCGTTCACGATATATTCCTGAACCTTTGTCGGCCCCTTGATCGACAATATATCTGAAGGAGTGATGGCTCCGTCGGAAAGGGCCACGCCTGCCTTCACATAATCGTTTTCCTGTACAAGTATCTGTTTTGAAAGGGGAACAAGGTATTTCTTCACCTCATCGGATTTCGATTTGATTGATATCTCCCTGTTGCCTCTTTTTATCTTTCCGAACGTCACTTCACCGTCAATTTCGGAGACTATTGCCGGGTTGGAAGGGTTCCTTGCCTCGAACAGTTCGGTCACCCTTGGCAGACCACCTGTTATATCGCCTGATTTGCCAACCGCGCGCGGTATCTTAGCCAGGATGTCGCCTGCTTGAACCGTCTTGTTCAGGTCGGCCACGAGGTGAGATCCTACAGGAAGGTTGTACATCCTCAGCTCCTCGCCTTTTAATGACATTATCTTGATAGCCGGGTTCTTGGTCTTATCCCTGCTCTCAATTATGACCTTCTCCTTGAAGCCTGTCTGCTCATCTGATTCCTCGCGGAAAGTCACGCCTTCAATAAGGTAATCGAATGCCACCTTTCCTGCCACCTCCGAGATTATCACAGCATTGAAAGGATCCCATTCGCAAATAAGCTTTCCTTTTTCAACTTCTTTCCCCGGCTTCACATAAAGCCTTGATCCATAAGGTATTGTATGAGTTGTCAGAGCTATACCGGTTTTCTTGTCAATGATCCTCAGTTCTGCCAGACGGCCGATAACAATATCTACATTGCCCTTGTCTGCATCCTTCTTCGTAACTGATCTGAGTTCCTCTATCTCTGCAATTCCGGCATAGCGGGCAACCAGCCTTGATTCAGTAGTAATATTTGAAGCTGTACCTCCCACGTGGAAAGTACGGAGTGTAAGTTGAGTTCCGGGTTCACCGATGCTTTGAGCTGCAATTACTCCTACAGCCTCGCCCTTCTGTACCATCAGGCTTGTGGCAAGGTTGCGTCCGTAGCATTTTGCGCATACTCCCTTTTTCGACTCGCAGGTAAGAACCGAACGTATCTCAACCTGCTCAATGGGTGAATCCTCTATTTTCTTGGCCAGGTCTTCCGTCAGCTCCTGACCTGCTTCAACAATAAGTTCCCCGGTAAGCGGATGGAAGACATCGTGAACGGTGGTACGGCCGAGTATCCTTTCGTAGAGTGACTCAACTACTTCCTCGTTCTTCTTGATTGCAGTTGCGACCAGACCTCTAAGTGTACCGCAGTCCTCTTCATTAATGATGACATCCTGCGACACATCAACAAGACGTCGTGTAAGATAACCTGCGTCAGCTGTCTTTAATGCTGTGTCAGCCAGCCCTTTGCGTGCACCGTGTGTTGAGATGAAGTATTCCAGCACCGACAGTCCTTCCTTGAAGTTTGAAAGGATAGGGTTTTCGATGATTTCCGAGCCGGTAGCACCAGACTTCTGCGGCTTGGCCATAAGTCCCCTCATCCCGGAGAGCTGACGGATCTGTTCCTTTGAACCCCTTGCTCCGGAATCAAGCATCATATAAACCGAATTGAATCCCTGCTTGTCGTTGGAGAGCTGTTTCATAAGCGACTGCGTCAGTCTTGCATTGACGTGTGTCCAGATGTCAATGATCTGGTTATATCGTTCATTATTGGTTATGAATCCCATGCTGTAGTTGCTCAGCACCTCTTCAACCTGTTCGTATCCTTCAGTTACGAATTTTGTCTTCTCTTCAGGAATGATTACGTCGTCAAGGTTGAATGAGAGACCGCCCCTGAACGCAGAGTTGAATCCGAGGTTCTTGATCGCATCAAGGAAGTCGGAAGTCTTGGCCATGCCGGCACTCTTCAGAACGCGCCCGATGATATCCCTTAGCGATTTCTTCGTTAGAATCTCGTTTATAAAACCAACCTCTTCAGGAACATGCTGGTTAAAGAGCACCTTTCCGACTGTGGTTTCTATAATATGGTTGACTATTTTCCCGTCAACCCTGTCAGATACCTTAACTTTTATAATTGCATGCAGGTCGATCCTGCCTTCATTATATGCTATTATCACCTCCTTGGGTGAATAGAATGTAAGGCCTTCACCCCTGACTTTTTCCTTATCGGTACCCTTTTTACCCTTTGTCATGTAATATAAGCCGAGGACCATGTCCTGTGAAGGTACTGTGATCGGCGCCCCGTTTGCCGGGTTAAGGATATTGTGTGAAGCCAGCATGAGCATCTGTGCTTCAAGTATCGCACCATTGCCCAGAGGAAGGTGGACAGCCATCTGGTCACCGTCAAAGTCGGCGTTGAAAGCCGTACAAACGAGCGGGTGAAGCTGGATAGCCTTTCCTTCAATAAGCTTCGGCTGGAAAGCCTGGATGCCGAGCCTGTGCAGTGTGGGAGCACGGTTAAGCAGTACAGGATGTCCTTTGAGCACATTTTCCAGGATATCCCAAACAACAGGATCTTTCCTGTCGACTATTTTTTTCGCCGATTTTACGGTTTTTACAATCCCGCGTTCTATCAGCTTGCGGATTATGAACGGCTTATAAAGTTCAGCCGCCATATCTTTCGGGAGGCCGCATTCGTGAAGGTTCAGTTCGGGACCCACAACGATAACGGAACGGGCAGAATAGTCAACCCTCTTGCCAAGGAGGTTCTGGCGGAACCTTCCCTGTTTCCCTTTAAGACTGTCGCTCAACGACTTAAGAGGTCTGTTTGCATCTGTCTTAACAGCATTGGCTTTCCTTGAATTATCGAAAAGCGAATCAACAGATTCCTGCAGCATCCTCTTTTCATTCCTGAGGATCACCTCGGGAGCTTTAATTTCTATCAGTCTCTTGAGACGGTTATTTCTTATTATGACCCGCCTGTAAAGGTCGTTCAGGTCGCTTGTGGCGAAACGGCCGCCATCGAGCGGAACCAGAGGACGAAGTTCGGGCGGGATGACAGGCACAACCTTAATGATCATCCATTCCGGCTTGTTGACATGCTTGGAGTCCCTGAATGCTTCAACAACCTGAAGCCTCTTGAGAGCTTCGTTCTTGCGCTGCTGAGATGTTTCAGTATTTGCCCTGTGACGGAGAGTATATGACATCTCGTCAAGGTCAAGGCGGCTGAGAAGCTTGTATAGAGCCTCAGCTCCCATATCTGCAACAAACTTGTCGGGATGGGTATCTTCAAGATACTGGTTTTCCTTGGGCAGTGACTCAACGATATCTATGTACTCCTCTTCTGTCAGGAAGTCAAGAGCTTTGACGCCGTCGGCCGCCTTGATGCCCGGATTTACAACCACATACCTTTCATAATAAATTATGGAATCGAGTTTCTTTGTGGGAAGCCCGAGAAGATAACCTATTTTGTTGGGCAGGGAGCGGAAATACCATATATGAGCTACCGGGACCACCAGTGAGATATGTCCCATCCTTTCGCGGCGCACCTTCTTTTCGGTTACTTCAACACCGCACCTGTCGCATACGATTCCCTTGTAACGTATGCGCTTGTATTTCCCGCAATGGCATTCGTAATCTTTTACCGGGCCGAATATCCTTTCGCAGAACAATCCGTCGCGCTCAGGCTTATAGGTCCGGTAATTGATTGTCTCAGGCTTCAGCACTTCACCGCTCGAGCGATCGAGAATCTCTTCAGGTGAAGCGAGACCTATTGAGATCTTTGAGTAACTTGTTTTAGTTTTGTTATCTCTTCTGAATGACATATATTGAATTTTTATTATTCAATTGTTAATTATTTCACAGTATGAGCTGTTAATCAAGAATAACGCTCAGTCCAAGACCTCTCAGCTCGTGCAGAAGCACATTGAGCGATTCAGGAATCCCCGGCTGCGGCATCGGCTCGCCCTTGACAATTGATTCATAGGCCTTTGCACGGCCGATAACATCATCTGACTTGATGGTGAGTATCTCCTGCAGAATATGTGCAGCTCCGAAAGCTTCAAGGGCCCACACTTCCATTTCACCGAATCGCTGGCCTCCGAACTGGGCTTTACCGCCGAGAGGCTGCTGGGTTATGAGGGAATACGGACCGATTGAACGGGCATGCATTTTGTCGTCAACCATATGGCCGAGCTTGAGCATGTAAATAATCCCAACTGTTGCCGGCTGATCAAATCTTTCGCCTGTGCCGCCGTCATACAGGTATGTCTTGCCGTATTTGGGAAGGCCTGCCTTTTCGGTATACTCAGTGATCTGATCGATAGTTGCACCGTCAAATATCGGGGTAGAAAATTTCATTCCAAGTTCCTGTCCGGCCCAGCCAAGAACAGTTTCATAGATCTGTCCGAGGTTCATCCTCGAAGGCACTCCGAGAGGATTAAGAACAATATCAACCGGGGTTCCGTCCTCAAGGAAAGGCATATCTTCCTGGCGGACTATCCTGGCAACGATACCCTTATTACCATGCCGTCCGGCCATCTTGTCTCCTACCTTTACCTTGCGCTTCTTTGCAATGTACACTTTTGCAAGTCTGACGATGCCTGCAGGCAGCTCATCTCCTATTGTGATGTTGTACTTGTTGCGCTTATATACTCCGTCAACCTCCTTGTACTTTATTACATAGTTATGAAGGAGCTGCTTTATCTGGTCGTTCTTTTTCTTGTCAGTGGTCCACTTGTTCGGGTTGACATTCAGAAAATCAACATCCTGAAGCTGCTTCAGGGTGAATTTGCTTCCTTTAGGTATCACATCCACATTGAGATAATCCTTTACTCCCTGTGATGTTTTTCCGTTAACCAGGATGAACAGCTTGTCAATGAGTTTCGATTTAAGCTCATTGGCGCGTTTGGTGAATTCGTGCTCAATTTTCTCGAGCATCGGTTTTTCAACAGCCTTGGCTTTCCTGTCCTTGACAGCCCTGGTAAACAGCTTCTTGTCGATCACCACGCCCTCGAGTGAAGGTCCTGCCTTCAGGGAAGCATCCTTGACATCGCCGGCTTTATCGCCGAAGATAGCCCTCAGGAGTTTTTCCTCGGGTGAAGGATCTGATTCGCCTTTCGGAGTGATCTTTCCGATCAGGATGTCTCCCGGCCTGATGCGGGCGCCAACCCTTATAAGTCCGTTCTCATCGAGGTTTTTGGTAGCTTCCTCGCTTACGTTCGGAATGTCGGAAGTGAGTTCTTCCAGCCCGCGTTTTGTATCACGTACCTCAAGGAGATACTCATCGATATGCACGGAAGTGAACATATCTTCCTGCACCACCCGTTCGGAGATCACTATCGCATCCTCAAAGTTGTAGCCTTTCCAGGGCATGAATGCCACTTTAAGGTTCCTGCCGAGTGCAAGCTCTCCGTTCTTGGTGCCATAGCCTTCGGTGAGCGCCTGTCCCTTCTTTACTTTTTCACCTTTCCTGACTACCGGTATGAGGTTGATACAGGTATTCTGGTTGGTCTTCTTGTATTTGGGAAGCGTATATCTCTTTACGTCATCATCAAAGCTCACAAATTTCTCTTCGTCGCTCCTGGTATACCTGACTACTATTTCGTTAGCATCAACCGATTCCACAACTCCATCACCCTCAGCAACTATGAGAATGCGGCTGTCCTTGATAACAGTGGTCTCAAGTCCTGTACCGACGATCGCCGATTCAGGGCTGATAAGAGGGACAGCCTGGCGCATCATGTTCGATCCCATGAGAGCCCTGTTGGCGTCATCATGCTCGAGGAACGGAATAAGTGATGCTGCAATGGATGCTATCTGGTTCGGTGCGACATCCATGAAGTCGATCTTTGCAACTTCTTCAAAAGGATAATCGGCTTCATATCTGCACTTTGCCCTTGAATCCGCAAAATGTCCGTCTTTCTGAAGGGGTGCATTTGCCTGGGCTATCATCTTTTCTTCTTCTTCTTCGGCGCTCATCCATACAATCCCGTCCCTGGTGAAGTCGACCTGGGCGTTATGTACCTTGCGGTAAGGTGTCTCGATAAACCCGAGATCGTTGATCTTTGCGTAGACGCAGAGCGACGATATAAGCCCGATGTTCGGACCTTCGGGAGTCTCTATAGGGCAGAGACGGCCGTAGTGTGTATAATGAACGTCCCTGACCTCAAAGCCTGCTCTTTCGCGTGAAAGGCCACCCGGACCAAGGGCTGACATACGGCGTTTATGTGTCATCTCAGCCAGAGGGTTGGTCTGGTCCATGAACTGCGAAAGCTGGTTTGTTCCGAAGAATGAATTTATAACAGATGAGAGTGTTTTTGAATTTATGAGATCAACCGGTGTGAAAACCTCGTTATCCCTTACATTCATTCTCTCACGGATCGTACGGGCCATGCGGGCAAGCCCCACGCCGAACTGGGCGTAAAGCTGTTCGCCTACCGTGCGTACCCTCCTGTTGCTGAGGTGGTCAATATCATCGATATCAGTTTTTGAGTTTATCAGCTGAATGAGATACTCAATGATCTTAATGATATCCTCCTTTGTAAGGATTTTTACATTGATATCAGTATTGATGCCGAGTTTCTTGTTGATCCTGTAGCGGCCTACTTCGCCGAGGTCATATCTCTTATCGGAAAAGAACAGTTTGTCGATCACGTCGCGGGCAGTAGCCTCATCAGGAGGTTCTGCATTTCTCAGCTGACGGTAGATATAGAGAACTGCTTCTTTCTCTGAGTTACAGGGGTCCTTCTGCAGCGTATTATATATAATTGCGTAATCCGATAGGGTTGTATCGTCCTTGTGAAGGAGTATAGTCTTTGCACCTGATTCAACAATGAGGTCAACATGTTCAGGCTCGATGGCTGTTTCCCTGTCGAGGATCACTTCATTTCTTTCTATTGAAACGACTTCGCCGGTGTCCTCATCGACAAAGTCCTCGACCCATGTCTTAAGAACCCTTGCAGCCAGTTTTCGGCCAACGAGCTTCTTGATATTTGTCTTGGATACTTTGTGTTCTTCGGCGAGGTTAAATATCTCCAGTATTTCCTTGTCGCTTTCGAAGCCGATTGCGCGCAGGAGGGTGGTGACGGGAAGCTTCTTCTTCCTGTCGATATAGGCATACATCACATTGTTGATGTCGGTGGCAAACTCGATCCATGATCCCTTGAACGGGATTATCCTTGCTGAATAGAGTTTTGTACCGTTGGCATGTATGCTTTGACCGAAGAACACTCCGGGAGACCTGTGAAGCTGTGATACCACAACCCTTTCAGCGCCGTTGATCACGAATGTGCCCCGCTCGGTCATATAGGGAACGGTCCCCAGGTATACATCCTGGATCACCGTATCGAAATCCTCATGTTCAGGATCGGTGCAATAGAGCTTCAGCTTTGCCTTGAGCGGAACACTGAAGGTCAGTCCGCGCTCAATACACTCTTCAATGGTATACCGGGGCGGGTCGATGTAATAATCCAGGAATTCAAGCACGAAGTTATTCCTGGTATCGGTAATCGGGAAGTTCTCACTGAAAACTTTATAGAGTCCTTCCCTTTTCCTGTTTTCAGGAGTTGTTCCAAGCTGGAAGAACTCACCGAATGATTTCAACTGAACTTCCAGAAAATCAGGATAATCAAGCTGAACTTTCCTGGATGCAAAATTAATTCGGTCGGTATGTTTTGATGACATTTTTCAAGGATTAAGTGAACTTATCAAATAAATAACAAAAGGCCTGGTCCTGCCTCAGGCAGGACCAAACCTATGACCAGACAATGTGGTATAACTTATTTAAGTTCAACTTCAGCTCCTGAATCTTCTAACTGTTTTTTGATAGCTTCAGCTTCGTCTTTTGATACACCTTCCTTAACAGGGCCCGGAGCAGCGTCAACTACTGCCTTGGCTTCTTTCAATCCGAGTCCGGTGATGTCTTTAACAAGTTTAACGATCTGCAACTTCTGTCCGCCTGCACTTTTAAGAATCACGTTGAATGTAGTTTTTTCTTCAGCAGCAGGTGCTGCTCCACCGGCAGCAGGTCCGGCTACAGCAACAGCTGCAGCAGCTGGTTCAATACCGTATTCTTCCTTGAGTATTTTCGCCAGTTCACTAACTTCTTTCACTGAAAGGTTAACCAGTTCTTCTGCAAATTTCTTAAGATCTGCCATATTTATAAAATTTAATTGGATTATACTTTAATTATTACTCTTTTTTCGACAGTGTTTCAAGAACACCATGTAATTTGTTTCCGCCTGATTGTAAAGCTGATATAACGTTCTTCGCAGGTGACTGAAGGATAAGGATGATGTCTCCTATCAGTTCTTCCTTTGTCTTGATTGAGATAAGTGCATCAAGCATGTTATCCCCGACATAGATTGATTCCTGAACGTATGCAGCCTTAAGAACAGGCTTGTCATGTATCTTGCGGAACTCCTTAATGAGTTTTGCAGGAGAGTTCCCGCTGTTTGTGAACATGATGGATGTAGTACCTTTCAGAACCGGATAGAGTTCTTCAAAGTTGATGCCTGACTGTTCAAGAGCCCTTTTAAGAAGAGTGTTTTTGACAACGATAAGCTTGACGCCGTTTTCAAAACATTTTCTTCTGAGGGAGCTTGTATCAGCGGCATTGAGATCTGCAGTATCAGTCAGGTAAAAGTGACTGTACTCTTTAAGTCTTTCAGCTAGGCTTTCAATGATAGTGTTTTTTTCTTCCCGTCTCATAATAACTTTCCGAGTTTTAAAATTAATTACTCATCAAGACCTTTTGGATCGATTTTGATGCCAGGGCTCATGGTGCTTGAAAGGAAAAGGCTACGGATGTAGGTTCCCTTTGCAGCAGCCGGTTTGAGCTTGTTAACCACTGAGATAAACTCTTTGGCATTCTCAGCGATCTTATTGGCTTCAAATGAGACTTTACCGACAGAGGCATGAATGATTCCGCTTTTGTCAACCTTGAAATCAATCTTACCCTGTTTCACTTCCTTTACTGCCTTCCCGATTTCCATGGTAACAGTACCGCTTTTCGGGTTTGGCATCAGTCCTCTCGGACCGAGGATCCTTCCTAACTGACCTACTTTCCCCATTACGGATGGCATGGTTATTATCACATCCACGTCAGTCCAGCCGCCTTTGATCTTTTCGACATATTCGTCAAGACCGACATAATCGGCTCCGGCTTCAGTTGCTTCATTTACCTTGTCAGGTGAGCAGAGAACGAGTACACGTGTCTGCTTTCCTGTTCCGTGGGGCAGTGAAACAACGCCGCGAACCATCTGGTTGGATTTTCTCGGATCGATACCTAACCTTACATCCAGGTCGATAGAAGCATCGAATTTGGTTTTGGTCATTTCCTTAACCAGCTCTGATGCCTCCTTCAACGTATAAAGCCTGTCCTTATCAAGTTTTTCAAGAGCAAGCTTACGGTTTTTGGTAAGTTTAGTCATTATTCTTCTGATTAATTATTATTAGGGGACTCACCTTTGACAGTTATCCCCATGCTTCTCGCGGTTCCGGCCACCATCTTCATCGCCGACTCGATTGTAAAACAATTCAAGTCTTCCATTTTATCCTCTGCAATTGCCTTGATCTGGGCCAGGGTCACCTGGGCTACCTTTTCCCTGTTGGGTTCCTTTGAACCTTTCTTGGTTTTGGCAGCCTCAAGAAGCTGAACAGCCACCGGCGGTGTTTTCGTTACAAAATCAAATGATTTATCAGCATATACTGTTATAACAACCGGTATCACTTTTCCAGCTTTGTCCTGGGTCCTCGCATTGAATTGCTTGCAGAAATCCATGATATTCACGCCCTTGGAACCTAAAGCAGGTCCTACAGGCGGTGATGGATTGGCAGCTCCGCCACGAATCTGTAATTTAATTAGTCCAGCAATTTCTTTTGCCATAATTTAAAGTTTGCGTGTTTATTGCGAGTATTTGACAGTCGTTCAGGAAGCATTATAAATATTACAACCGTCAATATCTTCAGTTAATTTTCCTTTTCTACCTGCATAAAGCTAAGCTCAAGAGGTGTTTTTCTGCCGAATATCTTAACCATCACCTTGAGCTTTTTCTTTTCCTCATTCACTTCTTCAATGATCCCCGTAAAGCTGTTGAAGGGTCCATCGATAACTTTCACTGCCTCTCCCACAAAGAACGGAACATTCAGTTCCTCGTCGCTGGCATTCAATTCGTCAACCTTGCCCAGTATCCTGTTTATCTCTGATTTTCTGAGAGGCACGGGTTCTCCGTCCTGGGATCCCAGAAATCCGATCACATTGGGAACGTTTCTCAGCAGGTGGGGTATTTCACCAACCAGGACAGCTTCAACAAGGACATATCCCGGAAAGAAAGTTCTCTCCTTGCTGATCTTTTTTCCTGAGCGTATCTGATATACCTTTTCGGTTGGAATAAGAACCTGTGATATATATTCTCCGAGCTTAAGACGGGTTACTTCACCGTCGATATACTCCTTGACTTTTTTTTCCTTCCCGCCTATTGCTCTGAGAACATACCACTTCTTGACATTTTCACTCATTGAAGAGATCTCCTGCTTTAGTATAATAAACCGTAAACGAACTCCATTACCTGGCTGAAGGAGAAGTCCATCAGCCAAACAATCAGAGCGATTATCAGTGTCGCAACCATAACCAGCACAGCGCTGTTTTGCAGTTCGCTCCATGTGGGCCAGGTTACTTTATGTACCAGTTCGGTGAAAGACTCCTTGAAATATCCTTTTATACTCATTGCTACTAATATTTGCACGGGAGGAGAGACTCGAACTCCCGACACCTGGTTTTGGAGACCAGTGCTCTACCAACTGAGCTACACCCGTATAGGGTAGTGCCGCAGTACGGCACTACTGTTTCCAAACCGTTTATTCTAATATTTCTATAACCTGTCCTGCACCAACTGTTCTGCCGCCTTCACGGATTGCAAAACGAAGTCCTACGTTGATAGCTACAGGGTAAATGAGATCAACAGTTATTGTGACATTGTCACCCGGCATTACCATTTCCCTGCCTTCAGGAAGAGTGATTTCTCCGGTTATATCAAGAGTCCTGATATAGAACTGCGGGCGGTACTTATTATGGAACGGAGTATGACGTCCGCCTTCTTCTTTCTTAAGTACATAAACTTCAGCCTTGATCTTTGTATGCGGGGTTATTGAACCTGGTTTTGCAAGTACCATTCCTCTCTTGATCTCTTTCTTGTCGACACCGCGAAGGAGCAGACCGACGTTATCACCAGCTTCACCCCTATCGAGGATCTTGCGGAACATCTCAACGCCTGTGCAGACGGTTTTGCGTTTCTCGGTTCCGAGGCCAATCATTTCCAGTTCATCACTGGTAAGCACAACTCCTGTTTCGATACGGCCTGTAGCAACTGTTCCACGTCCTGTTATTGAGAATACGTCTTCAACCGGCATCAGGAAAGGCTTCTGGTTGTCGCGGGGAGGTATCGGGATGTATGCATCCACGGCGTCCATCAGCTCGACTACTTTTTCTTCCCATTTAGCTTCGCCGTGCATTGCGCCGAGAGCTGAGCCGCGGATAACCGGGCAGTTGTCACCGTCAAATTTATAGAAGTTAAGGAGGTCGCGCACTTCCATCTCAACAAGGTCAAGAAGTTCAACATCCTCAACAAGGTCAACCTTGTTCATGAACACGAGCACCTGGGGAACGTTAACCTGGTGGGCGAGAAGGATATGTTCACGTGTCTGCGGCATCGGGCCGTCAGTAGCTGCAACTACAAGGATAGCGCCGTCCATCTGGGCAGCACCTGTAACCATGTTCTTGATGTAGTCAGCATGTCCGGGGCAGTCTACATGTGCATAGTGACGTGTAGCTGTCATGTACTCCACGTGAGCAGTATTGATAGTAATACCTCTTTCCTTTTCTTCGGGAGCATTGTCGATCGAGTCGAAGTCCCTTATTTCTGAGAGGCCTTTTTTGGCAAGTACCATAGTGATAGCTGCCGTAAGGGTTGTCTTGCCATGGTCAATGTGACCGATTGTACCAATATTGACATGCGGTTTAGACCTGTCAAATTTTTCTTTTGCCATAACTCCAAGCTTATTAAATTTAGTTTATCGTATCTGTATTAAATTCAAAATTCAAAATTCGTTTTTCCCGTTGAGCCGGAGGGGGGAATTGAACCCCCGACCCCTTCCTTACCAAGGAAGTGCTCTACCCCTGAGCTACTCTGGCCTCAAAGTAGTGAGCGGGAGACGGAGCTCGAATCCGCGACCCTTAGCTTGGAAGGCTAATGCTCTACCAACTGAGCTACTCCCGCTTATATCGTCCATAGAGATCTCTATTTTCTCCCTTCTTGCTGCCTGATTCCGCAACAGGAATCCGTTTAAGTGGGGAGAGCAGGATTCGAACCTACGAAGGCATTCGCCAGCAGATTTACAGTCTGCCCCAGTTGACCGCTTTGGTATCTCCCCCTTGAAACAGAGTTAATCTCTTAAGAGACACAGTTGCAACTCGTTCAAGAGCCGATGAAGGGATTCGAACCCCCGACCTGCAGATTACAAATCAGCTGCTCTGACCAACTGAGCTACATCGGCAATTTAAAGAACGTCCCGTCAGTGCATAGTACACCCTTAAAAAACGGTGTGCAAATGTATGAATTTAATATTTATTATTCAAAATAATTCAAAATAATTTTATAAACAGTGTTTTCAGACTCCTCTCTTCTTCTGTTTATGCCTGGTAATCTGTTTTTTAAGAGCATCAATAGCCTCATCTGTAGCCTCCTCGAATGTCTTGCTCTGCTTCCTCGCAAATAAAGGTCCACCTGAGAGATCCAGTTTGATTTCGCTTATTTTGTTGGAACGGGTCTGATCTTTGTCAAGCCTGAGGTATACTTCGGCATTTACAATATCCTCACCATACTGGGTAAGCTTGTCAAGTTTCTGGTGAACGAAGTCAATTAGCTTCTTGTCGGCATCAAACCTCACTGAATGAATCTGAATGTTCATGGTAGTACCTCCTGTTTATTTTGATTTAGATTAAGCTCTTGGGTGAGCCTGTTTATATATTTTCTTAAGTTTTTCAAAAGTGTTATGGGTATATATTTGTGTTGCAGAGAGATTGGCATGCCCCAGAAACTCCTTGATCGTATTGAGATCAGCACCCCTGTTAAGCATGTGCGTGGCAAAAGTGTGCCTGAGTACATGCGGGCTTTTCTTATCAATGGTCGTTACCATTGACAGGTATCCCTTCACAACATTGTAAACATATTTGTCATATAGTTTGTTCCCCTTGCCGGTCGTAAAAAACCAGCTGCCGCTTACCTGAACTGAAGCTTCATCCCTGATCTTCAGGTATTCTTCAAGCCTTGAAAGAAATGGCTTGGCGAGCGGGATTATTCTCTGCTTGTTTCTCTTCCCTGTAACCTTTACCGTTGCCCCCTCAAGGTCGATGTCAGCATCCCTCAGGCTGATGAGCTCCGCCCTCCTCATGCCTGTAAGGTAAAGCATCTCTATGATCGTGCGGTTCTTTACTCCGGCAAGGTCATCCCCGAAGCTGAACTCATCGAGCAGGGTCTCAAGCGCTTTTTCCTCCACAAAAACGGGCAATCTCTTCTTCCTTTTCGGTAGCACGATCTTCTCGAGGGGATCCCCCTTTATTATTCCCTCTTTCCTGAGATACCTGAAGAATACCCGGAGGCACGAGATCTTCCTGTGGACGGTGACAGAGGTGATTCCTTTGTCCATTAGGCTTACGATCCATGCCCTGATGCTGTGTGAAGATATTTCCGCGGGATTCCCGGGTATGCCGTTTTCCCAAAGCCAAGTGAAGAACTGATCCAGGTCATTCTGGTATGACCGGATAGTATGCAGTGAATACCGCTTTTCGATTTTCAGATATTGCAGGAATGATTCCTTATGATCCATGAAGGAATCCTGTCTGTTATGTTAAAATGAAGATGATGCAGAAACGATTCTATTCTTCGTCTTCCTGCATCTTCTGAACGTACACAGCCTTCTTGATTTCCTCTCTCCGGCGTACTGAAGGCTTGACAAAAGCCTGACGCGAGCGCAATTCACGAATCACTCCCGTCTTTTCAAACTTACGCTTGAACTTCTTTAAAGCCCTTTCTATATTTTCGCCTTCTTTAATCGGTACAATGATCATAGTAAAATTTCTGTTTTAAACGAGGCGCAAAGTTAGAAATAGAAATATTCTTTTCAAAACTTTTAGGGAGATAATTTATTCATGTTGTCTAATTTTTTGATATTTAAATAATTACTGGTATGCTATTTTTGGATTAAATGGATTTATTAAAGATACGGAAAATTAATGGAAAATCAAAATTTAAGAAGCAAAAAATTAGTTTAAACTAAAGTATCAAAATATTTAACCACGGAGTTGCACGGTTCTTCGATACGCTCAGGCTTACAAGGAGTTACACGGTTAATAGATTAATAAACCGTGTTACTCTGTTTTAACTCCGTGTAACTCAGTGGTTAACTCCTTTTAATACTCCAGATACGGCCTTATCTTCCCTGCCTTCCCGGGTGCAATGAGCTTATTTTCCAACAATTCATCAAACCCTTCAATCCTGCCCTGCAACTCCCTGTATTTAAGCATCGCAGTCACTTCATATCTTTCAAAATAGGGAAACCTTATAAGCTGACTGTAATCGGCACTGTTGATATTGATCTTTCGTACAGCCGACGAATCCGCAAACAACCTTCCCGATATCATCTTAAATGTCTCCTCCGGAAGCCCGTATACTTCCCTGATCTGATCCACATACGCGAATCCGCCAAGCAGGCTCCGGTATTTGATTATACGCGCTGAAAGAACGGGACCTATCCCGGGCAGGGCTTCCAGCGTTGCCGAATCACACCTGTTGATGTCGAGCAACGACCTTTGCCGGCCGGCCCTGCTCCCCCGGGAAGCTGTTCCGGCTTCCGATGTCCTCATGCCGGACAGATATATATTTACAGTGTCCCTGACCTCAAGAGGCACCTCTTCTATCGAGAGATGCCGTGCAGGAATGATGTACCTTAACCCGGTGACCGAAAGAATAAGAATAAGCATTATAAAAGAGGCTCTTCTTTCACGCCTGGTAAAACCAAGCCATTCTTTGACAGGTTCTAATGACAAACGGTTCATAATACGCAGTGAGACTGATGCAATTTACGAATTATGAGCGAAAAGTAGAATAAAAAGGAATATTTTTTGATCAGAAGGGATATCCTATCCCGATGACAATACCGAAAATCCTGGAGTGCTTGATATTTCCATAATAATCAGTGTATTCGGTGGCTTTGTAATAATCTCCCCAGTTTGTTATCCATCTCGAACCGGCCTCAAGGCCAGGATCCCTCAGCTTGATCCCTATATCGGCCCTTAACAGCACGAAATCAAGATCAAACCGCAGTCCTGCCCCTGTTCCGACCGCAATTTCATTGACAAAACTGTTGAATCTGAATTGTGAGCCGGGAGTTGCCGGATCGTCACTGTACGACCAGATATTGCCTGCATCGAGGAATAGTGCTCCCTCGAGTATCCAGAAAAGCTTAAAGCGGTATTCCGCATTTATCTCCAATTTTATGTCGGCTGTCTGGTTAAGCAGCTTTGTATAATCGGGTAAATATGATCCAGGGCCCAGGGTGCGCACCTGCCAGGCCCTGATACCATTTGCCCCTCCGCTGAAATACTGTTTTTCAAATGGCATTGCCCGCGAGTTCCCGTAAGGGATCCCGGCCCCTATAAATCCACGGTAAACTAAAGAACTGACATCATTGACGATAACATTGTACCTGAGGTCGATATCTGTTCTTATATACTGTGCGAATGATTGTCCGAGGAATTTGTAGCTTCCGTTGCTGTTCTCTATACCTGCAAGCCTGCTGACTGCACTCAGGATATTTCCGGCAGCTTCGGCGTTGACCCTGATGAACCAGTAATCATTTGACCTCTTGATCTTCTGGTTATTGAAGATATATGAGTAACCTCCGCCCAGTATCATGACATCCCTGTAGGCGTCGGCCAGGTAAGATGATGATTCAATCCAGGAGTTCCATGCCGAATCGATCCTCAGCAGGTTGACCAGGTTAAGCTGAACCGGATTGACGATATGAGTGGTATAGGCGCTTCCGTTCCAGGTATACCCGAAGGTTGCGTTTGCCATGGTCCTGGCATATGTGGGCATATCCTGGTAGTTGTAAGCAGCAAGCAGGGTGGTGGTGGGATTGTATTTTTTTACAAAGTTCTCCTTGTCAAGGAAAGGCAGCAGGAACCTGGGGAACCTCAGGCTTGTTTCAACACCGTATTCCTGGACGCTTCGCAGGGTATCCTGCTGCGACAGGGCTTCGTAGGCGCCCTTGAGCTTCAGGTTGAACAATTCAGCACCCCGGAAAAGGTTCTTGTTCTGGTATATCAGGTTAAGTGCGCCCCCCAGGTATCCTGCTGTGTTAGTGCCTTCAAGCTCAACCTTATACGATTGTTTTGCAAGGGGAGTAAGCTGGATGGTGCAGTCAAGGCTCTTCTCATCTGATTCCGGGAACTCGGGATCTGCTACTTCACTGTAAAAAATATTCACCAGCCTGAAGGTCTTCAGACCAAGGAGATGCGACTGCGTCTGTTCGGTATTCGTCACGTTGAACAGGGATCCGGGTTTCAGATAGAGCGACTGAATTATCAGGTCGTTCTTTACCGGGGGCTTCTCCAGCGATGATATAAAATTATAGTCCCTATAGTAAATAGTATCGAGACTTTCAATGAATGAAACCCCGCCTTCCAGTGCGTCCTTTGGAACAAAATCAGGATATATGTACACATTTCTCACCCTGTACATCGAATGGGGAACAGAAATGATCCTGTTATACGGATCCACGTACTGCAACTTCTTCACTACGTAATATACATCGACTTGCCTGTTGCCGACCGTGCTGTCGACGTTGAAATAGATATGCTCGCCTGAAAAACCATAAAAACCCTTATCTTTGATATATCTTTCAAACCTCGACCTCTCCGCCTGAAGCACATCAACATCATAAGGCTTCCCCCTTTCTATCATGCAGTCGACCGAGTCCAGATAAAATAATGTTCTAAGCGATGTGTCGGCAATCTCGTACCGGAGGTTACGGATAGTATAGGGAGTTTTAAGGTCAACATTGAACCAGACTTTTGATTTCCGGTTTGCAGTCTCAATGGTCTCCATCACCTGGCTGTCGAAATAACCTTTCGATGAGAGGTACGACCTGATCTGTTCGGTCGATTTTGTCGTGGCGAAAGGGTCAAATATGACAGGCTCCTCGCCGATCTCCCTGAGCCACCCGTGAGGCCATTTCTCTTTGCTGATGTTGGAGAGGTTGTACAGCCCGAGGTGAAATCTTACACCGAAGATCCTCTTGTTGGGCCGCTGCTTGAGGTAGGGCATCAGTTCTGATCTTTCGATCCCGTCACGGCTCACTGAAACATGCGTCTCGTCAAGCAGCGTATCCTCACGCGGAACATATTTTGTTGGATTACATGACGATAGCAAAAGCAAAAAGAACAGAGAAAAGAGATAATATCCCGGGAAAGAATTTTTATTTGATATTTTTTTTTCCAAATTTTGCTGTAAAGAAGTCACACAAATATACCAATAATTTGGTTCCGGGATACGAGTTACGGGGTGCGGGGTGCGGGATGCGGGTCCAGCAACCAGCAACAAGCAACCAGCAACAAGCAACATTTAATATCAACAGACAGAATGTTAAGCAAAGCCAAAACAAGCTTCATCCTCTCTCTTCAAAAGAAAAAAACACGGGAAGAGGAGCGGTTATACGTGATCGAGGGCGACAAGATGGTAAAGGAATTCCTTGCGGCGAGGATGCCTGTCAGGATCCTTATAGCCAAGCCTGAGTTCCTGAACTCCCTGCCGCTGGTTAACAAGCAGGGCGTTGCGGAGATCATTCCGGCGAGCTACGAAGAGCTTAAGAAGATGAGCTCGCTGAAGACTCCTCACAATGCCATGGCGGTGGTTGAAATGGCTGATGTCAGAATTGACACCGGCAGGCTGGCCGGTGAATTGTCGCTGGCGCTCGACTGTGTGCAGGATCCGGGCAACCTGGGAACGATCATCAGGGCTGCCGCATGGTTCGGGGTCAGCAACATTTACTGCTCGAAAGATTGTGTTGACGTTTATAATCCCAAAGTGATCCAGGCAAGCATGGGAGCCATTCTGCATGTAAACGTCTTCTATTCAAATCTTCGCGAACTTCTGGAATCAGCTGCTGAAAAGAAGGCCAGGATCTTCGGAACTCTTCTCGAAGGAGAATCGCTTTATTCCCAGAAGCTCAGCAACAACGGCATTATCCTTCTTGGGAATGAATCAAAGGGGATATCGGAAGAGCTGATGCCATATATCACTGACAAAATCATGATCCCGAAAAGAACAGATGCAAATGCAGGTATCGAATCGCTCAACGTAAGCATGGCCGCATCGGTAATCCTTTCTGAATTCACAAGGGTCAGGGGGCGTCAGGGGTGAGGTATTGACACAGTCCTCTTGAGCGCAATCGCTTCAGCAGCCTTCATGCCGTCTACTGCCGATGATACAATTCCTCCGGCATAGCCTGATCCTTCACCGCATGGATATAGCCCTGAGATCTCAATATGCTCCATCGTGGCAGTGTTTCGCGGTATCCTTACCGGTGAAGAGGTGCGCGATTCAACACCAAGTATAACTGCCTCATTTGTAAGATATCCCTTCATAGATGATCCGGCGAGGCGTAATCCTTCACTGAGCCTTGATCCAATCGATGAGGGGAGCCATTCATGCAATGGTGAAGTAACAACTCCGGGGAAGTATGAGACCCGGGGTAATGATGACGATGCTCTGCCGGAAACAAAGTCTTCCAGCCTCTGTGCAGGTGCACTCTGGGTCCCTCCTCCGTTGAGCCAGGCTTTCCGCTCAAGCTCCTTTTGGAATTCAAGTCCGGCAAGCTCTCCATATTTACTGAATTCAGCCAAATCTTCAGGCCTGATCTCAACAACCACTCCTGAGTTTGCCCATCTTGAGTTGCGCTGCGACGGCGACATGCCATTCATAACAACCTCTTCCTGCGAGGTGGCCGACGGGACAATGAATCCTCCGGGGCACATGCAGAACGAATAGACACCCCTTCCGCTTACCTGCTTCGCGAAACTGTATGATGCTGCCGGCAGGAATTCACCCCGCGGCTGGCCATGGTATTGCATCCTGTCAATAAGCTCCTGGGGATGCTCAACCCTCACCCCCATCGCGAAGGCTTTCGGCTCCAGCTTTACTCCCCTTCTCCTGCATATCTCTGTTATATCCCTTGCTGAATGACCGACAGCAAGAATGACATTACCTGCAATGAATTTTTCATTTCCGGAGATTATAACTCCTTTAATGCTTTTGCCTTCAATGATGAGGTCGGTCACTCTTTTTTCCAGAAAGAAAAGCCCGCCGGCATCTGTTATGGACTTTCTTATATTCCTGATTATCCCCGGCAGCTTATCGGTACCAAGGTGAGGATGAGCCTCATACATTATGCTGCTGTTTGCTCCGTGGAGGCACAGCAGTTCAAGAACCCTGCTGTTGTCGCCCCTCTTTTTTGATCGCGAATAAAGCTTGCCGTCGGAATAGGTACCGGCGCCTCCCTCTCCAAAGCAATAATTACTGTCGGGATCCACAATATGTTCCCGGCTTATCCTTGCGATGTCTCTTTTTCGTGCCGAAACATCCCTTCCCCTTTCAAGAATCACCGGCCTCATTCCGAGCTCAATCAGCCGCAGGGCAGCAAACAATCCTGCCGGTCCGGCGCCCACTATAATGACCTCCTCCCGGCCGGACACATTTATTGAATGAAATGGTTCCGGAGCAGGGGCAGGCGGCTCACTGCCGGTAAAAACCTCAACGGTGAGGTTTACTTTTATGGTTCTCTGCCTTGCGTCTACCGAACGTTTTACAATCCTTACCTCGCTGATTGAAGAAGAGGGGATCTTCAGCTCTCCTGATGCATATCTCCGGATGGTTGTTTCACCAGCCGCCTCTTCAGGCTTAAGAACCAGATGGACCAGCCTGGGCATTCCTATTCAAAATGAAATGCAATGACCCATATCTGTGACCTCATTTTCTCTATGGCATCCCTGAATTGGTGATAACCGGCAACCTTATCGTCAACAATCACATTGCGGATGCCGTTCGACATTTTCAGCTCTACCGAAAGCTTGAAATACATGAGGTAAAAATCGAGTCCGGCGCCTGCTTCGTAATAAAGGTCAGGCCTCTTGATCCTGATATAAACCTGCCTGTCCTCGTCAAACTCTTTTCTTCCTGCCAGGTCGTAGCGGTAATTGAGCCCGGTTATAAAGTAAGGACGGACATTATTTAGCCTGTTGCCCTTGTATTTAAGAAGCAGGGGGAACTCAAGGAAAGATGATTCGAGCCTCTGCTGCTCGTTGTAAAGTACCTGGTTCCTGTAGTACCGCACATTTCTCTGGCCGAATGAAACACCGGGAAGAAACCTGATGTCAATGTATTTTGACGGATGATAGTTTGTAACGATCTGGATATTGATACCCGGGTTAAGCATTGTGACTTCAGGATAGAGCGAATCTGTTTCCATGTACGCCTGCGAAGGAGTAATATTGAAATCCATTGTGTTGAAGCCAAGGCTGAAACCGAAGTGAAACAGCTTCTCGTCGTACCACGATTTATTCATAGGCTTCTCTTTCTGTCCATACAAACTGAAAGGCAGAAGCAGAAGCATCAGCGATACGGCAATATTGAAAATCAGGTTCTTCAGGCTTCCATGTTTTTTCAAAGGCACAAGATAGTAAACTGATTTTAAATCCAATTATTGCTTTGCCTGTTTGAAGCCTGTATATATGCTGGCTATCCCTCCTGTCAGCTTCCTGCATCTGACATTTATGAATCCGGCAACTTTAAGCAAATCCAGGAATTGCTCATAATCAGGAAACTGCATGACCGAATCAGGCAGATATCTGTAGGCGCTCCTGTTTCCTGAAAAGATCCTCCCGATCAGGGGGAGCAGCATCCTGAAGTAGAAGAGGTACAGCTGCCTGAACGGGAAATGCCGGGGTTTTGAGAATTCCAGGACCATTATCAGGCCATTTTCGTCAAGCACGCGGTTCATTTCGGAGAGGCCTTTAAGCCTGTCGGAAAAATTCCTGACACCGAAAGCCACCATAACAACATCAAAGGTGCCGTCGCTGAAAGGAATGTTTTCTGATCCGGACTGAACAAGATCGATCCTCCCTTCGAGTCCCTTCTTTCTTATTTTCTGACGTCCCGACTCTAGCATTTTAGCTGAGATATCTATCCCTGTAATATGCCTGGGATCCAGTCTCATTGCTGCAACAGCCAGGTCGCAGGTTCCGGTCGCAACATCAAGTATCCCGGGGTTTTTGTGTGTTTCAGAGATAACCCTGACCGCCTGCCTCCTCCACCAGCGATCAATGCCGAACGAGAGAAGGTGATTGAGGAAGTCATAACGGGGTGCAATGTCATCGAACATCGAACCGACATCAGAATATGACTTTTGCGGATTTGTGCCCATGCAATGTTAAACCGCAAAGATTTAAATAATTTCTATTTTTACAGGAACAATTTTAAAAATAATCCATGAGCAAAATTATAATGATAACCGGTGCAACGGCAGGTTTTGGCCGGGCAACAGCGAAGATATTTGCAAAGAACGGGTATGATTGTATCATTACGGGCAGGAGAAAGGAGCGTCTGGCTGCCCTTGAAAAGGAACTTGCACAATATAATATAAAGGTATTGTCACTCCATTTTGATGTCAGGAACAGTGACGAGGTTGCATCGGCTGTGGGCAGCATGCCTGAAGAATGGAAACAGATAGAAATTCTTGTAAATAATGCAGGACTCGCTGTCGGGCTTGAGAAGATCGATGCCGGCATCCTCGACGACTGGAACAGGATGGTTGATACCAATATAAAAGGACTTCTTTATGTAACGAGGTCAGTATCACCTCTCATGGTTGCCCGCAGGAAAGGACACATCTTCAATATCGGGTCGATAGCAGGAAAGGCAGCCTATGAGGGAGGCAATGTTTACTGCGCCACCAAATCGGCAGTTGACTCCCTCACAAGATCGATGAGGATAGATCTTCTGAAGCACAATATAAGGGTTACACAGATCGCGCCAGGAATGGCTGAGACGGAATTCTCACTCATCCGCTTCAAGGGGAACGAGGAAAAAGCAAAGGCAGTATATAAAGGTGTTGATGCACTTACTGCGGATGATATTGCTGAAGTCATCTGGTTCTGTGCATCCCGTCCCGGCCATGTTTGCATCAACGACCTGGTGATTACTCCGACACAGCAGGCTGATGTGTTCTTCACAAACAGAATCACTGATTCATAAAACCCTGTTTGTTAAGAACTTCTAATAGTACCTTTGAGAAATGAATGTTGTCGGATTTCTTATATCTGACATCGGTGAATACCTGTGCAAGGGTTTCCTTGCTATTTTCCCTGATGAACTGCTCTGAGTCAGATCTTTGCTCCTTGTCAGAGTAAAATTTGTCAATATCCGCAGCAGAATAGTCTTTATAGGTTTCAGCATGAATTACGGCCTCCAGGGGAAGTCTGTCGACCTGATCAGGTTTTTCTGCCGGCCAGCCAGCCGTTAATGTCGTCACCGGAACAACCCCGGAAGGTAGTTTCAGGGTTTCGATAATTTTGCCGGCTGTATATGTTGTTGTGCCAAGGTAACATATACCAAGTCCTTCTGCCTCAGCCGCTATGCAAAAGGTCTGGGCAACCAGCAGGGCATCAATTGCAGCGGTGAAAAATGACAGGAAATTGTCATATCCGGGGTCAGCATTCCGCTGACGGCACCACTTGCTGAACCTGTTGAAATCGGCGCAGAAAGTAAGGAGAACAGGTGCCTCAGTCACCATCCTCTGATTGAAATGACAGGGAGCAAGCTCTTCCTTCATAACCGGATCTCTTGTAATAATGATGCTGTAAACCTGCATGTTCCCGGTTGTTGAGGCCCGGCAGGCCATACACAGAAGATCATTGATGAGTTTTTCATCAACAGGCGCGGAGTTATATTTGCGAATAGTCCGCCGGTTTAGGAGAGTGCCGGAAATCTTATTCATGATTTTATCCTATTTAATCTACCGTAAAGGAAACAATTTCCGGCAGAACCTGGAGAGAGGTTTAAAAGGATTTTCTATCTTAGTGAAAACTTATTCATCATGGGACGGTATGTAACGTTATTCACCGGTCAGTGGGCTGACCTGCCTCTTGAAGAGGTGTGCCGGAAAGCAAAGTCGTTCGGATATGACGGACTTGAGCTTGCGTGCTGGGGCGATCATTTTGAGGTTAATAAAGCGAATGATGCCTATTGCAGGGCAAAGCGGAAGCTGCTTGATAAATACGGGCTGAAGGTGTTTGCGATTTCCAGCCATCTTGTAGGGCAGGCGGTTGCAGACCGGATCGACGAGCGTCACAAGAGCATACTCCCGGCATATGTGTGGGGGGATGGTGATCCCGAAGGTGTAAGAAAAAGAGCTGCGGAAGAGATGATAAAAACCGGTGAAGCGGCTAAGCGACTGGGAGTTTCAGTAGTGAACGGATTCACGGGAAGCCCGATCTGGCACCTTGTCTATTCTTTCCCTCCTGTTCCATCGAAAATGATTGAGGACGGATACAGGGAGTTCGCCAGAAGATGGAGACCAATCCTTGACGCTTATAAGAAAATGGGAATAAGGTTCGGCCTTGAGGTGCATCCCACCGAAATAGCTTTCGATATAATTTCTGCACGGAAAGCCCTGAAAGCCCTGAACAATCATCCGGCCTTCGGATTCAACTACGATCCATCGCACTTCGGATACCAGGGAGTTGACTATGTGGGGTTCATCCACACTTTTGCCGACAGGATATTCCACGTGCACATAAAAGATGCAGGATGGTCAGACATCCCGGCAGAGGCCGGCGTTTTCGGGGGGCATGCTGAATTCGGCACCAGGGGACGCTACTGGGATTTCAGGAGCCCCGGCCGCGGGAACATAAACTTTGAAGAGATCATAAGAGCCCTGAACCGGATCGGCTACAGGGGCCCTCTCTCGGTTGAATGGGAAGACAGCGGAATGAACCGCGAACACGGAGCAAGGGAAGCCTGCGAATTTGTGAAGGCAATCGATTTTGCTCCATCCGACATTGCATTTGATTCTGCATTCGAAAAGAAATAGATTGAAATTCAAAATATAACTAAACCTCATAAAATTACTAATACTAAAAGCTGAAAATGGAGACTATAAAAAAAACACAATTATTCAATGCAAGTTGTGTTGCATTAGTGGTTACGGCATTAGCTTTTGCCACAAGGGGCTCGTTTGTTCAGGCATGGGCCACCGAATTTAACCTTACTCACGCTCAGGTAGGCTGGATTGTCGGCACGGCATTCTGGGGTTTCACACTTGCAATGGTATTCGGAGGCCCGCTTGTGGATGTTATAGGTCTGGGCCGTATCATTGCAATTGCTTTCTTCTGCCATGTTATTGGTATTGTTCTTACGGTAATTGCTACCGGATTCTGGACTCTTTTTATTTCAACTCTTTTTATCGGAGTTGCCAATGGAAGTGTGGAGGCGGCTTGCAATCCATTAATTACCAGCATGTACACTGATGAAAAAACCCGCCGTCTTAACCGGTTCCATGCCTGGTTCCCAACAGGAATTGTTATAGGCGGACTGGTGGTTTACCTGTTCAACAATATCGGCCTTAATGACTGGAGATGGGCAATGGCTGTAATGCTTCTTCCAACATTAGTTTACGGATTTATGTTCCTGAAAAAGAAATTCCCCGAAACAGAGCGTGTAACTTCTGGTTTTTCCTACAAGGACATGTTAAAAGCATGCTACAGCCCTTTGTTCCTCTTCATGGCGTTCTGTATGATCCTGACTGCATCCACAGAGCTGGGTACAAATCAGTGGATCGCTGCTTTACTGGCAAATGTTTCAGATAATCCAATTCTTCTGCTGGTTTGGATCTCAGGTATAATGGCCATTGCCAGGCAATTTGGAGGGACCTTTGTTCATAATACAAGATCAACAGTAATTCTTTTATTCTCTGCAATATTTGCATTTACAGGTTTGATCATGATGGGTTATACAAATGGTGCGGTAATGGTATTCACTTCTGCAGGGATTTTTGCACTGGGTATTGCTTTCTTCTGGCCGACCATGCTGGGATTTGTATCTGAAAAAATACCACAAAGCGGGGCTCTGGGACTGGCAATAATGGGAGGTATCGGTTTCCTTGGCGGTGCCATAGCCCAGCCGGTTCTGGGTGCAATTTTCGATACGCAGACTGCAGCGGCTATTCCTGACGGACAGGTTCTGGATGTTCTTAAAAATGCTGCGGCAGGGACTGCCGAAGCTGCGGAATGGGTAAAGGCCCAGCTCGCAGGAGGCGCCCATACCTTAAGATATGTGGCAATAGTTCCTTCGGTGCTGATTGTGGCATTCACATTTCTCCATTTCAGGAAGAAATGAAAGGGTGATCGTTGATTAATGATTAATTTATAGTATTAAGAAGATATGAAAAAAATTAAACTCGGAATGATCGGCGGCGGTATTGGAGCATTCATTGGTGACGCTCACCGTCGTGCCTCACGCATCTGCAATGAATTTGAACTTATTGGCGGTGTTTTTGATGCTGACTATGCCAAAAGCAAGGAATTTGCAATCAGGGAAGGCATAAACCTTAACCGCTGTTATAATAGTGTTGATTCTCTTATCAAAGGGGAACTTGCAATACCAGCAAAAGAGAGAATGGAGGTTGTAGCAATAGTTACACCAAATTCCCTCCACTACCCATTTGCAAAAAAATTCCTGAATAATGGGTTTCATCTTATCTGTGAAAAACCCATGACTCTCACGGTAAAGGAGGCGCTTGACCTGGAAAAGATGGTGGCAAAAAGCAAGCTTACATTTGCCCTTACCCACACCTACACGGGCTACCCGATGATAAGGCAGATGAGGGAGATGATAGCAAAAGGCACTCTGGGAACTATTCAGCGTATTGACGCCCAGTACTACCAGGGGTGGATCAATGCCATCATCCACGGTACCGGCAGCCGCATCACAGGAGTATGGAGGCTCGACCCGAAATATGCCGGCGCAAGCAGCTGCATGGGCGATATAGGTGTACATGCCTTCAACCTTATAGAATATACTACCGGATTAGAAATCAAAGAGGTTTTATCGGATCTGAACCCGGTCAAGGAGGGTGTAAAACTTGATCTCGACGGGACAGTACTTCTCAGGTTCAGTAAAAAACTTAAAGGCGTGATCAGATCAAGCCAGGTATGCGCCGGGGAGGAGAACAATCTTACGATAGCTGTATATGGATCAAAAGGGAGCCTTAAATGGGGACAGGAGAATCCGAATTACCTTTACCTGATAAGCGACTCCGAGCCGATGAAGGTGCTGAAACCCGCTCACGGATACAACGGCAGGATGGCGGAAGAGGGTCACACTATGCCCGCAGGACATCCTGAGGGGATCTACGAGGCGCTGGCCAATATATATAAAGGTGCAGCCAAATCAATAAGGAAGGAAAAATTCATTCCCGGAGAGTTCCCGACTGTTCATGATGGTGTCCGCGGAATGAAATTTATCCATGCAGTCGTTAACTCAAATGCAAAGGGTAACGTCTGGGAAAAAATATAATTTAATCCTTAATATAACAGGGTACTCAAAATCCTCTTTAACCGCAGAGTACGCAAAGGAGGCGCAAAGAACGCAAAGTTTTAGAATAACAAGACTTTGCGATCTTTGCGTAAAATCTTAGCGACCTTTGCGGTTAATTCTTATTTCTTTTTCTTCAGGAAGAAGAATAACAATCCGCCAACTACTACCACAGCTCCGGCGATTAATGCGATAAGCAGTGCCGGGCTTTTCTCTTTCGCAGCCTCTGACTTTTCATCCTCCACGGCATAATAGAAAGTCGGTTTGGCATCAGTATCAATATTTACAGTATCCTTTTGTGGCTGCGGCTGCTCCTGCGCGAAAGCCATGGTCAGTCCGGTCAACAACATTACTGCTGATAAGGAAAGATACAAAATCGCTTTTTTCATTCTTAAATAGTTTTATGATTATTTGTCTTTTTCAGCCATTATTTCTTCAAGTGCAACATACGCATCAAAATACTTTGGGTTAATACTCAAAAGCTTCTTATAACAATCTGCTGCTGCATCCGTATTGCCCTGAAATTTTGCAATATTGCCCAGATACATAAGCACAACCTCAGAATCCGGGTTTATCTCCAGGGCTCTTTTCAAAACGGAATCTGCTTCCGCATACTGTCCGTCATTGATTAATGCCCGCGCAAAATTATAAAAAATCATTTCATCATCATTAACAATCTTGAGAGCATCCCTCAACAATCTTATCGCCTCATCGTTCCTTCCCCCTTCCAGTGCCATATAACCGTAATAATCATCTTTGGTTTTTCTTTCAAGCACAGCACACAGGGGCGCACTGTCGGCATAAACGATATGCATGGCATCATCCGGGGGCCATTTTTTATTTTTGAGCATGAAAGGGGAAATATACCTGTTGGTTATTATCGCATAATCCCAGTCGTTCATACTCCGTTCCTCATTCCTGACAGAAGATGTACTGATACCGGGAAGATCCCGGAACTGCCATGCCACTGAATATGTAGCCGCTACTACGGGTGAATCGATATTTTTTTCTGACAGATGATTTATGAGCCATTCAGATGCCTCTGTCTGTGCTGTGTAATAATAATCGGTTTCATAATTGCCATGAGCTCCGTTTATCCCTCCTGTCAGCTGATTGTAATATATATAGGAATAAGGGAAATTCCTGATCATGAATCTGACCGGATGAAAAGAAAGAATCAAAAGCATGCCAGCTAATAATATTTTTAATATCCCGGGCTTCAGCACATTAAATGCCCTGCTATATCCCTCTGCCGCGAGAAGGACTATTATAGGATAAAGAAAAAGGAACTGCCGCCAGGAACTGTACAGGTTTGATTTTTTGATCATCACAAAGACCAGGGGAAAGATGATCGTGAAAACAATCAATCCATATAAAACAGCCTTTTGCCCCCTGAAAATCTTCCTCATGAAGACCAGAAAGATTATTATCCCCACTGTCACTACAATAGGTATGGTGACAGCCATTGATTTGAGGATGTAATACCATGGCATGTGATCGGACCACATTACATTACCTTCAAAGATCTGCCGGAATGTTGATGGAAAATGAGCCATAACACGATAGGATCCGATCACGTTCTTTATGGGATCCTCAAGTGCATACGGCCATAGCAGGATACTCATGAAAAATGCTGCAACCGCAACAAACAATAATATGACAAATGTTTTCCCCTCTTCTTTTTCGCCCGGCCTCTCTTTTTGCAGAATGGAAAAAATCAAGCTTGTGATGAAGAAGAAAAAAAGATAACAGATAAGCAGTAATCCCGTCGCCCTTATGCTCAGTGAAAAGGCTATGCTGATCGTGAGAAAGATGGCACCTGTAAACGTATTCCTCTTTTCGGGAAAAATGAATTTCAGGCTGAAGAAAACTGAAGCAGCATATCCGAGCGCAAACGGGACGTCTTTCAGATTATTCATGGCATGCCCTATGAATGTGGGTGACACCGCAAAGAGGAACAAAACCATCAAACCTGATCCGTAACCTGACAGCCAGACTGCAAAAAGTGCTGTTAATAAAATAACACTCCAGCCGGCTATCGCGCTCATTATGTGCCGGAACCTGTAAACATCATCTATTCTGAGCCAGTGGATGAGAATGGTTGTGATGTTATCATACGACTGTCCGTAGTATTTAAGATGTGAATCCGGTGTATGGAGCGCAGACCTGTCTGTCCCCCCGGAGGCAAAAAAATCAAATACAGACTCAGAGTGCCCGTAATGAAGCACCTCATCGCATGAGATACCGGCAAACCTGCTGGAGTAAACCATTGTAACTAACAGCAGTACCGCAACAGCAAAAAAGATATATTTCAGACTATTCTGTGACATCACTGCCCGGAATCGCCGCCGTAGAATTTCCTCACAAAATAGACCGGACGGTTCTGGGATTCCTTGTAGTTCCTGAATATATACTCACCCAGCACTCCCAGGAACACGAGCTGTACCGAGCCCAGAAAATAGATGCTCAGCAATATTGATGACCATCCAGGAACAGCGATCCCGGTGGCCTTTGCAATCAGTACATAGATGCCTGCCCCCAGGAATACTATTGTTCCGATCGTTCCCAGTATGAGGCAGAAACGTATCGGAAACCTTGAAAAGGAAAAAATGGCATCCGAAGCAAGGATAAAGAGTTTTCTGAATGTCATCTTCGGCTTGCCCCTGTACCTTTCCTCCCTTACATATTCCACCTCGCCGTGCCTGAAGCCAATGTAACTTCTCATTCCCGGCAGGTAGCGCACCTTTTCCTTCATCGTGAGCAGGGCATCCACGGCAGCCCGTTTCATCACCGAGTAATTGCCGTAATTACCCATAGAGCTTATTTCGCCTATATTCCTGAAAACCGAATGAAAAATTGATGCGTACAGGTCACGGCTCCGGATGCCTTTCCTGCCTGTCCGCTTTGCACTCACAATATCAAAATCCTCATCAACAATCCTGTGATACATTGCTGAAAGCAGTTCCGGCGGATCCTGAAGGTCGCCGTCCATCATGGCAACAATGTCGCCGGTGCAGTGCTCTAGTCCGGCAGTGTATGCGGCCTGGTGCCCGAAGTTTTTTGAAAGCGACAATAGCCTGATCCTCTTATTTGTCTGCCTGGCAGCAAGTACAGATCCAACGCTATTATCCGCACTTCCGTCATCGACAAATATTATCTCATATTCATTTGAGAATGACTCTATTGCGGCAACAGTGCGTTTCAGAAGCTCATCTATGAGCTTCTCTTCATTGAAGATAGGGATTATAAGTGAGAACATTTCAGATTCCATTCAATTTCGCTTTTTACCATCTGAAACCCCCACCCTTACTCCCTCCCCCAAGGGGGAGGGAAAAACTGATTCTACTCGCTCCTTCCCCCCTGGGGGAAGGCTGGGAAGGGGGTTGGTTTTAAAATTACTGTAACCTGTCTAACGCAAACACAACATCATCTGCCAACTCCTGAACAGATGATAGAGCTTCAACGGCAGGCAGACAATACTCCGAACCCATCCAGCTGAGCTCCCTGAGGAGAAGCTTCTTTGCTTCAATTGCAGCCTCATCATTTTCAAGAACCTTCACAATATCCTTTTCGAGCTTCAGAAGTTCCTCCTCATCGCCTGCAGCCTTTCTTATCATGCTTTGCATACACGTGAAATACTTTGTGCTCTTGCTGATGTCATAATCCCCGATGTTCTCGAATACCTCATCGTAGGTGATCTCTGTAAAGTCAGGTCTGAGGACAGGACCGGCCGTTGTTGGGAAGTCAAAGGGCACTTCCTGCGTAACTGTTCCCGATGCTGCCCATTCAGCACCTCTTTGCAGTGTAACAATAAAGCCGGTACAATGAAGTGCATTGTTCTCAATATCATCAGGACTCCCTATCATTGTTGCAAATATTCTCCCCTTTCCAAGATTCCATGCTATCATAACCGGCTCCCTTCTGCCGCTGCCTGAATATGCAGTATCGGAATAAGCAGTGGCAAGAATCTGTGGTCCTTCACCCGCAAGCTCCATACCATTTAAGATCAAATCAGCCTGATGAACCCATCTTACAGGCAATCCTTCAGTTACAGGGTGATCTGTAATAACATTCCTGATCTCGAAATCGTGCCGCCTTGTAACGGACACTGTCTCTGAAGAGGCAGCAACACGATCACTTAATGAATTATAAATTACAAGGCCTCCCCCTTCCTTTACAAATTCAGTCAATGCTGAAACAGTGCCTTCATTCAGTGGATCGCCGTAATAGTTAGAAACGACCAGGTCGTAATCAGCAAAAGCCGGAGCAAAAGACGACATATCCCCTCCCTTTTCCGGTGATATGATAATTTCGGTCTTAAACAAACCTGTTAAATCAAGTATTTGTTTTGCCGATTCCGAGCTGACCTTCCAGTTATATTCACTTTGTCCTGTGATTATCAGGGCTTTGTACTGAGGTGTTTTCTTGCATGCAGGGATAACAGGAATCAGTGCGGCTGCAAAAAGATATATTAAATATTGTTTTTTCATTTCGCTGTATGTTAAACTGTTGGAAGAGTCCAAGGTTTGCGGTAGGGCCTGCTCAGAAGCCTGGATGCCCTTTCATTTCCGGCAATCGTCTCAGTAACAGGATCCCAGAGGATGGTTTGCCCGGTTGTCATAGCTATCTCACCGAGAAGACCAACAGAAATTGCGCGGTAAGCCGGTTCAATGGGTGCAATTGCCGGAGTGCCTGAACGGACACTATCGATGAAGTTCTGCCAGTGGTTATCACTCCTGTAAAGGTGAATCTCGTTTCCCCCGATAACCTCGTCAAGGATCTTCGGATCTGAAGCAGTCAGGATATTTCCCCTGTCGGTATGCACCCAGCCCAGGTCACCATGCCATGTAGTTCCCATTCCGTGCTTCAACCTTGATGCATTGGCAACTCTCATTTCGATCCCGTTGGTATATTTGCAGAGAAAATCATACTCAACCGGAACATTGTAGAGACCCTCTGCCGGGTATACTCCTGTTCCTGATATCTCTGCCGGACCTGTATATTCCAGTCCTGCGCCCCAATTGGCGATATCGATATGGTGCCCCACCCAGTCGGTGAGCTGGCCCCCGGAATAATCGAGTATCCATCTCCAGTCCCAGTGCGACACTCCCCTGTACGGAACTTTCGGAGCCGGGCCGAGCCACATCTCCCAGTTCAGTTCAGGAGGAACCTCCTGCACGGGAGGAGTACCGATGCCTCTGCCTCCGTCGGGAAGCCCCACCTCGATGTATTTGACCTTCCCTATCCTTCCATTGATCACCAGCTCAGCTCCCCTGCGGAAATGAGGCTGCGACCGCTGCCAGCTTCCCGTCTGCCAGATGATGTTGTTCTTTTTAACTGCGGCCACAATTGTCTGCCCGTCATTTATAGTCCTGCAGATGGGCTTTTCACCATAAACATTAAGCTTTTTGTTTATGGCTTCAGTATAAATTATCCCGTGCCAGTGGTCAGGAAGGGCTATTGAAACGGCGTCAAGCTTTTCCTTTTCGAGGAGGTCGCGAAAATCAACGTATGTGCGGCAGTCATTGTTTTTGTTTGCAGCATCAACCGTCTGCTTTGCGCCTGCAAGATGTTTTGAATCGACATCGCAAACTGCAACAAACTGAACTGCCTTCTTAAGATCCAGGAAGTCTCGCATGTTAGACATACCCTGTGAGCCTGTTCCTATCGCTCCCATTACGACCCGGTCGCCAGGGGGAAGTTTGCCGCCCATGCCAAGCGCAGAAGCGGGAATTATATTCGGGATGATAAAAGCCCCGGCAGCTGCAGCGGCCGAACGTTTGACAAAAATTCGTCTGGTTGTTTTCTGTGTCATATATCTTAGATTATTTGTCCCTTAAATAAAGGTTTAACATTGCTTATTACGGGTGTGCCTGATACCGGAGTTTCAAACACCATGTCAACAGGTCCGAATTCAAGCTTTGACGGCCCCAGTTCCATATCCGACTTGAAGATCTCATCCCATGTTATTGCACGCCCCGTATATGCAGCGGTCCTTCCCATGATGGCAGTCAGTGTGGAGAGAGCTGTCTGCTCAGCTTCATTGACATAATTGCCTGTCCTGATGGCCCATACAAGATGCATGTGCTCCTGCACATAAGGAGGGATCGCCGTCTGATTCATCGGGGTTCCGTTCTCGTCAGGGGGATATTCAAATTTCCATTTCACGTTCCCGTCCAGGTCCCAAATAGTATTCTGGCAATTAGTGTATCCTTCCGTTCCCATTACCAGTTCACCGGTCCCGTTTGCACAGCTATCGATCTGCCTGCACATGCTGTGTGAACTCACGCCGCTTCCGTAATCATAATCGATGCTGAAGAAATCGTACTGGTCGCCCGTCACTCTTCTGTGCCGGCCTCCGTAACCTATTGCTCTTTCAGGATATTTACCTATGAACCAGTTTATTACATCTATGTTGTGGACATGCGTATCAAGTATGTGGTCGCCGCAGAGCCAGCAGAAATTGTTCCAGTTGCGTATCATGTACTCCATGTCGTTCCATCCGGGTTCACGCTCCCTGAACCATACATGGTCCTGGTTCCACCATGCTTTGGCCGATGTGATCCTTCCAATAGCTCCTCCGGCAACCTGCCTGAATGTCTCAATATAATCCTCCTGGTGCCTTCGCTGCGTCCCGGTGACTACATTCAGCCCGATGGCTTCAGCTTTCCTGCCCGAAGTAATTATTGAACGGATACCGACAGGGTCAACCGCGACAGGCTTTTCCATGAAAACATGCTTTCCCCGGGTTACAGCTTCAAGAAAATGATCGGGACGGAACTGAGGCGGTGTTGCCAGAAGTACAACATCAAGATCAGGCAGTGCCATCAGCTTTTTATACCCGTCAAATCCTGCAAAGCAATTCTCTGGAGGAATTGGAAGATTGAATGATGCGAACCTCTCGCTGCAGGCATCGATCTTATCCTGGAAGAGGTCGGAAAGTGCAACAATCTCAAGGTCAGGTCCCGAGCTTATGAAATTGATCGCAGCCCCGGTTCCCCGGGCTCCTGCGCCGATAAGGCCCGCCCTCAGCTTCTTCCCTGAAGGAGCTCCCTTCAGTATCGGGGGAAGTTTAAGCTCCGTGTTACCGGGTTTCCTTTTGCATCCCGAAGCTGCCATGCCCGCTCCGGCAATGCCGATCCCGGCCAGCGCGGCAGCCCCGATAAATTTTCTCCTGTCAATATTTTTCATGTTTGTACTTTATCTAAATAAAGCTTTAATTCTGTTGTTTTTGTATTAACCCCCTTCCCATCCTTCCCCCAAGGGGGCAGGAGCTTTTAATCCTTTCCCCCTTGGGGGAAATTAGAAAGGGGGTTGTTTCATTAAAAACCTGTTCCATTTATTCTGAAGTATTACACTGGTAGGGAAATCTATATTATTTTACAACCGAACTATCGACTTCGCAAACAACTCTGAAGCCCACGTCGATGCAATCTGAATACCACCATATGCTCTTTGGCATCTGGGGATCAGTCACCAGCCACTCCTTAGTTCTTGTATAGTCACGTGCTGCACTCCTTACATCTTTTGCATCACTCCTGAATGATCCTCCGCGGATCACATGTTCCTGCCCTTTGGCAGGTCCCCTGGGATCAGTTCCTGTTGAGTCAGAGGCATAGAAATCAGGAGCATAGAAGTCGGAGCAGAATTCCGCCACATTGCCTGCCATATTCTTCAGGCCGAATGGATTTTCTTTCAATGAAGAGGGTTCTGCTGTCTTTGAACCGCTGCTCAGCCCATACATCACTTTTGATGCTATTATGCCGGTGTCCGGTCGTATCAGTCTTTTCAGAAATCCTTCGGAGCTATAGTCTTTGGGGTCACCCTCAAAGAAATAAGGAGTCTTCGTACCTCCCCTGCATGCATATTCCCATTCTGCCTCGGTGGGCAGGCGGTATTTTTTGCCTGTAATCCTCGACAGCCATTCGCAGTAAACATTTGCGGCATACCATGTCATTGTAATTGCCGGTCTTGACCCTTTACCCCAGCCCTGATCAGGCGCGCCCCACGGTGGTGTTGGTCCGCTGATAGCATCCACATTTTTCAGGTTTGGAAGCTGTGTTACTTTCGTCCCGGGCGGCGAACCTGTTTCCCTGAAGAAAGTCATATATTCATCCCATGATACCTCCGCCCTTCCAATCCAGAGCGGTGAAAGAGTAACTGTCCTGACAGGTCCCTCATCAGGATCCCGGAGAGGCTCATCATCAGGACTTCCCATGCGGTAAGTTCCTCCGGGGATTGCAATCATCTCAAATGAAACCCTCGTCCCGGGGATCATTTCAGTAAAGTTTTTAAATTCAGCGACTTTTGCAGGTTCAGCAAACGGAGGCTCATTTGATGTTACAGTCACGCCAAAGTTTGTATCGTGTTCATGCAAAACTGCATTTTTATCATAATGGCCTACAGTCAGATGGCAGTTAATACAATTCAGGGGATCCCTGCTTTCAGTATAGAACAGGTGCGCGTTGCCGCCGTTTACCGAGAGAGTTACCGGGAACAGGTTTTCATGGCAGTCAATACATGATTTCTCATATACTATTTTCTTCGCGTACTCAAGAAGTCTCTTCTTTTCCCAGTCAATTTCAGCAGTGTCTTTAAACAGATAGCCATAGAGATCCTTTAGTCCGTGTTTTGCCTTAGCAACTAGATAGCCCTCTCCTTCAGGCGGAAGATGGCATTGAGCACAGTGGACAATAGTCCCTGATGCATTATTGTAATGTGATGAAAGCTTCCAGCTCTGGTCGGCGTGCGGGTGCACATGGCACGACATGCATGACTTGTCGGTCGAGGTGGCTTTAATCAGTTTTCCCCCTGAATAAAAAAGCAGAGCACATACCAGCAAGCCGGATATGAAAACCCAGGTTCTGCCTCTGCGCCCCGCAGCAGGCCTTCTTCTAATATTATAATGCATCTGTCCGGCAGATCAATAACCTGATAAAGTTAATTGATTGCCGGACTTCGCAACAAGAAATGATGAAATTTTTAAGTCTTTTTTAAACCTGTTCAGAATCTTTTAGTATATCCGTGACAGTACGGAGTCTTGCCGTTGTTGAAGTAATAATCCTGGTGGTAATCCTCGGCTTCGTAGAATTCTGATGCCCCGGTTACTGCTGTTGCAATACGGTATCCATTGTCAGTGAGAATCTTAAGGTTCTTTTCAATGAGTTTCTTCTGTTCATCATTCATATAGAAGATCTCCGACCGGTACTGGTCTCCGATATCGGGACCCTGTCCTCCTACCTGTGTGGGATCGTGTATCTCGAGGAACAGTTTGAGAAGCTTTTCGTAGTTTGTCTTTTCGGGGTCATATATGATCCTGACCGCTTCAGCATGGCCGGTTTTGCCGGTACACACTTCCT
>JBFYPG010000153.1:0-29304 GCA_041303415.1 Bacteroidales bacterium
CCATATGAGCGGATACCCTTATTTGCAAAGGAAGGCTCAATAATCCCTGCCGGACCGGTAATTCAGTTCACTGATGAAAAACCCGCCGATCCGGTGACTCTTTTTGTTTATACAGGGCGCGATTGCGCATTCACCCTTTACGAGGATGAGGGAACAAATTACAATTACGAGCAGGGCAGGTGGAGTTCAATAAAATTCAGTTTCGAAAACAATACCGGGAACCTTAGAATAGGAGAGAGGCAGGGTGAATATGATGGTATGCTGAGATCAAGGACTTTTAATATTGTCTGGATAACAAAAGATAAACCTCTGGCATTTGACCCGGAGGCACATCCTCATAAATTGGTAAACTATACAGGAAACGAAATCACTATTTCTAAATCAAAATAAAATGAAAAGAACATTTCTTTCTTTTATTGTGTTGGCAATTCTGATGTCAGCTTGTCAGAAAACACCATCTCACCTGGCGCTGCCTTCACTTATAGGTGATGACATGATTCTTCAGCATAATACAAATGCTAAAATCTGGGGTAAAGCTTCTCCCGGACATAAAATAGATGTTGTTGCCAGTTGGGACAAGAAGGCTTCCGTAAAAGCCGGTAAAGATGGGAAATGGTCTGTGACAATTCCTGCTCCTTCCGCAGGAGGTCCTTACACAATGACGATATCCGCGAAGGACACAAACATTATAATCTATAATATACTTGCCGGTGAAGTATGGTTCTGCTCCGGGCAGTCGAACATGGAGATGCCTCTTGCAGGATGGCCCCCCAACGATACCATCACAAATTCGGCAAGAGAAATAGAATCGGCCATTTTTCCTGAGATACGCCTCTTTAATCTTCAGAGGAAGATATCAGGGGAGCCGCTTGATGAGTGTACGGGAAAATGGGAAATGTGCGGACCCTCAACGGTTTCGCAGTTCAGCGCCACTGCATACTTCTTCGGAAAGAAGCTATATGATGAGCTTCATATCCCGATAGGACTTATCGAATCAGCCTGGGGAGGGACACCTGCAGAATCGTGGATTTCCGCACCGGCTCTTGAAGGTGCAGGAGAGTTCACTGAACAGTTAAAAGCAATAAAGGAGTCAATCCCATTGCAGGTTGAATACCAGCAATGGCTTGACAGTCACAGGCAGGTTGAGATGGCAGAATCGGGGGATGATCAGTGGAAAAACCTGGACTTCGGGGATGAAAGCGTCTCTTCACCTGAATATGATGATTCTTCATGGCCCGCGATGAACCTTCCTTCGCAGTTTGAAACGGCTACCGGCGATTTTGACGGAGCAGTCTGGTTCCGTAAAAAGATCAATCTGCCTTCTTCATGGGAAGGGAAAGAGCTTGTTCTCTCACTGGGGCCGATCGATGATATGGACCGGACTTATTTCAACGGCACCCTCGTCGGAGCCATCGAAGAGGGCGGGCACTGGCAGGTGCCCAGGGAATATAATATTCCTGGAGATCTTGTAAACAGAGGCGAAAATGTAGTTTCAGTCAGAGTAATTGATACTCAGGGAGGCGGAGGTATTTATGGAGCGCCGGGTTCAATGAAAATTTCAGTAAAGGGCAGCAAACAGACTCCTGTCAGTATTGAAGGGGAATGGAAATACCAGGCTGCTGCAGAATGGACAGGAAGCAGATTCTATGTGTTTGATCTATCACAAAGTGAATTCCTGGCAAAGAAAAGGCCGGTTTCCCTGAGCGCCTATTCCCCATCAACTCTTTTTAATGCTATGGTGAATCCGGCAGTTAACTACCAGATTAAGGGGGCCATCTGGTACCAGGGTGAATCAAATGTGGGAAGGCATGAACAATATGAGAAGATCTTTCCGCTGATGATACAGAACTGGCGTGAAGCATGGGGCATCAAGGATTTCCCATTCTACTTCGTACAGATCGCACCATATATATATTCACATGTCGATTCCACTGAGTCAGCATATCTCCGGGAAGCCCAGGAGTCAGCGCTTGCGCTTCCGGCCACAGGGATGGCGGTCACACTCGACATTGCAACTGTGATGAACATCCACCCGCCTGACAAGAAAAGCGTTGGAGACCGCCTTGCGGCTCTGGCGCTTGCCAATGATTATGGAAAGAAAATTCCGGCCAATGGTCCGGTATATAAATCCATGAGCGTGGACGGAAGTAAGATAAAGCTCAGTTTTGATAATACTGATGGCGGACTGGTAACTGGTGAAGGGCGTCTCAGTGAGTTTGAAATTGCCGGAAAAGACGGTAAATATGTAGTGGCAAGCGCAGGCATAGTGAATAATGAAGTGGTGGTCTACTCACCCCTTGTAAAGGAACCAGTTTCAGTGAGGTATTGCTGGAGGAACGGTGCTGAGGCATCACTATTTAACGGTGAGGGACTACCGGCATGGCAGTTCAGGACAAAGGAATAAATTCAAAATTCAAGATTCAAGATTCAAGATTCAAGATGAAAAAGATAGCTTACATGGTTGTTATAGTGCTGGTGTCAGGAACGGTATTTATGGCCTGCAAGCCAAAATCAGGCAGCAGTGAGAAGGTAATACAAGAAAGCTGGGGGACGCACAACGGGAAAGAAGTTTTCCTGTTCACTCTGACGAACAGCAGCGGCAATGTGCTGAAGCTGACAAATTATGGCGCACGGATAACATGGATTGAGGTTCCTGACAGGGACGGCGTAAAGGAGAATGTAACTTTCGGCTTCGACACTTTTGAAGAGACCCTGAAGGGTGATGCCTATTTTGGTGCCAGCGTGGGCCGGTATGCTAACAGGATAGCCGGGGGAAAATTCTCCATTGACGGCATAGAATATTCACTCGCCCTGAATAATTATCCGAACTCGCTGCATGGAGGCCCGGGAGGATGGCACAGCGTCGTCTGGGATGCGGAGATACTGGAAAAGGAAGAAGCTCAATGTGTAAAGTTTACATATAAAAGTCCCGATATGGAAGAGGGGTATCCGGGCAATATGGATGTTGAGGTCTTATATACTTGGACCGATAATAACGCGATAATTATAGATTATAAAGCCACCACGGATATGAAGACCGTTCTTAACATTACCAATCATGCTTATTTCAATCTGCATGGTGCAGGAACCGGTGATATACTTGCTCACCAGCTTACGATCAATGCGTCATCATTTACTCCTGTAGATTCAACACTTATTCCTACCGGGGAGATAAGGCAGGTTGCAGGTACTCCTCTTGATTTTACCACTCCTCACACTGTTGGTGAACGTATTGGCGAAGATTATGAGCAGCTGAAGTTCGGCGGAGGTTATGACCATAATTTTGTGCTGGATAATAACGGGGAGGTTGACGCAACTGTATATGATCCTTTGTCAGGCAGGGTATTGGAAGTAATTACTGACCAGCCCGGATTGCAGTTCTATTGCGGCAATTTCCTCAACGGAAGCCAGACAGGACATGGCGGGAAGGCTTATAATTACAGGTCAGGTTTATGCCTCGAATCACAACATTACCCCGACAGTCCCAATAAGCCGGAATTTCCGTCAACCATTCTTGAGCCTGGGAAAACCTTTACATCCACGACTATATACAGGTTTGCTGTTAAATAATTAACAGTGATTTTAATACATGAATCTATGACGACACGAAGGACTTTTTTAAAGAAAACCACAATTGCCACTGCCGGACTGGGACTGGCTCCTGCAGTATCAGGTACGCTAACCGCCTGTGCACCCTCCGACAGGATAAACATAGGTCTTATTGGCTGTAACGGAATGGGCTTCAGCAACCTGAGGGAGTTTCTTAACCATCCCGAAGCAGAATGTATTGCTTTATGCGATATTGATGAAACAGTACTTAGCCGCAGAGCCGGCGATGTTGGGAAAATACGGGGCAACAAACCGGTAAACCTGTACAGCGACTGGCGCCGGCTGATCGATAACAAGGATGTTAACGTTGTGATAGTAGGAACGCCCGATCACTGGCATTGCCTGCAGATGGTTGCCGCCTGCGAAGCTGGAAAGGACGTGTATTGCGAGAAGCCTCTGGGAAGGACGATTGAAGAGTGCAACATAATGATAAATGCTGCAAAGAAAAACAAAACTGTTGTGCAGGTCGGGCAGTGGCAGAGGAGCGATCCTCACTGGCTGGAGGCAGTCGATTTCCTGAGGTCGGGGAAGCTCGGGAACATAAGGCTTGTAAGAGTTTATTCATATCAGGGCTGGAACACATCCATCCCTGTAGTTGCTGATGAGCCTGTTCCTCAGGGAGTTGACTATGACATGTGGCTCGGCCCGGCGCCCTCCCGTCCCTTTAACAGGAACCGCTACCATTTTACATTCAGGTGGTTCTGGGATTATGCCGGAGGGCTGATGACTGACTGGGGTGTCCATCTTCTCGATTTCGCACTCTACGGGATGAATGTTACAGCACCGAAATCCATCATGGCCATGGGCGGTAAATACGGCTATCCCGACGATGCATGCGAGACACCCGACAGCCTGCAGGTTATTTATGAATTTGACAGCTTCAATGTTTTGTGGGATCATGCCATAGGGATTAACGACGGCGGTTATGGCAGGAACGCTGTGCTTGGTTTTGTGGGAGAAAACGGCACTCTGGTTGTCGATCGCGGAGGATGGGAAGTTATTCCGGAAGTTGTGAACAAGGTTACCCGGATGGTGGCAATACCATGGCAGAAAGGAAAGGATGAAGGGCTGAAAAACCATGTTAAGAACCATCTTGATTGCATTGCGAGCCGTAATCCCGATACCAGGGCGAGTGCCGATATCGGAGCACATATCGCAAAATTCTCCGCACTTGGCAACATTGCATACCGCACAGGCAGGAAACTTGTATGGGATGGTACACGATTCATAAACGACACGGAGGCAAACAGATACCTTGTTCCGGATTACAGGGCCCCATGGAAATTACCGAAAGTATAAAGCTCAGACTGAGAAAGGTGCAAACGACACCCAAGCACTGGCTGGGGTTACATGGCGACAGGGAGAATGAGGCCAACGCAATGCTAAGCCGCGAATACAGAACTCCGTACCTCTTACAGGATGTAGTATAATTATGGCTTTTTGATGATCCTGAGTGCAATATCCCCGGCATAAAGAGGGGTAGCAAAAGATGTTATGCCGCCCGGATGTGCGGTCAGGTCAAATGCCGTTCGCTCACCGGTACTGGTGTCAATCCACTCACATGAATAATCCCCTTCCGGAAGTTCAGGTGATACGGCACACGACCGCAGGTCTTTCCCTTCACGGGTCAGATAGAGCAGGTATTGTTCCCCGTTCCGGGACAACACTTTCACCTGGTGTTCCTGAACGATATTTTTAATGATGGAATCAGCCGGTGCCATCCGGGTGAAATCACATTCCTCCAACACCTCTTTCAGAATCTGCAGCTGTTTCCGCAATTCAATCCCTCCTCCCCCGGGTTGCGCAGGCGGAATCACAAAGTTGCCGGTCTCGTGCCCCACCGTAAAAGAATAGTCCAGATGGTTGAACAGCCCTCCGCCCGCCAGCATAAAATTCCAGGCTTCCTTGCGATAAGTTGCATCTTCAATGCCGTCAAACCCGGTTTCATTATCGCCGATAACCCTGTTCAGCGGAAAGTTCATTGCCACAGCAACGGGTGGTTTGGCATAATGAAAATTAAAAATTGAGACCAGGGGGTTGGGATTTTCAATTTTCTGAGCACCATTGGCAATATTGTGTGAGATCAGATGTTTTCGCGGGAAGTTCTTTTCGGCATTGGCGATTACCGCTGTCATATACTGCTCCCATGCTTCCAGGGCATCGAGATCACCAAAATAGGGTTCGTTGCATACTTCGTAATACAGATTGTCGAAATCTTTTAACTCCCCGACAATCTTCTTAACCATTTTTTCCTGGATATCCAATAATTCAGGATGGCTCAGGGAAAGCACTCCCTTGTGATCCAACAGGTTACCGATCTGGTTGATGTTATTCTCCCAATACAGGGGACTCAGTTTCCATTGCAGGGTATCGTAAAAATTAGAGAACAGGTCGAGTTCCACCACGATATTGCGAGCTCCGGCCGCAGCTATAAAATCCTTCAGGCGGCTGAAATAAGCTTCATCCCAGCGGCTGAGATCAAACTTGTTTCCGCCGTTGGCATAACCGGGCTGTTGACTCCTGGCCCAGGGGCATATAAACCTGCCGCTGTCGGGAGCAAGGGTGTTTTTAGCAATCCCGAAAGCGCCCTGTGGCTCAACATAGATACCCGAAAACGTTCGTGTTACATTCAGGTTTCGGGCTGCCAGTTCATCGAGGTAAGGAATGTAGTTAAAATCGAGGTTGAGCACAGCGCCATAATGTTCTGTTGAGCCAATAAGGAGTGTTGGTTCTCCGCGGAAGAGAAAATAATGCGGGTTTACGGGATGCAGGCTGATGGGTATGTGATTTACCTGGCATGATGCAGTAAGCAGGACTGACATCCATAGCATGGAACGAAGCAGTAGTGATTTCATCATATTGTAAAAGATGATTGAATTATTGCATGACTAATTTAACAAAAACTGGCTTAAAAAGCTGCCGGCCGGGAATGTATTTACATAAAAACATCTAAAACGTTTCAAATATGAAACGAATAATGTATATTTGCGTTATGTTAACAACCGATCAGGCGATAGAAAAACTTGTAAGAAGGAGGGGATGGTACAGGGATTCCGGTATGAAGGGATCCACTGCCCGGGTTTATAAAAAGAGGTTCATTGAGAAAAAGCTGGAACTGGACAGTCAGATGAAGCTTCTTGAGAAATGTGGCTACAGGCTGGTAAGGCAAATGAGGTGGGAGGACAGGAACAGTTCTGAAATAATTAAGAGAGAGCTTCTCAGGAAACTCAGGCGTGAAAATGCATTCTGGTACAGTAATACCTCAACTCCGGAAATAAGCGAGAAAGAACTTATTGAGAAGGTCCTTCTTTATCTCGATATCGGGGATATAGATTCTCTTTTTACAATTTACCCGGAAAAGCTGATAAAGGAAGTATGGAAGGAATTATTAATACCCCAGGGGCCGGCATTTTATAAGCTGAATGTTCTTTATGCATTTATTTATTTTGATATAGCAGATCCGGAGAGATATATCCGTGATAAGGTGAGGGAAAGACTGATATCCATTCAATGAACGGACTGGCAAAACACACTGATGCTTTATTCGTGCCGCTGTCACGGCTGAACTGTGTTAATAAATACACTCTCATTGGAGGGAGCGCCCTTTCACTTCAGATAAATAAAAGAAAGAGCGAGGACCTTGACTTCTGCATGTGGACCAGGGATCTGAAAAAAGAGAAGCCGGAAGCTGACTGGCCGTCGATTGAAAAGGAGCTGACCACTATCGGAAAAATAACCTCAAGGAATATCCTGGGATTCGACCAGGTGAATTTTGTAATCAACAAAGTGCGGGTCACTTTCATGACAAAGCAGAACAACCTGAGTCCGGTGAAGAATCCTGTTTTAATCCTTGATAATGTAAAGGCAGCGGATATAACTTCCATTGGTGCAATGAAAGTTGAACTGATTCTCAGAAGGAGTGATTTCAGGGATTATTATGACATCTATTGCATCCTGAAGGAGGGAGTTACTCTCAGGGAGATTGTCAATAAGGCTTCGGAATACTCAAACAGGCTCCTGAAGGTGAGAGATGCGCTGAGCTTCCTGTCAGACGGGAGCAATTACAGAAAAGACAAAAGCTTCAATTTCCTGGAACCCTTCTACGATATAGATAACAGGGGAATCGAGGAATACATCAGAAATGTAATTAAAAAGGAATTCGGGAGATAGTCCTAATTATATTAATGGTTAACTATTATCATTTTTTTGTGTTTGATTTACCGGAGCTATTGTAGTTTTCAGCAACTTAAGATCGGGTTGGTGTGTTTCCCCGGGTTTAAGGTTAGTTACCTCAGCACTTTTTTCCTTATAATTTACCCGGCAGTTCCCTCCGTCCCGGGAGTAGATTTTTACAGAAACCAATTCTGTGTTTCGCCATTTGATATCAACAACGAAACCGCCGCGGGCAACCAGCCCCTTTACTTCACCGTCTTTCCAGTCTTCGGGCAAAGCAGGAAGAATATCGATGATGAAGTTGCCATCCTGGTCCTGCACGTGGCTTTGTAAAAGCATTTCAGCAATCGCAGCAGTAGTACCAAAATTAGCATCTATCTGGAAAGGAGGGTGTAAACCAAACAGGTTGGGAGCTGTGCTTTTCGCCAATACTACGTCGAGACTTGCCTTTGCCTTTTCAGCTGAGGCAAGTCTGGCATAGAGGCTAACCAGCCATGATGCACTCCATCCTGTATGCCCACCTCCGTTCGCAATGCGGTAATCCATTGACATGCTGGCTGCTTCAGCCAATTCAGGAGTTTGAAATCGGTTGATCTGAGATCCCGGATGAACAGCAAATAAATGAGAAATGTGACGATGTCCTGGCTCAAGCTCCGGGAACTCCTGTGCCCATTCCATAAGCCTGCCATCGGATCCAATCTGCGGACCTGCAAGTTGGTTTTTGGCTTTCTCCACCCTGGCAATGAAATCATCTTCCACTTTAAGTTCTTTTGATGCCATAACAAAATCGTCAAACAACTGCCAGATAACTTCCTGATCATGTGTTGGCCCCATGCTGATCTGGCATTTGCTGCCATCAGGTGCAATGAAAGTATTTTCAGGAGAAACGGCGGGCCCGGAAACCAGTTTGCCGGTTGCAGGTTCGGCTACCAGCCAGTCAATGTAAAACTCGACAGCCCCTTTTAAGACAGGGTACATTTTTTTCAGGAATTCCTTATCGCCTGTAAAGCGGTAATGTTCGGCAATGTGCTGACAGATCCAGGCTGCAGCACCGGTATGCATTCCCCAGCTTGCTCTTTCACCAGGCGAAGTATAGCCCCAGACATTCGTAATGGGATGAACAACCCAGCCCCTGGTATTATAGTGAACTTTAGCTGTCTTGCTGCCTGGCTCAACCAGCGAAGTAATAAGGTCGAACATCGGAAGGTGCATTTCTGAAAGGTTCGTAACCTCAGCAGGCCAGTAATTCATTTCAATGTTAACATCGGTATGGTAGTCACCATTCCAGGGTGTCTGAATTTTATTGGCCCAGATACCCTGCAGGTTTGCCGGCAAAGTCCCGGGACGGGATGATGATATCAGCAGATAGCGGCCATACTGAAAAATAAGCTCATACAGATGAGCATCTGATTTTGTCTGTTTGAACAGGATGACCCGCTCATCGGTGGGGATAGTATCAATAGCATCGCTCAGTGTAAAGCTCACCCTTTCAAAATAATTCCGGTAATCGCTTATATGTGCTTTCAGCAAATCGGTATAGACCTTTTCTGAAGCTTTTTTGATGTTTTCTAAAGTGATCGATTGATAGTCTCTTCCTTTGTAAAGTGGATATTCCAACTTATAATCGGTTGAAGCGGACAGAAAAAGGATCACCTCATCGGCATCTTTTATTGTTATTGCAGAATCGGAGCAAACCAGAGTACCGTTTTTGTTAACGGCTAAAAGTCTGGCCATATATTGAAGTCCATCACCCCCTTTGCCGTCAGGAAGTGATCCGGACAATATAAGCTGGTTATTTTCCGAATAGGTACTATATCTTTCAGGGCGGTTCATCGAACAGGAAAATGAGATCTTTCCGGGTCTGTCGGCAATAAACTTTGCGACCATTACCTGGTCAGGATAACTTGTAAAAACCTCGCGTTGAAACCGGATTCCGTTTTGGGTGTAATTTATCCTGACAACAGCATCTGTCAAATCCAGTTCGCGGTAATAATCCTGATATTCATCATCCTTCCCCCAATCGATCCATAAATCGCCCAGTGTCTGGAAACAACCAAAAGGCACATATGCACCATTTCCCGATCCCGAACCTGATCCTTTACAAATCTGGGTTTTATCGGTCAGTTCAGCCGCTTCCTTAAATTTTCCTTCAAACAATAATTCCCTGATTTTACCCAGATATGCAAAAGCATCCGGATTATTATTGTCAGCGGGGCTGCCCGACCACATGCTTTCTTCATTCAGCTGTATCCGCTCTTTGTTAACATCGCCATAAACCATTACACCCAGCGAACCGTTTCCCAAAGGCAAAGCTTTCAGCCACTCAGGGTCGTCTTTCCAACCGTTTTTATCATCAGGAACTAAAGCACCGGCCGGTTGTTTATACCAGAGTTTCAGGTTGTTCTCATTTTTCTCTCCAGGAGAACATGAAATGAGTGTTAATAAAATCAAGTAGCAGATGGTTCTCATTTTCAGTGTTCTGGAGTATAATCTTCCAGCATGCTCAGGTCGTCATTCATTTAATGGTTCTGATTTTAACTGCGTAGGCCCTCTGAGGATTTTTAACAAGCAGTAAATCAATATCCTCCTGGTTAAGGCCATTTTCCCTGAGGGCCGGTATCAGAAAATCGAAAATATCATTGTAACCACGGTAATTGCCGCCATTTTCCTGTCCGACATTGTACCACCCCGAATCATGGGACAATAAAATTTTATGCAGTAAGTTTTCTTTCTTCAATTTAGTTATAAGCTCCACGCACCATTCGATGCCACCCATTTTATCCGCATTGTTGATACTAATATTATCTATGGAAATCCATGAGCCTTGTTTCGCTGCATTAACAATACCATCAAAAGTACCACGCTGGGCATGTGTCCAAACAAAGGCATCAGGAGATACTCCTTCTTCTTTCAATATTTTTAATTGGGCAAATGCAGGACCATCGGTGCCTGTATGTGAAACAATGGTCAGCCCGGTGGCTTTGTGAGCAATTGCTGCTGCTTTGACAATTTTTACATGCATCGGGGATAATGTATCTTTTCGTTCAACTGCAATTTTAATAAAGCCGGGAAATATCCCTGTGCCGTCAATTCCATTGTTAAATTCATCAATCCAAACCCGGGCAATATCTTCAGGAGTATCGGTAAAAGCATGTTCAGGTATATATTTATTGTTCATTGCGCCATAATAACCAGTATTGGTGACAATATTGATTCCTGTCTTTTCAGAGAGTTCTCTTAACAACAAAGGATCGCGCCCCAAATAAGCAGGGGTGCACTCAAAAAATGTGTTTACACCTTTTTGTTTAGCCTCCATTAAAAAAGGAAGGGCGCGCCCAATCACTTCCGACTTGTTCCAGCGATGATACCCGGTGCTGTCAGCTCCGATGAAATCTACCATAATATGTTCATGAATTAAGCTGATTCCCATTTCTTCAACAGGTATCTCACCTTTCACGGTAATAAGTTTTTCACGTCCCGGTTTGTGGGTACAGTTTGTTGCTAAAAGGCATGCTAATAGAAACACAATTAATTTGTTCATAGTTTTTTATTGTTATTTAATAAAGAATTATCCCTCATAAAAACCATATTCAGGATCACTGATTCTTGCAATTTCACACAAGGCAGGCTATATCTTATTTAGTGCGTTCGTGCATTTTTGATCTTAAGACTCGTAAGATTAATTTTCATAAACTTACATATTTTCTGTCTTTTCAGATGATATTTTTTGTTGGAAGTATCCGGGAACTAAAACCAAGCATTGCATTTATTAGCCTGAAATGAGTGAACTGAGACAGGTTATCAATAGTGATCTTTTCTGTATTTATAATGCCTTTAACGAGAAGCTTCTCCCGCATTGTGCCGCATAGCAGGGGAGTATCAGGTGTGACCCAGCGTTCACCATCTGTAAATACTATATTGGCAAAAGATGAATCAGTTATGCAACCTTCTTTAATGATGAGTATATCATCCGCAAGATTCTTGTCAATTAATCTGGTGAGACATCTGCGATCGAGATATTTTAAGTCATAAATCAGGGTGTCGGCATAAACGAGCTTCAGGGTTTTTATTACTGCCGGAACGTATGAGGAATATTCTATTGATTTGATAGAAGATCCGTAGATGACCCTGCATCTGATTAGGCCGGTTTTGAATTCTTCTGGTATCTGAATAAACTCTGAAAGCCGTAGAGAATCATTGTTGCGAAATACTTTTTGCCGGGAGAAATTCATCCGTTTATCATGGAACGGGAGGTTCGCTGGTTTCCCGTTTACTATTTTTATAGTCTCAAACAATTGGCACATAAATCTTATCTGTCATCTCATTGTATTCTGAATGAGGATCACTGAATGATGTTATACCTCCTCCGCTGTGGTAGACAAATCCGGTGTCACACTTTTCGATAAAGCGTATCATTACACTGCTGGTAAGATTGAGACCGTTAAATATTCCAAATATACCGGTATAGTACCCTCGATTCCGGTTCTCTATGGCTGCAATGATCTCTGTCGTTTTTCTCTTGGGTGCACCACTTACCGAACCTGCAGGAAGCAGAGCGAATACTATATCTCCAATATGGGATAAATAGTCCTCTTCAAGATCACCGCAAACCTCTGAGCTCACCTGTAAAAGCTTCTTTTCATTGGTTAAGATTGTGTCGATATACCTGAATTGCTCAACTCTTACCCGTTTAGAAACCATGTTAAGATCATTTCGTATCAGGTCCACTATGGTGTAATGTTCTGCTGTTTCCTTCATGTCGCTAATAATCACATTCTTAGCATCAGGTATCGTGGCATCAATTGTCCCTTTCATTGGGAATGATCTTATAATTCCGTCACTTATTATGATAAAAGCTTCGGGTGAGAAGCAGACAAACTGCTCCTCAAACCAGATCTTGTACCTGGCGTTACTCAGATGGAAGATCTCCTGTAGTGTCAGATTTATATCAATTGGAGTAGAACAGGTGAGGTTTAGTAAATAGGAGTTACCGAAGGCTATTTCACTCCTTACTTTGTTGAATTTTAATAAATAATCCTCATACTTCTCCGGGTATTTTGCCAGTCTTATTTGTTTAAAACTTCTGGTGAAACTGCCGCAGTTGGTTACACCATCAATGTTATAAAGCAGTTTATTTGGATCAATCTCATCAAGCCTGAAGATCAGAGGTTTATTAAGCTCAAAATCAATAATGAAAAGAAATGGAATGCCTGCTTCAGCCCATTTATTCATTTGTTCTTTTATTGTACTTTTACAAGACATTACATTACTATTAGAAGCAAATATATGAATTACAGGAGACCGAATATTCTGATAGTGGATAATTATGATTCATTTACATATAACCTGGTTCAGATAATCCGTGAAGATGCGAAGTGTGACTTTGATGTTATCAGGAATGACAAAATTAATATCGCTTATACAGGCCACTATGATGGCTTCCTGTTCTCCCCGGGGCCTGGTATTCCGGCTGAAGCTCCGGTAATGTCAGAATTATTAAGGTTATATTGTAATGAGAGAAGTTTTCTGGGTATTTGTCTGGGTCACCAGGCAATTGCAGAAGCCTTTGGAATGAAGCTCGTAAATCTTAAAACTGTCCGTCATGGGTTAAAGGCAATGGTCAGATTAATTGAACCTTATGATTATATTTTTGATGGCATACCATCAGAATTCAGTGCGGGTCTCTATCATTCATGGGGAGTCTGCTTTGAAAGCAGTGCCCAGGAATCTTGCTCAGATTTACGAATCACTGCGCTAAGTAATGATGGGATTATTATGGCTGTTGCCCATGTTAAATACAATATCAGGGGAGTTCAGTTCCACCCTGAGTCATTTATGTCTGAATATGGAGCTTTAATCGTCCAAAACTGGATAAAAAATCTGTCGTGCAGATCTGATTTATAAAACCAAAGAATGAGTCCACTACGATAAGTTCAAAAAATGCAATTGCCACGAAGACACAAAGACACCAAGGTTCACCAAGAGGTTATCTTTCAATGACTTATTCTTGGTGCAACTTTGTGCCTTGGAGCCTTGGTGGCTAAAAAACTTTTTGGAGCAGACTCAAGGATTAATCTTAAAGTTACTGGGTTTTCTATTTTGATGTCTCGAATGATTGTATATTTTTGTTTAATATAAACTAAGCCCATGCCGGCAGAAAACAACCTTCTCCGTAAACGAGTCAACCTTTTTGACGGAATATCAATCGTTGCCGGTGCCATGATAGGCTCCGGCATTTTTATTGTAAGTGCCGACATTGCCAGAAGCGTCGGTTCACCCGGCTGGCTTATGGTCGCCTGGCTTATTACCGGTCTGATAACTGTGATCGGGGCAATAAGCTATGGCGAGCTCGCTTCAATGATGCCGCATGTGGGAGGGCAATACGTTTACCTGAAAGAGGCTTACCATCCGCTTATCGGATTTCTGTTCGGCTGGACCACCTTTCTCGTGATCCAGTGCGGATCGATAGCTGCAGTAGCTGTGGCATTTGCAAAATTCAGCGGGGTGCTGATCCCCTGGATCTCCGAAAGAAACATACTGGCTGAGATTGGCCCGCTGCAGATCAACAGCACCATGGTAATTGCAATAGCAATGATTATTTTCCTTACATGGCTAAATACCAGGGGCATAGTTACCGGAAAGACTGTTCAAAACATCTTTTCGTCCACAAAAATATTATCCCTCCTTGCCGTGATCGCGATCGGCTTCTTTGCCACGAAGGCAATCGGATCATGGGAGATCAACAAGGAGGTGTTCTGGCAGGCCAGCCAGATCGGCCCTGACAATAAACCTTTCCCCATAGCCGGCTTTGCAGTGGTGGCCGCAATAGGAACAGCTTTGGTAGGCTCTCTGTTCTCGTCCGACGCGTGGTACAATATTACATATTTATCAGGGGAGGTAATAAATCCCAAACGGAATGTTCCTCTGAGCCTTCTCTTCGGAACAGCCATTGTATCGGTTATCTATCTTTTTGTGAATTTTGTCTACATAAGAATCCTGCCGCTTCACGGCTCCCCTGACGGCGCTGATGTGCTGAGCCGCGGAATACAATTTGCCACCGATGACCGCGTTGCCACTTCAGCAATGAGCGTGGTATTTGGCGATTATGCTGCAGTGATAATGGCAATATTCATTATCATCAGCACATTTGGATGCAACCACAGCCTCGTCATGGCAGCCCCACGGGTTTATTATGCCATGGCGAAAGACGGCCTGTTCTTTAAAAAAGTGGGTGAGCTGAACAGGTTCGGTGTGCCGGGATTTGCAATAGTCATCCAGGGTGTTTGGGCTGTACTGCTTTGTCTTTCAGGAACATACAGCGATCTTCTCGATTATGTGATCTTTGCGGTACTGCTGTTCTTCACCATCACCATTATTGCTATTTTCGTCCTCCGGAAGAAACGACCTGATATCCCCAGACCTTATAAAGCATTCGGTTACCCGGTGATCCCCATGATCTACATTATCACGACAATCACCATAATGATCATATTGCTGATCTATAAGCCGAATTACACATTCCCGGGACTCATTATTGTTATCATCGGCATACCAGTTTACTACCTCTGGAGGAAGCACTCGGGTAATAAGGTGCAGTCAACTGATAATTTTTCGGAAGAATAAAACAGACTGGTCTCTCATAGTTATGTACCCTGAGAAGTTCATAGAAAGAATTAACCATCAGGAATATATTGATTCCGAATCATTGCTGAAGGCTCTGGGGGACCCGTCGCCGGTAAGCATCAGGACCAACCATTTCAAGTGGAACAGGATTCCCGAAGATAATGATCCGGTTCCCTGGTGCAACGGAGGATTTTATCTTAAAGCACGGCCTTCATTTACATTGGATCCCCTCTTTCATGCAGGCTGCTACTATCCGCAGGAGGCTTCAGGGATGTTCCTGGAGCAGATATTCAAACAGGTTTCAGGCGGGCAAAAAGATTTAAGGGTACTCGATCTGTGCGGGGCCCCGGGAGGCAAAAGCACTCATCTTTCGGCACTTATCGGAAACGATGGTCTCCTGGTGGCAAATGAGGTGATAAGGACAAGGGCGTCGGTTCTTGCGGAAAACCTTACCAAATGGGGATTGTCAAATGCAATTGTCACGCAGAGCGATCCTTCGGCATTTGGGCGCATACCGGGTTTTTTTGATCTGATGCTTGTTGATGCACCATGCTCGGGTGAAGGAATGTTCAGGGACCAGGTGGCGATTGATGAATGGTCTGTTGATAATACAATTCTATGCTGCGAGCGCCAGAAGAGGATTCTCAGCGATGCATGGCCGGCCCTTAAGGAGAACGGGATACTTATTTACAGTACATGCACCTTCAATCCTGATGAGAACGAGAAGAATATAAGATGGTTTATTTCGAAAGGGGAAGCTGAAACTGTCAGACTAGATATAAGTGGATGCGAGGGAATTAAGGAGATTGATCTGCAGGGAGTATATGGTTATGCATTTTATCCCGGTAAAATCAGGGGAGAGGGTCTTTTCATGTCTGTTCTAAGGAAGAAGGTATATAGCGGAAAACAGGAATTCCGGAAGCCGAAAAGCAGATTCAGCAGTCCTGGCAGGGATGAGATGAAAGCAGCACTGGAGTTGTCATCCTTCAACGCAGACAGGCTTTTAATGATTAATAATGAGATAGTGGCTCTTCCATGCAACATAAATGATTATTCGGTTCTTTCTGATGTACTGAAAATCGTTAAGACTGGCACCGCCGTCTGCACCCTGAAAAGGGATATCATCCCCTCTCACGAGCTGGCTCTATCTGTCTTCCTGAGAAAAAGTGTATTTTTTACACTTAATCTGGAATACGCTGATGCAATTAAATATCTGAGACGTGACACTATCAATACAGCGGGTACGCCCCGGGGATGGCAGATCGCCTCGTATGAAGGAGTGAACCTCGGATTTCTGAATAATATAGGGACACGGATTAATAATTATTATCCTGTTGACTGGAGAATAAGAATGTCAGTTCAAAGTGGAGCAGAACAAAAAACAGTCAAATGGAAATCATAAAATACCTATGATAGAACTTGGTGTAACTTGGCGCCTTGGCGTCTTAGCGGCAAAAAAAAATAGCCACAAAGGCGCTAAGGCGCAAAGGGTCATCAGAAAATTTAAATTTGATTAATGGATCGGGATTTTCAGATATTTGTTAAGCCTGTGGGTGCGGCCTGCAATCTCCATTGCAGCTATTGTTATTATCTTGAAAAGAGCTCCCTTTACCCGGATACCGGACGACACCTTATGAGTGATGATGTGCTGGAGAAATACATAATTCAGCATATTGAAGCTTCAACAGATAAGGTTATAATGTTCTCGTGGCATGGCGGCGAACCGACTCTGGCGGGACTGGATTTTTACAGGAAGGCAGTAGCCCTTCAGAAGAAGCATCTTCCTGCCGGCTACAAAATAATTAATGGCATTCAGACCAACGGAACCCTCCTGGATGATGATTGGTGCAGATTCCTGTCAGATCAGAATTTCCTCGTTGGCATAAGCATTGATGGCCCTCAGCAATTTCATGATAAATACCGCACAGGAACTGACGGAAAATCTGCTTTCGCCAGGGTGATGAAAGGTTATGAGCTGCTTAAGAAATACAATGTAACATCAGAGATTCTATGTGTGCTCAATTCATATAATTCTCTTCATCCTGATAAAATTTATGGATTCTTCAAGGGGATCGGAGCAGAGTACATGACATTCCTCCCGCTCGTTGAATGTAAAAAGGGTTCAGAGCCTGAAGTAAGCGCTGCTTCAGTTGATCCGCTGGCATACGGGAATTTCCTGGCCAGGGTTTTTGATGAATGGGTGGCAAATGATATTGGCAAGGTGAGGATCCAGCTTTTTGAGGAGAGTGCCCGCACTGCATTCCGGCAGGAGCATGCGCTATGCGTTTTAAAGGTGACATGCGGCGGAGTGCCTGTAGTTGAGCATAACGGCGATTTCTACTCATGCGACCATTATGTTGACAAAGAACACCTGGTTGGAAATATCCGGGAGAGCACCCTGGCTGATCTCCTTGATTCACCGGTGCAGAAGTCCTTCGGAGAAGCGAAACAGGCAACTCTTCCCCGTTATTGCAGGGAATGCGAAGTACTTGAAATGTGCAACGGCGAATGCCCGAAGAACAGATTTATCCTGACGCCTGATGGCGAACCGGGACTCAACTACTTATGCCCTGGTTACAAGCTTTTCTTCAACCACTGCAGGCCATTTGTGGAGGCAATAAGGCTGGCAAATAAAGATGCAAGGAAAATATAACCACGGAGTTACGCTGAGTTATACGGAGTTTCACGGAGTTAGAAACCGTGTAACTCGTGGATTTTACTCTGTGTAACCCCGTGGTTAAAAAGAAAATCTACTGTTATTTCAGCTTTTCCTTAAAGAACCCAACAGTTCTCTCCCATGCAAGCTTCGCTGCTTCAGCATTATACCGCTGCGGATTTGTGTCGTTGTTGAAAGCATGCCCCGTACCCGGATAAGTGAAAAAATGATACTCTATTCCGTTATCCTTCAGCGCCTTTTCAAAGGCTTCAATGCCGGCATTTATCCCTGCGTCATTTTCAGCATAGTGGGCCATTACAGGGGCTTTTATCTTTGCAACATCCTCGGCAGAAGGCTGTCTGCCGTAATAAGGTACTGCAGCGTCAAGCTCAGGTGAATTTACAGCCACCTGGTTTGTCATGGCTCCTCCCCAGCAGAATCCCGTGCATCCGACTTTCCCGTTGGAATTGGGATGTGTCTCGAGGAATTTAACTGCAGCGACAAAGTTTTTGGTAGTCTCCTCGCTCACCAGCTTCTTAAACAGCTCACCTACATTGGTTATATCTTCAGGTGTTCCACCCACCGGTGACAGAGCATCAGGAGCAAGGGCAAGGAAGCCCTCTTTTGCCATTCTTCTTGTAACATCCTGGATATGAGGGACCAGGCCTCTGTTTTCATGAATCACGATTACAGCCGGGAATTTTTTTCCTTTTTTAGGCCTTGCTATAAAAGCCCTCATTTCTCCGGTAGCAGCAGGATATTTGATGAACTCGGTTATCAGATCCACTTCCGTCTGGGGTTTTCCTGCTGCCATCAGCTCATTTTCCTCAAGCACAGGCAGCAGAGCTATTGCAGCAGCACTGCTTCCGGCTACCATAGCCAGTTTCTTCAGGAAAGATCTGCGGTTAAGTTCTCCTTTCTTATACCCGCGATAAAGATCAGTAATGTTTGTATCCATATTTGCATATTTTAGATTAAATTAAAATTTCAATCTGTTTGTCAAAACCCCCATCCCGACCTTCCCCCAGGGGGAGGGCCGAGCGTTAAGAACCAGCCCGGTGGGCTGGTTTAGCGAAGGAGCCAGCCTGCCGCGCGGGCCTTTCCCCCTTGGGGGAAACGGGAAAGGGGGTCAGGCACTTAGAATTCAGTTTAAATTCTTTGCTCAATTTACAAAAAAAAGTGACAAAACCCTCCATATTCAGAACCTAAGTATTAGTTTAGCTTTGTTAAAAATTCATAAAAGCTGTTATGAAAGAGGATATTCAGATTGCCCAGGAAGCCAGGATCAGGCCGATAGTTGAAATTGCAGAAAAACTAGGCATTAAGCCTGATGATCTTGAATTATACGGGAAATTCAAAGCGAAAATACCTCTTCGTTTTATAGATGAAGAGAAGGCCGGGAAAGCTAAACTGATCTTGGTGACGGCAATAACACCCACTCCGGCCGGTGAAGGTAAAACTACCACGTCAATAGGTCTTGCACAGGCGCTGAACAGGATCGGGAAGAAGACCACCGTGGTTCTGCGCGAACCTTCACTCGGACCGGTATTCGGCATCAAGGGAGGCGCTGCAGGGGGCGGTTATTCGCAGGTGATCCCGATGGAAGACATAAACCTTCATTTCACAGGCGACATGGCTGCGGTTGAGAAAGCACACAATCTACTGGCTGCTCTCATCGATAACAACATCCAGTCGAAGGAAGGGAACCTGAGAATTGATCCGAGGACAATAGAATGGAAGCGTGTGACCGACATGAATGAACGCTCGCTCCGCGACATTGTGACCGGGCTTGGAGGTACTACAGAAGGCGTACCGCGGCAGTCTGGATATAACATAACTGCAGCATCAGAGGTGATGGCGACATTATGCCTGTCAAAAGACCTGATGGACCTCAAGGAGAGACTGGGCAACATCTTTATTGGTTATACCTTTGATGACAAGCCGGTTTTTGCACGCGACCTGAAAGCACAGGGAGCAATGGCAGCTCTGCTTAAGGAAGCCATAATGCCCAACCTGGTGCAGACTCTTGAAGGAACTCCTGCTATCATCCATGGAGGACCGTTTGCAAATATCGCTCAGGGTACAAACTCGATAATAGCAACAAAGACAGGGCTTTCGCTGAGTGATTTTGTGGTCACCGAAGCCGGTTTTGCAAGCGAACTGGGAGCAGAGAAATTCTTCGATATCAAATCAAGGGTCGGAAACCTGAAGACAAACGCTGTGGTGATAGTAGCAACAGTAAGGGCGCTGAAATATCATGGTGGAGCAAAATTGTCAACACTGCAAACCGAAGATACAGAGACGCTTCAGAAAGGATTTGAAAACCTTGACAAGCATATTGAGAATATGAATTTCTTCGGATTCAGCCCGATAGTGGCGATAAACCGTTTTGATTCAGACACTCCGGCTGAGCTCGATCTGCTGACAAAGCACTGCAGGTCGCAGAATGTAAAGGTTGCTGTCAATGAATCATGGGCCAGGGGAGGGGAAGGAGCAATCGACCTCGCGAATCAGGTGGTGGAAGCAGTAACTGATTGTACCGATTGTTTTAAGCCATTGTACGAACTGTCGTGGTCTTTCGAGGAAAAAATTGAAACTATATGCAGGAAATTGTATGGCGCTGATCATGTTGAATATACTGTTAAAGCAAAGACGCAGCTTGATAAGATCGAAAAACTTGGAATGGGAAGCCTGGCAGTATGCATAGCAAAGACACAGAAATCCCTTTCAGATGATCAGAACCGGAGGGGCCGCCCTAAAGGATTCACCATCAAGATCAGGGAAGTTGAACTCGCCTCAGGCGCAGGGTTTATTGTACCCATTGCAGGTACAATCATGAGGATGCCGGGTCTGCCGAATAACCCTTCGGCCGAAAAGATTGACATCGATGAAAACGGTAAAATAACCGGGCTTTTTTAAAATAACGACTCTTTTGTGTAACTTTAGAAATGTAACCATTTATATCATGAAGAAGATCATTTTTATTGCCCTTCTGGCAGCAGTCGCACTTTCTTCCTGTAAGAAATATAATAAATATGAAGGAGTGGCATTCCCTGAAAAAGAACCGCGTGACTGGGAAAATCCTGAAATGTTCAGCCAGAACAGGGAAGCTCCCCATGCAACAATGATCAGTTATGCGGATGAAGAGTCTGCCCTGGCTGCTGATAAAACCGGCTCCCCGAATTATTTTTCACTTGACGGAACCTGGAAATTTAACTGGGTTAAAACGCCCGGTGAGAGACCTTACTGGTTCTTTAAAGATGACTATGACACCCGCGACTGGGATGACATCAATGTGCCATCCAACTGGCAGATGAAGGGATATGACGTTCCGATATATGTAAACATTACTTACCCTCATAAGCGAAATCCGCCATTCATTGAGCATGACTGGAACCCTGTCGGATCATATAAAAGAGATTTTACAGTTCCTGCTGACTGGAAGAACAAGCAGGTCTTCCTTCATTTTGGCGCTGTAAGCTCGGCTTTTTATGTATGGGTGAATGAACAGCCTGTCGGTTATTTCCAGGACAGCAAAACACCGGCCGATTTCAATATCACAAAATATCTGAGGAAAGGAAAGAATTCGCTGGCCGTTGAGGTATACCGCTGGTGCGACGGGAGCTACCTTGAGGACCAGGACTTCTGGAGGCTCAGCGGGATACAGAGATCAGTGTTCCTGCATGCAAGACCGGAAACATATATCAGCGACTTCTTTGCCAGGGGAGATCTTGAGAACGGATACAAAGACGGGCGCCTTGATCTTGAAGTATCACTGTCAGGTAATGATGATCCTGATAATTTTAATGTGGAAATATCTCTCTTTGACAATGAACTGAAACTCATTTCAGAATCAAAGGAAGCAGCGCTCACTGGGGGAAAGGCAACGCTCAATTTCTCAAAGAACCTGCCTGAGGTTAAAAGATGGTCTGCGGAAACCCCCAGCCTCTATTCGCTTGTGATAAGCCTCAGGGACAAAAACGGGAAAAACCTTGAGAGTGTAAGCTCCCGTTTCGGTTTCCGCAAGGTGGAAATTATCAATTCACAGCTTCTTGTAAACGGAGTTGCAGTATATCTGAAGGGAACCAACCTTCATGAACATCATGATGTAAACGGACATGTTGTGGATGAAACAACCATACTAAAGGATATCCGGGTGATGAAGAGCAATAATATCAATGCCGTGAGGACATCACATTACCCGCAGCAGGAGCTCTGGTATGATATGTGCGACAAATACGGCCTTTACCTGATTGATGAAGCAAACATTGAATCGCATGGCATCGGGTATTCAAAAGACATAACTCTTGCCGATAAGCCTGAATGGGCTGCCGCACACCTCGACAGGATGCAGAATATGGTGGAAAGAGACAAGAATCATCCTTCAGTCATCATCTGGTCGCTCGGAAACGAAGCTGGCGACGGGAATAATTTCCTCGCCAATTATAAATGGGCCAAAACAAGGGATAACACACGACCGGTCCAGTATGAACGTGCCGAGCAGAGTACTAATACCACGGAAAGGCACACTGACATTTTTTGCCCGATGTATGCCAGGATAGAACAGATCGAAGCTTATGCGAAAGATGAAAAGAATGACAGACCGCTTATCCTGTGCGAATACGCTCATGCTATGGGTAATTCAACCGGGAACCTGCAGGATTACTGGGATGTGATAGAGAAATATCCGAAACTGCAGGGAGCATTTGTGTGGGATTGGGTCGACCAGGGACTTGTAAAAACTGATTCCACCGGCGAGAAATTCTGGGCTTACGGCGGTGATTTCGGTGAAGCCGGAATACCCAGTGATGGCAACTTCTGCATCAACGGACTTACGTGGCCCGACAGGACCGGGAAGCCCGGTTTGAATGAAGTTAAAAGAGTATATCAATACATTGGATTTGAGCCTGTTGACCTTGAAAAAGGCATGATCAGGATCAATAACAAGTATGATTTCACCGACCTTTCGGAATTTGTTTTTGACTGGGAAATTGTATCAGACGGCGCAATCATTCAGTCAGGAAAATTATCCCTGCCTGACGGTAAGCCGAAATCATCAGCAAATATCCTTCTTCCTTTCAGGAAAATTATTCCGGTGCCCGGCGCGGAATATTTCCTTAACCTGAGAGCATCAAGAACTGAGGAATGGAACCTTGTTCCGGCCGATCATGTTTACGCATCAGCACAGTTCAGACTGCCTGCTGAGGGAGAACCTGTAATATTCACAGCCGATAAGCTTACTATGCTCCAGACAGATATTATTGGAAATAAACTGAGTGTAAAAGGTACTGATATAATCATTGAATTCAATCTTGAAAATGGCCGGATGGAATTATTCACTTTTAAAGGCAAAGAGCTGATGAAAAAGGGTCCTGAACCCGATTTCTGGAGGCCGCCAACCGATAATGACTATGGATACGGAATGAGCAGGCTGATGGGTGTCTGGAAAGAGGCAGGAGAGAAGGCTAAGATCACCAAGGCTGACATTTCAAATAATGAACCCGGAAAGGTAACAGTTGCATTTCGCTATGACATCCCCGGGAATAAAGATGAGAAGATAGCAGGGTATTCAACGGTATATACAATTTACGGAACATCAGATGTTGTGGTATCTAATTCATTCAGAAAAATCTCAGACAAGATACCTGAGCTTCCGCGAATGGGAATGCAGATGCAGCTTCTTCCTGAGTTCGCTAACCTGAAATGGTACGGACGCGGACCGCATGAAAACTATCCGGACAGGAAAACATCAGCCGATGTAAGCCTGTATGAAAGCACCGTTGCCGACCAGTATGTTCCTTATATAAGACCTCAGGAGAACGGATACAAAACAGATACCCGCTGGCTTACTCTCACCGATGATAACGGCACCGGCCTGCTGGTGAGCGGAAATCCTCTCTTCTGCTTTGCTGCCCTTAATCACGTGCATGATGATTTTGAATCGCCCGGCTCTCTTTCGCGATACCGGCCCGATGCCATCACTGCAAACACACACACCAATAACGTCAAGCCGCATGATCTCATTAACCTGAATGTTGACCTTGGGCAGATGGGTGTCGGAGGCGATGATTCATGGGGGGCAAAAATACACCCGCAGTACAGGCTCCTTGAGAACAGCTACGAATACTCCTTCAGGATGCGCCCAATCACCAGGGAGGATGATGTGCCTGCTCTGGCAAAGCAGAGGTTCTGAAAAAGGTTGAAGAGGGTTGAAAAAAGTTGAAGAAGTTTAAACTCCCTTCAACCCCCTTCAACTCCTTTCAACTCCCTTCAACCCCCTTCAACTCCCTTCAACCCCCTTCAACCCCCTTCAACCCCCTTCAACTAATACTTTATTTCAACTCTTAGTACATTGTCTTCACCGATCATGATATTCCTTACATCATAAACAAGCGGTGAAACTGCTTTCTTACTGATAGTTACCCTTGTTACGGAATTGGCAGGCAGTGCAATGAATGATGGCGCAGGAGCTGTACCGTTTTCAAGATAGAAAGGTATATCTGATTTGTTGGTTATTTCAAGGTATCTGTTCCTGTCATTTTCGTAAAACACCTTGCCAATTGAAATGCACTGGTAGAAGAATGGCTTTGCATATTGCTCCTTCCCGGCCAGCATATCCCTGAAATATGCCAGTGTTCGACCGGCGAACATGGCCTCCTTCAGCGAGTCATGGGTTCTCTCCTTTGCAAATACCAGTGTCATTGGCCTGTTGGGATATTCAGGCGGGCTGTATGATTCGCTGATGATTCCGTGAACATCGCTGTTGGCTATTACTGCCAGATTATATTTCTCACAGAAAGTAAGTACCAGAGGATAATACTCGCTGTCGTTGAAAAACTCTATTCCGTGGAGCCATCCTTTTTCAATGAGCTTGTAATGTATGCTGTACATCCTGGGAATGCCGTCAGGCTGCTGGGCTTTCCACCCGGGGTGATTCCACTGAATGAAGGCACCCTGTTTTATGGCTTCTTCAAATACATCCATCACTGAGTCTCTGGCAAGAAGAGAAGCATCTTCTATGAAGAGTGCATTGAAGTGCCCCGGAGGCATGTCGCGTGTGATCTCTGTTCCGTGAACGAGAATGATATTACCCTCTTTTGCTGCCGACTGGGTTAACTTCCAGGCTGCATTATGATCAACCGGTATATAATTCTTGTGAGGTGTATACTCCAGATGATCAGTAATAGCTATTGCATCAAGTCCGTATATGTATGCTTCGGAAATGCGGTTCGTTGGCCAGACATTACCGTCAGAGAAGACGGTGTGAGTGTGAAAGTCACACTTCAGGGTCACATAGCCCGGAAGATCAGGCAGGTGAACAATTTTCCTCTGTCCGTTTGTATAAGTAACAGCACAAACAATTAGTAGAACGGTGATTATAAGCTTCTTCATAGTTATTTTTGTTTAAGTATCTCTTAACCACGGAGTTACACGGAGTTTTAACACTGAGTAACAATGTTTAAAACCGTGAAACTCCGTTTTTCACTCTGTGGAACTCTGTGGTTATATTCTTTATAATTCTTCATAAAAATAAGCCATTTTTTCATCAGCATCATCCCAGGTGAAAATTTTTCTTTGCCTGTTCAGATAGTAGAAGTTCATCATCGCAAAATCGCCCGCGCACATGGTAGTATGCACGAAGAGAAACGCCGACAGGCTCCATTTCCACACTCCTGGTAAAAACAGTACAAGAATAATAAGTGTAATAGTTACACTTATAAATGGGACAAGAGCCACGAGCCTGAACTGCCCTGAGTTCATAACATGTTTATGAGCTGTTACATAAAATATATATTGCTTCAGGTCGGCCCCGGCTCTGATTTTTTTTGCGCCCGTGAGCCAGAAAGGTATGACATGCATGAATTCGTGAACAGGTATTATCAGGATCGGGAATACAATAAATCCAAGCAATGAATGAAGGAGAATACTCCTGAAGGGAAAGTAACCGGCTATATCCATCCTGACAGTAAATGCAATGCCTGCAGTTATTATGCAGGCTGACCAGAAGAAGATCATTACAGGAGAATTGCGCCTGAGGTAATCCAGGACAAAGCTTACAAGATCACTGTAAGGTACGGTCAGTATCTGCCTGAAACGGGACTGATCATTAAAATCCTCTGTCGTCATTATCATTCCCGGAAATTTAACCAAAGGTAATTTTTAACATTTTAACACAAAATGATATTTGGCATTTATGCAGGCATCTGGCACAATTTTCGCATTCAATGACTGTTATCAGGAGAGCATTATTATTTGGTACATTTGTAAAAATCATTGGTTGTGAAGAGGGGGAACTTAATTTTATTTTTTCTGCTTGTATCCGGATTGATGTACGGGCAGAAAGATAGTGTCAGTCTCAGCGGTGACTCAATTCCCCAGCGGTTCTATCTGCTCCAGAAAATAAAACGCGATGGTGAAACACTCCCTGAAATTGAGATCAAGGAGGTTGCCGTTGTCGGCCGGATGCAGGGATCACCGCGCAGAGAAAGATCGCAGTTCAGACAGTACCAGAGGCTGGTCTATAACCTGAAAAAGGTATACCCCTATGCACGCATTGTCAGGGATAAGCTGGCCGAAGCGAATGGTGACCTTTACCGGATGAGCGAAGAGAAGGACAGGAAGAATTATCTGAAGCAGTTTGAAAAAGAGGTTTTCAGTGAATACGAGGACGATATCAGGGATATGACGATCACCCAGGGGAAGCTTCTCTTGAAGCTTATTTACAGGGAAACATACAATACCTCATATGATCTGATCAAAGAGTACAGGGGAGGCATCAATGCCGCATTCTGGCAGGGGATCGCCAGGATTTTCGGCACCAACCTCAAATCGGAATATGATCCCTACGGCGAAGATATTCTTATAGAGCTTATCATTCAGGATATACAGGACGGATTGCTTTAAACATGAAAAGGATTTTTATTGCATTGAAGATCGAGCCCGGAGATAACTTTCTGAGAATAATGTCATCACTTAAGTCACTTCTGGGAAATGAAAGGATCAACTGGGTCGATACAGCAAACATCCATCTTACACTGGCATTCCTTGGCGATACCGATGAGGAAATGATAAAGGTCGCTGACCTGGCAGTCAGGCAGCATTGCCGGGGATCAGGTGAATTCAGCTTTAGACTATCCGGGACAGGTGTGTTCAGGAATTATCGCGATCCGAAAGTAATCTGGGCAGGCATCGAAGAGTGCCCTGGCCTCACAAGGCTTAACAATCTGATCAGCACAGCGCTGAGTGATGCGGGCTTTAAACTTGAGGAGCGCCCTTTTAAGCCACATATCACCCTCGGACGGATAAAATTCCTTAAAGACTCCGGAGCACTTGCATCCGCAGTCGAAAGATACAATAACACTTTTTTTCAGGAGGTTGCCGTTTACGAGGTGATACTTTTTGAAAGCATCCTTAAGCCCTCCGGCCCTGTATATAAGCCTCTGGGTAAATTCATCCTTGCCTGAATCCTTCTTCGCTCACCTGAATTTTATCAACTGATGACAAGCCTCCTGAGTGTTATGCTTCAGAATAAGAGTAACAAATCGAATATATTATTAATAGTTATTATTCCATTTATTCTTTATTTAATACGACCCCCTACCCATCCTTCCCCCAAGGGGGCAGGAGTTCAAAGACCTTTCCCCCTTGGGGGAGATCAGAAAGGGGGTTGGTTCATAAAAAAGCTGTTACCTTCATTGTGAAGAAATATCCTGACGATGGTATTACAATTTTCATATTTTTGTTCTTTGCAGAAAAGATGAAAAGTGACTTCACAGACGATTCTTTTGAAGCCAAAGGCAAGAGGAAGAAACTGGTTGCGGAACTGAGGAATAAAGGAATTAACGATGAGGAGGTTCTCAGAGCCATCGGAACGGTCCCCAGGCATATCTTCATGGATCCTGCTTTTCTGATCCACGCCTATGTCGATAAGGCTTTCCCCATCACATCAGGGCAGACCATTTCCCAGCCATATACTGTTGCGGTCCAGACTTCCCTCCTGCAGGTAAAGAAAAGGGATAAGATTCTTGAGATAGGCACAGGATCAGGTTACCAGGCAGCAATTCTGGCCGAAATGGGCGCCAGGGTTTATACAATTGAGCGTTTCAGGGAACTCTATCTCAAAGCCCAGGCGACACTTACATCACTTGGTTACTCTGCCGATTTCTTTTATGGTGATGGTCACCAGGGCAAATCACAGTACGGTCCCTTTGACGGGATAATAATCACTGCAGCCTCCGGTGAGATCCCTGATGCCCTGCTTAAACAGCTTAAGCCAGGAGGCAGGCTTGTTGTACCGCTGGGCGACAGCGGGACACAGGTTATGACCCTTGTTCAGAGAACAGGGGAAGATGACTATGATTATTCTTCACACGGGTATTTTGTTTTTGTTCCGATGTTGCGCGGAACTGTAAATCAATAAATTGCGGAAATGGAGATATTCAGACTTGTTTTTTCGCCGATCACTGTCAATACATATATTCTTGCTGATGAGTCAGGCAAATGCGCAGTTATTGATTGCGGATGCTATGATGAACCAGAATTCAAGGAGCTGACTGACCTGATTGAAGAAAAGAAACTCGATCCTGTGCTCCTGCTGAATACTCATTGCCATCTTGACCATATCTTTGGAAACAGGATGTTTCTTGATAAATATAAGCTTGGGGCTTATTGTCATGCTGATGAGGAAATGAACAGGAAGAATGCACTGATGTATGCAGAATATTTCCGGCTTGCCATGGAGGAGCCGCCTGAACCTGCCGGCTTTATTTCTGATGGAGAGTCAGTTTCATTCGGGTCAGAGACGCTTACGGCACTTCATGTGCCGGGACATGCACCCGGGAGCCTCGCATTTTACAGTAAAAAGAATAATGTTGTCTTTACGGGTGACATTCTTTTTGCAGGAAGCATAGGCAGAAGTGATATTCCGGGCGGTGACCATCTGATGCTGATTAAAAACATAAAAAGCAAGCTGTTTATTCTTCCTCCTGAGACTGTTGTATATCCCGGTCATGGTGAGACAACAACAATCGGAACGGAAATGAAAAGCAATCCGTATTTCAGGTAAAGCAAATAAAGCTATTTTTGCAGCAGTTCCGTTAACACGGTAAGGCTAACCAGTTGTAAACAATAAAAAATCTAAATATATGATTCCAGATAAATTTGTTGACCGTCATAATGGTCCCCGCGACAGTGAGCTGCCGCAGATGCTCAGCGTTATCGGAGTTGATTCTCTTGACCATCTC
>JBFYPG010000154.1:0-12383 GCA_041303415.1 Bacteroidales bacterium
ACATCCGGGAGGCACCCCGGTATAATTCATGGCAATCTTCAAAAAGCTGCTGAGGGGATTGACAGCGCTGACCTGACGATCCTGTTAGCCCATGATCCCAACCAGTGGAAAAAAGATGTAGCGGGAAAAACTGACATAGACCTTACGCTGTCAGGACACACTCATGGCATGCAGATCGGCATAATTACAAAAAAATTCAGATGGAGCCCTTCAAAATATTTTTACCCTGAATGGCACGGACTGTTTTCAGAAGGCGGCCAGCACCTGTATGTTAACCGCGGACTTGGCGTTATGGGCGTCCCGTTCAGGATATGGATGCCGCCTGAAATAACCGTGATAACACTTGTCAGTGATCAATGATAGATGCGGGGGGGTGCGCGGTGGGCCCCCCTGGGGGTCAGGGGTGCGGGCAGGGAGGTGCTGGGTGGCTCCCCTGGGGGTCAGGGGTGTGGGCAGGCAGGTGCTGGGTGCCGGGTGGCCGACAGACAGTCAGTCCTGGGTCCTCGGTGTGCGGTGCAAGGAGAACAAAAAGAACAAGGTGGAAATCAAATACAAAATAGTATATACGCGGCGGAGATCTGTCAGTATCAGCATTTCTCCCGATAAGGGTGTGGTTGTAAGGGCGCCATATCTGACGTCAGCTGAAACGATTGAAAATTTCGTCAGAAAGAAGGAGCAATGGATCAGGAAACATACAGCTAAGCATAAGGAACTGACAAGACTGAACAAAAAGCTATTCGCTGACGGGGATACTCTTCTTTACCTGGGCAGGGAACACAGGCTTAAAATAACATACTCAACGCAATTATATGTTAATCAATACGATAATATTATCGAAGTTGGAACAGGCGGCAGGGATGGAATTATTAAAGTTCTGATTGATATATGGTACCGGAAGAGAGCGGAAGTGCATATTCACACCAGATTCAGGGAAATACTTGCCAGATATAGCAGCTTTGGTTTCCGCCCGGCCGGTCTTGCAATCAGGCCGCTGAAAAGCAGGTGGGGCAGCTGTACATCAAAAGGGAAGATTACGATCAGCTCCGAGCTGATAAAAATAGATCCTGTTTTCACTGATCATGTGATCATTCATGAGCTGTGCCATCTTAAGTACCACAACCACAGTAAGGATTTCTACAATTTGCTGGAGGAACTGGAACCCAATCATAAAGCAATCCGTAAAGACTTAAGAAAATACATCACCAGGTAAAAACTATGACTCCATTTTGAACAAAATCCTTTGTGCTCCTTAGTGTTTTCCTTAGTGCTCTTTGTGGTTTATAAAAAATCTAACCACAAAGGACACGAAGTACACACGAAGAGCACAAAGTAATTATATCTAAAGAATGCTGTATTCCTGGCCTTTGGCGGGGATTTCAATATTCGTAAACCCGTTTTTACGGAGCTCATCAGCGTATTTCTTCTGAGTTTCGTATTCACCGTGGACAAGGAAGGTTTTTTCAACCGCTGTTTTTTCCTGGCAGCTCAGGAAGCTTATCATCTCCTTATAGTCAGCATGCCCGGAGTAAGACTCAATTTTGCGGATATCCGCCTTCACCTTATAAACTGTACCATGGATCGAAACCTCACTGGCGCCTCCGAGTATCCTTGCTCCCAGGGTTGACGGCGAGCAATAGCCTACAGCAAGCACTGTGTTCCTTGAATTTGAGATATTGTTTGCCAGGTGATGTTTTATGCGTCCGGCTTCCATCATGCCTGATGCTGAAATGATCACGCAGGGCTTTTTGTGATCATTAAGCTTCTTTGAATCCTCAGCCCTTGTTATATAGTACAGACTGTTAAATCCGAAAGGATCCGGGTCATTTTCAAGGACATGCCTGAACTCGTCATTGAAGCACTCGGTATGCATTCTGAATACAGTAGTTGCATTGACAGCCAGGGGGGAGTCAACATAGATATCTATTCTGGGAAGCCGGCCTTCATTGAAGAAGTTGTTGAGCGCGTAAACGATCTCCTGTGTTCTTCCAACGCTGAAAGCAGGTATAATGAGCTTCCCTCCCTTATCGATGCAAGTTTCAATAAGTACCTTCAGGAGCTCTTCATCGGCTTCTCCGAATTCCTTGTGAAGACGGTCGCCGTATGTTGATTCCGTTATCAGTATATCTGCCTGCGGGAAAGGAGCCGGTTCAGCAAGTATCCTGCTGAGCGGACGGCCGATATCACCTGTAAATGCGATCCTTTTGATCTGACCTTTTTCGATGATCTGAAGGTTTGCAACACCGCTCCCCAGCATATGTCCGGTGCTTGTGAACCGAACCTTTATATTTTCATCGATCCTGAAATTCATGTTTGCAGGAATTCCGATAAAATGTTTCATGCAGGCAACGGCATCCTTCTGGGTGTAGATAGGGGTAACGAGCGGCAGCCCTTTCTTTGCCCGTCTCTTATTGAATGTCTGGGTATCATGCTCCTGAATGAATCCCGAGTCGGCGAGCATTATAGCACAAAGGTCGCGTGTGGCATTTGTACACACGACCGATCCCCTGAAGCCTCTGGTGAACGCATACGGAATTAATCCGGAATGATCGATATGAGCATGTGTAAGTATGATATGATCAATGGTCTCAGGTTCAAATCCCATATCTCTGTTGAGGCTGTCGGTCTCCAGTCCTTTTCCCTGGAACATGCCACAGTCAAGCAGAAGTCTTTTCCCTGAATCAGTGGTAATCAGATGTTTACTGCCTGTCACTTCACGGGCAGCACCAAGGAACTTAATCTTCATGGTAAACCGGTTTGGATAAAGATAATCAAAATTAATTACAGGTTTAGAAGGAAGAATGCTTCGTCCTTACTCCGCAAGGACTCGCAATGACTGCACGACTGCACGACTGCAAGACTGCAAGACTGCACGACTGCAAGACTTTATATCCGGACCCCGATAATGGTGATATCGTCGACCTGGGCCAGCGATCCCTGCCACTTTAAAAGCTCAGCTTCAAGTATGTTTCTCTGTTCTGACAAGGGTCTGTAATATATCTCTATAAGGAGTTTTTTCAGGTTTGATTTCTTGAACTTGGAGCCATCCGGGCCTCCGAACTGATCGGCTAATCCGTCGGAAAAAAGGTATAAGGTATCTCCCTTTTCAACACTAATGGCATAATTTGTAAAAGGCACCTCCTCACCGTAATAGATACCTATTGGCATCCTGTTGGCTTTGTATTCCTTGAACTCGCCATTCTGGAACATAAACACCGGATTGTATGCCCCGGCATACTGAAGCTTCTTCCTGTCCTTGCTCAACATACAGAACGAAATATCCATACCATCGCTTGCTTCTCCCTCTTTACCGGTCTGGTGAAGTGATTTCATGGTCTTATTCCGGAGCAGGTTCAGTACCTTGTTTGCCTGCAGGTTCCTGTTGTTGGCTATAATTTCGTTAAGGGTCGATATCCCAAGGGTGCTCATGAATGCACCCGGAACTCCGTGTCCTGTGCAATCACCTACGGTAAGGTAGACTGATTTATCGTCCTCTCCAATCCAGTAGAAGTCGCCGCTGACAATGTCCCTTGGTTTAAAGAATATGAAATGGTCAGAGAAATTATTCCGGAAGTGTTCCTCCATAGGCAGCATGGCAAGCTGAATTCTGCTGGCGTACTCTATGCTTGAGGTTATCTCTTCTTTCTGTGCTTCAATTTCAGCTGTCCTCTCCCGCACTTTTTCCTCCAGTATCCTGTTCTTTTCATGAAGCTGGCTTTCCCTGAAACGTACAATAGCTATTATAAGGATCAGTGCAGCAATGGTCACCAGAATATAGAACAGCAGAGTCTGTGTGAAAGGGGCCTTTATTGTAAAGTCAACCGACTGCACTTCTCCGACATTACCCCAGAGATCCCTGGCCCTTACCTGCAGAGTGTAGTCTCCGGGATGTGAAATCGGTTTTTCATAATGTGTCCTGGCCGACCATTGCGACCAGTCAGACATCTGCTTATTAATGAAATACTGGTACTGGGTAGTATTCTGTTTCAGGTAACCCGGGGCAATTATGTCAAAGATGATGACATCGTCGCCACGCTGAAACTTAATGTCGGTCAGGTTAAACCTTACACCTCTTTCGTTTGAAACATTCTTTATGAGGATCTCAATTGCAGGAGTGATGTCAGCTGACCTTTTACGATCGATGCCAAACAGGCGGTTACTGCCGCTGATGACCCATAGATTATCTTTCTCAGTTACAACGGAGACAATGTCGTCGAATACCTTAAGCAGGGAAATCTCCTTATCCTCAATTTCGGCTGATGTACCTTTCGATATCCAGACATCCTCAGTTCTGAAAACCGGGAAATTGGAGAGCGGGACCAGCAGGTTCACCTCTGCGGGTATCATTTCCTTTTGTTTTCCGTAGGGATCAAACAGGTCTGATTGCTCTCTGTAATAATAAACTCCTGATTCAGAAAAGAGGAATACCGTATCATTGATGATGTCGACAAGATAACGCTGAGGGAACTCATTACTGACATTATAGGATGAGTATTTTATCTCTCCATCGGTCTCCACCCTGTAAGCAGTGTTGTCACAGCCCAGCCACAGAGTTCCGCTCCCTTTAGGGACAATTGAATAAACCGTACTGACAAACTGAGGATCCGTTATCCCGGTAATCCATTTGCCATTCTCGTACCTTACTGCGAAATAACCGTCATTTGCCCCGATGAGGTATCTACCTTTATCGGGATTCCAGCTGATGAAATTGATATACCTGTTATCGGCTATAATGACAGCCTTATGATTGTTTATTGCAAAAAGTCCCCTGTTGGTTGCAGCAAGCAGCCCTCCCGGGGTTGATACGATCTGGCGGCATTTTTCATTCAGTCCGTCAACTTTCTTGTAAAGATGGTTTATCGCCTTAAGCCTGCTGACGGTTCTGCGTGTCACCTGTGTTACTGGCTTTGAGGCAGGCTGTTCTGCCTGTTGCTGCGGCTCAGGCTGCTGCTGAGTAGTACTCTTCTTGCCAAAGATCTTTGTAAAGATATTCTTTCGGCTGCCCTGCTGTTCCCGGGGAGCCTCGGAAGCCGGTGCAGAAGGCGCTGTTGATGAGGTGCCGGAGGCCTGGGTTCTTGTATATATCTGAACCTCATCATAGCTCTTAACTTCCGAAAGGTAAAATACCCCTTCGCTTGTAGCAACATAAAGCTCACCGTTATGCTTCAGTGCAGAAGTAAGGTTGCCTTTAAGTCCGGGGAATATCGAGAAATTCGCAACCGGAAGACGGAGATCTGCCCTGGTCAGACCGTACTGGTGCGACAGCCACAAACCTCCGGTATTATCTTTTCCTATTGCAAATACCTCGTCATCAGGAAGTTCGTTCTGATTATTGATCGTAAAAAGCACCTTACCGGTCAGTTTTTCAATTACCAGCGCACCGCCATCAAGGGTTGAAAAAGCATACGCGGTATCTCCAAGGGTGATCCCTTCCGAGAGGATATTATTCTTAAGATACCCCTCATCCTTTATAGTGTAATCGTAGTATTTGATCCCATCGAAAAGTGAAAGTATTCCGCTGCTCTGGCCCACCAGAACCCTGGACTGGTCATAAGGCAGGGAGAAAAGGATTTCAACCTGCTCAGTCAGATATCCTGTGACTATAGGAAACAGAGTATCGCTCTCAAGCCTGTGAAGGCCCTTGTCCATGACATTTATAAATGTATTGCCGGGCATAACGATCATTCCTGAAAAAGGGTAATCAGGTCTTGATTCGAGATGCAGCTCCCTGGATCTGGTCGAAAGATTGTACCGGTCAACGCTCTGATCGCTGTAAAACCATGCAATTGAATCCCTTAATAATATCCTGGTGATAATTCCGGCATCCGAAGAGTCGCCTGATAATGAAATATAGTGATAAGTGCCTCTTCCGTCTTTATCTATATAGCCGTAATTGTTCTCACCCCCAACATAAATTTTATCGTCAGCAGGGTTTTTACGCATTGCATATGGTATCACCGGTATTATTACATTCATCCAGTCCTGGCCGTCAAATGCGAGAATTCCCTTTCGATATGCAAACAGCATTATGTTATCCTCATCCTGGCATATAGCCCAGCTCTGGTTTTCAACATTCCTGCTTTCAGCATAATGCGTCAGCAAAGGAGAACCCTGCTGTGCCCAAAGTGCATAGAAGAAAAATAATAGCAATGTAAGCGAAACAGCCCTTTTCATGATAGAAACATTTGAATTTTCCCCTTAAATTATCAGAAAGTTAAAATTAGATATTTTTTTTTAATAATAACAAGCTTAATCTGGTTGAAGATAGTTGAAGGGGGTTGAAGAGGGTTGAAATGAAATGTCAGAATATCAGACTAAGGAACAGGCATAGCAAAAGTCCGGTTACCGCAATTATCGTCTCCATGACAGTCCACGACTGAAGTGTCTGTTTCTCGTTCATGCCGAGGTATTTGCTTACAATCCAGAAGCCGCTGTCGTTGACATGCGACAATATTGTGGCTCCTGCAGCAATTGAGATCACAATAATTGCCACAGCGGGCTGACCAAGGTTAAACACAGGGAGCAGTGGTGCTATAATCCCGGCTGAAGTGATCATGGCCACTGTTGCTGATCCCTGTGTGATCCTCACAAGCGCGGCAAGGATCCAGGCAAGCAATACCAGCGGGACTGAAGATCCGGCAAGCGACTCTGCAAGGATTGTCCCGATTCCGCTGTCGACAAGGATCTGCTTAAGAACTCCTCCTGCTCCTGTGACGAGAATGATAATACCTGCCGGACCCAGGGCTTTTGTGCTTAGATCAAGTATTTTCTGCCCTGGCATTTTCATCCTTAAACAAACAAGGATTGATATTAATGTTGCTATTATCAGCGCAGTAAAGGGGTGGCCGATAAAGACAACAATATCGGTTATAAGCGATCTTGCCAGTGCACCCTTGTCAATCCCGAAATTAACAAATGTGCTTACCAGTATCAGCAGCAGGGGTGTCAGTATAATCAGAAAGATAATTCCGAAAGACGGTGCGTTATGAGCCTTCCCTGATTCTTCACCTTCTTCCCGGCTTATCTCCGGGGGCGCATGCACGATTATCTTCTTTGCAATAAAACGCCCGAACAACGGGCCTGCCACGATAGCAACAGGCAGCCCGATCATCACCCCGAATAATATCACCAGACCAATGTCAACTTCAAGAATATTGGCTACAGCCACAGGGCCTGGTGTAGGCGGCACCATTGTATGCGTCACTGCCAATCCGGCCAGAAGGGGTATTGCATAATATAAAAGTGACCTTCCGGTATTCCTTGCAAGTGCGTAAACAATAGGAATAAGTATAATGAAGCCTACATCGAGGAAAATCGGAATCCCTATCAGGAATCCGGATAACATCAATGCCCATGAGGCTTTATCCTGGCCGAATTTCTTAAGAAGATATTGAGCAAGTGATTTTGCCCCGCCTGAAGATTCAAGCATCTGCCCGAATATGGCTCCAAGACCAACTACTGTCGCAATGAATCCCAGAGTATCTCCCATACCTTTCTGAATGCTTGCAGATATTGATGAAAGTGGCATTCCGGCCAGAATTCCGACGAAAATTGAAGTTATCAGCAATGAAATGAAAGCGCTCAACTTGAATTTGAGCACCATAAGAAGAAGGAGGGCAACTCCGAGGATCACAATAAATATTATGTAGGCTGCAGACATGAGGGTTCAGGATTCAAAATTCAAGATTCAGAGGTTGGGGTTATTCAATTAGTATTATTACGATATCCATTACGTTTGTGAATGTGGGGCCGGTGAAAATGTGACCGCCGGCTGATCTGAAGAAGTTGTATGAATCGAATTCCCTGAGGTATTTTTCAGGGTCAATATTTTCTGAAAGGGCACCATGCACCGTTTCAGAATCTACAACGGCGCCGGCCATATCAGTATTTCCATCGTTGCCGTCAGTACCTGCCGAAAGGAATGTAAACCGGGGAATATCGCTTAACCTCAATGCAGCAGTGAGAACAAGATGCTGATTCCTCCCGCCGGCTCCCATGCCCGTAACTTTAAGGGTAAGCTCGCCTCCGAATAACAGGCAGACAGGTTTAGGTATCTTACTGTCATTCCTGTATTTATATATCAACTCCCTGAACCAGGCACAGGCTCCCTCAGGATCACCGAACAGCTGGTCGGTAAGAATGAATGCTTGATAACCGGATTTTTCCGCCTCGTTTTTCGCAGACTGAAGTGCAATCCTGTTGCTTCCTGCGATAAACGTCTGTGATTTTGCAAAGACAGGATCACCTGGCTTGGGAGTCTCCTTCCTCACCCCCCCCATGCCTTCCCTGAGGTAATTCAGCAAACTTTCCGGAACCTGATCTGTGAGATGATAATCTTCGAGAACCTTAAGAGCGTCGGCAAATGTTGAACTGTCCGGGACAGTTGGTCCGGAAGCGATACAATTGACCCTGTCGCCAGGGACATCCGAGATCAGGATAGTTACAAATCCGGCAGACGCGATCCTTTTTGCAAGCTGCCCTCCTTTCACACCTGAGAGATGCTTCCTTACGGTATTGATCTTAATGATGTCTGCCCCGCATTTTACAAGAAGGTCATTAAGAATCTGCATATCCTCATGAGTTGAGCGATCAATAACATCTGCCAGGAGCGATGAGCCTCCGCCGGATATAAGGCAGATGACAAGATCATCCTCAGATGCACTGTCCGCTATCCTTATAACGTCCTCAGTAGCCATGAAGCTGTTATGATCGGGGACAGGATGACCGGCTTCCGTTACCTTTATTCTTTTCAGCTGAACGAAACTGCCATATTTGGTAATTATGTGCCCAGCGGTTATCCTCTTCCCGAGAGCCCTCTCAACATAATGTCCCATCGAGGCGCTTGCCTTGCCTGCTCCAATGACATATATATTTTTGATCTTATCGAGATCATAATCCTGGTACCCGATCTTCATATGAGATCCCCTGACTGTCAGCAGGTTGCCAATCAGTTTACCCGGAAGAACTCCTTTTACTCCGGCAAGGAAGATTTGCTCTGCTGTTTCGTGACTGTTCATGAAGCAGGAAATGGACGATCAAGATAATAAAAAAATCATAACAGGAAGAGTGATGAGAGCCAAATGAAAGCAAAAACCGTGATTCCCATTACAATCGTTGATGATGAATATACCCTGAGAGATGTATTCATATCCAATCCTGAAAAATTAGTTACCACCCAGAAATAGGAATCATTTGCGTGGGATACAAGCATTGATCCGGCACCCATAGCAAGCAATGTGAGCATTCGTCCCGATTCAGTATCAAGTCCCAGCATCCCCAGCATCGGCATTACAAAAGATGCTGATGTAATAATTGCAACTGTCGATGAACCCTGGGCTGTCTTCATGAGCGCTGCAATGAGGAAAGGGATCAACAATCCGGCCCCTGTCCCTGCAAGAATTTTGCCTGCCTCCTCTCCTATTCCGGTAGCCTTGATCACTATACCGAACATACCTCCTGCCGCGGTGACGATAAGGATCGGTCCTGCCTTTTCAATGGCTTCAGTGAAGAGTGAGTTTACCGAATCCATTGATCTTTTTCGGACAAGGAACAGGGAGATAACTACACCTATCGCAAGTGCGAACACCGGTTCTCCGGGGAACCTGAAAATTTTATACATCAAACCCGATGCATCCCTGTCAAAAAGCAGGATCAGCGATTTTGCAGATATAAGCAGCAGCGGGACAACAATCGGAAGGAACGATAATAAAGCTGATGGGAGGTCTGTTTCGGATGACTGAGTTTCTTCAACGATCTCAGCAGGCGGGTAATTCCTGTTCCTGATCATTAATTTGCTCCAGAACCATGCGGCAAGTACTCCCGGTATGGCAAAGAGAATCCCGGCGATAATGAGATTGCCGACGTTCACACCAAAGATTCCTGCCGCGGCCAGCGCACCGGGGTGAGGAGGAATAAGACAGTGTACCGAATAGAGTGATGTAGCCAGCACTGTTGCCATGAAAGCCATTGCTGTTTTCGACCTGGAACTGAATGACTTTGCAAGTCCGCTGAGAATAATGAAACCCGAATCGCAGAAAATGGGCAAACCGGTTATGAAACCAGTTATTCCAAGCGCCTGAGCGCTCCGGTGTTTGCCTGTTTTCGACAATATGTAATTAGCGATGCTCAAGGTGGCTTTTGTTTTGTCGAGGGTGATCCCGATCATCGCTCCGAAGATTATCAGGAATCCTATTGAAGCCATAGTTGATCCGAAGCCTTCCTTGATGGTTGTAACAATCGTGTCAGGAGGCAGAGTTGCAAAAGCAAGGAATACCGAAACAAGGAAGAGGGCCGCAAAAGCCTTAAGCTTCAGCTTTGAGGTAAGAATGATTATAGCGATAATGCTCAGGGCTACAAGGATCGAGAGGAGTGCAAGGCTCATAAAAGCAATATTAGGCTATTAAGTTAATACTAATATTATACTTTTTGTAATCAGCCCCTTTCCCGTTTCCATTTTTGTGACACTACCCCCTTTCCCGTTTCCCCCTTTATTTGTGCCACCTGACAACTATAGGATTGGGATAAGTTCTTTGACATATTTTAAAGATTTTAAGATTGATGTACCTTTAACTGTTTGGTGGACTGGGGTCGGGCTACGCCCTCCCTTCGTCCCCAAAACAGTTAAAGCGATGCAATTTAATTTATTAAGTCATGATTAACAACTCATCGGCCTTTAAGTGGGATCGGCTTAAGCAGAAGCAATTGGATACTCAATTTATAAATATTCTGGTTCAAGGTATGAACTGTTCTCAGTTTGAGGCAAAAGCCATCATTAATCAGGTTTATGAGGTATATCAGCCTTTCTTTGATAACTCATCAGCTATGAAGCCAGGACAAATGCTTTTCGAGGTAGTTACCATTGAAAACAGTCCCAGAAAAAAGCTTTCTGAATGCAAAATGCTTTCGGTCATTCTTACTCTTGATGCCGGAGCCGATGACCTTACTATAAAGCAAGAACAGGGAGTTATAGGCTTACGCCGTCATCGTTTACAGCGGGTGTGTTATGAAGCTTTTCAGCAAGGCGGATTGCTTACTGTAGAAGATATTGCTCATCGCTTGCTGAATTGTGGAGAGAGAACTGTATGCCGGGATATTGAAGCGTTCAAAAAGCAGGATATCATCTTGCCATTGCGTTCAACTGTAAAAGACATGGGAAAGTCAATTTCTCATCGTAGTCAGATTATAAAAGAGTGGTTACTCGGAAATGAGTATTCCGAAATATCTCGTAAAACTAACCATAGTATAGATGCCGTAGCAAACTACATAGATAAGTTTAAACGCATAGTCTGTTTGGCTAAGGACAACTATGAAATCCATACTATTGCTTTTATGGTTAAGCTGTCTCCTTCGCTTACACAAGAGTATTACACTCTATATGAAAGGGGAAAGATGGTCAACTATAGAAGAGAAGAGTTGAACGATTTAACTAAAAAAAACGTTTAATCAATCAAAAAAACACAGAACAACAAATGATACGAAAACCTGACGGTATCCGCAAATATAGCACAGCTCATGATCGTTTTCTTCAACCTGCCATCGTAAACTTTTTTACCCGTGAGTTCTCTGGTATGTTTGGTCCAATGGTGCGCAAAAATATTGCCAACGAATTGGTGAACCTCTTTAATGAACTTTGTCCCGAATCAACCCGATTAAAGCCCGGACAAGTTGTCTGGAATGCTTTAGATAAGAATACTCGTGCAGACTCACCAAACCGGAAATATAAACCCGTAATACTTACTCTGATTAACGAGGATGATATTGTTCTTTTTGAAAAAGAGATTCCTCCAAGTAAAATCAAACAACAAGTAATAGCAAGAATGATCAAGGAGGCTTATGCACAGGGAGGTGTTCTCTCAATGAGAGATCTAAGCCTGCTCCTTTTAACCAATTCTTCGAGCCTGTCAGGCTTGAGAGCTCAATATGAACAAAAAAATAAAACTGTCTTACCACATACAGGTGTATTACATGATATGGGCTCTACTATAACACATAAAGTACAAATAGTCCTTAAACACGTTGTCGAAAGAAAAGCACCAAATATTGTTGCCCGAGAAACTAATCATTCACAAAGAGCCGTGGATCACTATATTAGAGACTACAACAGAGTTAAAACGTTAAATAGTGATAACAAAGATGTTGACTACATTCACACGACAACAAACATATCCAAAACAGTTATTAACCAGTATCTTAAAATCAACCAATATGTCAAAGAACGCTGTTATTAATTTATTAAATTTACCCTTGTCTTGTCAGGTGACATTATCAAGGGGGAAAGGTTTGGAGGCCCCTGCCCCCTTGGGGGAAGGATGGGAAGGGGGTGGGTTCCTTAAGTTTGTTGTTGTTAATAATTCCATATAAATTTATATCAACTTTCACCTGCATAT
>JBFYPG010000155.1:0-6181 GCA_041303415.1 Bacteroidales bacterium
CAGAGGTCAGGATCAACAAGGCCGCATTTGAATTTTCTCCGGCTTATGCTTCACTAACGGAAGGTAATATTAAAGTAGGGGATAAGAGCGATTTCAATATTACCGGCCGCCTCGAGAACTACATTCCATATATTTTCAGGGATGAAACGATAAAGGGTAACCTTACCCTTACCTCCAACCTTGTTGATGCATCTGACATCCTTTCAAAAATTGTCAGCGATACTGCAGTGGTTGAAGAGGACACTACTTCATTATCAGTGATCAAAGTGCCTGAGAATATTGATTTTACCTTCAATGCCCGGATAATTGATTTTACTTATGATAACATTAAGGCAAAAGATGTAAAGGGAAATATCATTGTGAAAAATGGCATCCTCAGCTTACGGGAAACCGGTATGAACATTTTAGGCGGTCTGATCACTGTGAATGCTGACTATGATACACGGGATACTTTGAAACCTCTCGTAAAGACTGATCTGAAGATGCAGAGCATCGGGATAAAGGATGCATTTACGACTTTCAACTCAATTCAACAGCTTGCCCCTGCAGCAAAGGGAGTTGAAGGAAAGATGAACCTGGACCTTTCTTTTGAAGGTCTTCTGGGCAGCGATATGATGCCTCTGATGTCGTCGCTGATAGGAGGAGGGAAGCTGCAGTCAGATGAGGTTACACTCGTTGAATCAAAAGCTTATGACATGATGAAGAATGTGCTGAAGCTGAGTGATAAATACAGCAATACTTTCAAAGATATAAATGCCAGCTTTAAGATCAGAGACGGCAGAGTTTATGTAAGTCCCTTTGATACGAAAGTGGGCAATATTAAAATGAATGTCAGCGGTGATCAGGGACTTGATCAGACCCTGAATTACCTCGTTAAGACTCAAATACCAAGATCAGACCTGGGAAGTTCCGTTAATGCTCTTATCGATAATCTTTCAGCCCAGGCTGCAGCGTTTGGGATCGCCTATAAACCTGCCGACGTCCTGAAAGTCAATGTAAAGATTACCGGTGTTTTCGGAAAACCGGTTGTAATGCCGGATTTTGGCGGCGCTTCAAAGGACAGCACATCGACAAGCATTAAACAGGTAGCTGTAGAAGCCGTAAAAGAGAAAGTTGATCAGGTAGTTGATACAGGAAAGGAAAAAGCAAGGAAGGAGGCTGAAGAACAGGGAGACAGGCTGATAGCTGAAGCTGAGGAACAGGCTCAGCGGATCCGCGATGAGGCTGCCGCAGGCGCTGAAAAGATCCGTAAGGAAGCCGACGTCCAGGCTCAGAAGCTTACAGATGGCGCTGCATCAAAAGGCGCTATTGCAAAGATGGCAGCGGAAAAAGGTGCAGCTGCAATCAGGAGTGAAGCGGATAAAAAAGCTAATGCACTGGTTCAGGAGGCTGATGCAAGGTCAACAAAGCTGGTTGATGAAGCCAAAGCGAAGAAAGAAGAGTTAATTAATAAGATATAAGATGCATGTAACCACCCCCTTTGTGGGGCTGTTGAAAAAGACTTATTTAACCGCAAAGCACGCTAAGAATGAGCAAAGTACGCAAAGACAAGCAAATCAACACTTTGCGATCTTTGCGACCTTTGCGGTTAATGGATTTCCTGACTTTTTCAACAGCCCCATATTATATTGATATACACCTATATAGCCCCCTTCCTTGCGAAGCAGGGAAGGGGGTTGGGGGATGGGTACGTGTGATCAAGGGAGGGAGAATAAGAGGGTGGGTACATGCTGCAAAAAAAGGCCATTCATAGTGAATAGCCTTTTCTGTTTTTTTTGCTCGTTAGAATTTCTTCTCGCGGATTCGGGCTTTTTTGCCGGTGAGATCACGAATGTAATATATTCTGGCCCTGCGTACCTTGCCGAATTTGTTGACCTCGATCTTATCGATAAAAGGGGATGCTACAGGAAATATCCTTTCAACTCCTATACTGCCCGACATCTTCCTCACAGTGAATGTTTCAGTATGGCCTGTTCCTGACCTCTGAATAACAACGCCGCGAAACTGCTGTATCCTCTCCTTGTTGCCTTCCACGATCTTGTAATGCACGGTTACCGTATCTCCAGCCTTGAATTTCGGATATTCACTCTTTACAGCAAATTCCTTTTCTACAACTTTCATTAAGCTCATCACCCTAAGTATTTCGTGTTCTTATTATGGATTCAAAAATTCGGTCGCAAATGTATGAATAATATTTTGATAATTCTCAATCTGATGAAAAAATGTTGCTTGTTGCTTGTTCCTTGTTCCTTGTTGCCGGTTGTTTGTGCATTAACCAGCAACCAGCAACCAGCAACCAGCAACCAGGAACATTTTAGTGACTTCCTCCTGCCGGCACAAGCAATTTCTTCCCGGTATCCTGTATCACAGATTTTTTCCATGCATCGTTATATCCGGGCTGTGAAGGCATTGTCGGGTAATTGTCCTCTGTTCTCAGGAACTTGCCGTCTTTCTCCTTCTTGATATTGCCGTCAATATACTTCACCAGAAGGTACTCGCTTAACAACTTCCAGCTGTCGAATGTGTTCCGGGCAGCTTTAAGCGAATAGTCTGTCAGATAGCCGCGTGCTTTCCAGACATCATTTTCATAGAGTTTTCTGGCAGTCTCATCAACAGCCGCAGTACCTTCAATATATTCATTTTCAAGTTTCTTCTGAACCATAATTGCATCTGCACTCATCATATCATACCTTGAATAGCACAGGTTGGCAACGAGGTTGAACAGCCAGAAAGCTGACGTTGGAGAATATGTGCTCATATCACCGTTTCCGACTTTAAAACACTCCGGAACTTCTGTTATTCCGCAGTACATGGGGTTGAATACGGTTGTGGAAGCATCGTCAACGCCAAACCAGAATATTCCGCCTATCGGGTCAGGAAGCCAGTTGCGTGATTCAGCTACAAATACGAATCCGGTCTGCTGTGTGGAGGTTGCCCTTTCATTGCAGTAGGAATTTTCATCACCGGAAGCTTTCCATGTGAGCGGGCGCCAGCGGTAAGGCGATCCGAACGGACCTGCACCGATATCTTTCCTCATATCGAATTCAGTTCCTTCAAGATGATCGCGCATGAAATTCATAAGGTCGTAGTTTGAAATCTTGCGGTCGGGTTTTATCCACAGAGGCATCCTCCTGCTCAGATCATGGCCTGATGCATAATCCCTGTACTGCTCCATTTCGTTATTCACCGACCTGAAAAATGACCATACACGCATTTCGCAAAACCTTGCTCCGTCAAAACTAATAGGGTTGAAGGTGTCAGAAAAGCTGAACTGATTATCCGGCCCGTTATACAGGTTTTTTGCCCTGGCAACCTCAATTACATCCCAGGCGTATATACACTCGACAAGCGGATCATTGATCCTGCTAAGATCCTTTGAAGTGATGGACACACTGTTCTTTTTGCCGGTAGCAAGAGGGAATGTCTGGATCCTTGCCTGGTTTGCATGGGCGCAAATATAACCGTCAGGAACCCGGCGGGCTACCCATACTGCGCCCTTGTTCCCCGGTCCCTTGCCTACGATCTCATATATCCATGCTTCATTTTTGTCGGCTATTGAAAAAGATTCGCCTGAACTGCCGTAACCATATTCAGTTACCAGGTCTGACATGACCTTAATAGCTTCCCTTGCAGTTTTAGCCCTCTGGAGACTCAGGTAAATAAGACCTCCGTAATCGATTATACCTTCCGGGTTGACCATTGATTCCTCGCCTCCGAATGTGGTCTCTCCAATTGCGAGCTGATACTCGTTCATGTTGCCTACAACTGAGTAAGTATGTTCAACCTGTTTGATCCTTCCCTTGAATTTATTGGTATCCCATTCGTAAACGTCCATCATGCTTCCTATAGGATAATCCCTTGAGGGCCAGTAATATAATTCTCCATATAGAACATGTGAATCAGCTGAATAGGTTATCATCACCGATCCGTTCTTTGATGCTCCTTTTGTTACAAGAAAGTTAGTACAGGCATTCGCTGTTTCATTTGAAATAAATCCAGCTATTGCTGCTGTTAATAGTAATGTTATCAGTCTTTTCATATTTAATGGATTAATTAGTTTACTTGCTGTTAATAAGTTGGCAGTTATCAGTTGGCAGTTGGCACGAAGGAATTGCCAACTGTTGACTGCCAACTGCCAACTTTAATCTTAATGATTTCTGCAAAGGTAGAAAGTCAGGCAAGAATTCAAAATGAATCAGATCAATTTGAGGATGCTGATGATCTTTTTTATTCTTTCCGGATCAGATATCTTCCTTGAAAACTCCGGTATTTCGGGGATTCCGCCTATTGCAATGCCGTCTCTCCTGAATTTCATTTCGCCGGAGGCAATGCTTCTGACCGACAGGTGAAATTCTGAAGCGCCCGTAACCCTTGCCACTTCTGCGATGTTCGATTCATTCAATCCGCTGCCGGGCATTATCGTTATCCTTGAGCCTGCTTTCTTAAACAGCTTTGATATAAGCTCCGCCCCTTCAGTCGCTCTGTTTTTCTGTCCCGAAGTGAGCAGCTTTGCAGCTCCGGCTGAGATTATATCCTGAAGTCCGCGAAAAGGATCAGCGCACATATCAAAAGCCCTGTGGAAAGTAACGGACATCGGATATGCCAGTTCAGCGAGCTTCGCTGTCCTTTCAGTATCGATCTCACCATCAGGACGAAGAATGCCGATCACAATCCCGTTTACGCCGCACTCTCCGCATATCTCAATATCGCGTCTCATGATGTCGTATTCAGTGTCACTGTACAGGAAGTCGCCTCCTCTTGGCCTGATCATGACATTAAGGTCTATAGTCAGGTTATCCCTGGCAGATAATATTATTCCGTATGAGGGAGTTGTCCCCCCCTCCGGCAGATCGGAGCACAATTCAACCCTGTCGGCACCCCCGGTCTGTGCATTGACTGCTGATTCAATACTGTCAACGCATATCTCCAGCCTGAAATCCATTTTCTGATTTTTTAAGGTTTTAATAAAAGTACCATTTTTTTCCTTATAATTGCAAAGTACAAAACCTAAATTCAAAGAGGCATGTTTGTACAGCATGCAAATCTGACCAACCGACAATAAATCTAAACTTAATATTATGAAACCTACACTATTAGTACTGGCAGCCGGCATGGGAAGCCGCTACGGAGGCAATAAGCAGCTTGATGAAGTGGGACCCTCGGGGGAGACAATCATCGATTATTCAATTTACGATGCCATCAGGGCAGGATTCGGCAGGATAGTATTCGTCATACGACGTGACATTGAGGAACAGGTTAAGGAAAGGTTCGTTGCGAAACTGAAGGGTAAGATCATAGTTGATTATGTTTTTCAGGAGATTACAAACCTGCCGGAGGGAGTTAAAGTGTCACCCGAAAGGCAGAAGCCATGGGGAACCAGTCACGCCATTCTTGTGACAAAAGACAAAATAAAGGAGCCATTCGGAGTTATCAATGCCGATGATTACTATGGTGTGGAATCGTTTAAGATATTACACGACTTTCTTGTAAACGATAAGGATCCGGATTGCTTTTGTATTGTTGGCTATAAGCTCGGAAATACTCTTTCTGATCACGGTCATGTGAACAGGGGTGTTTGTAAAGTTGGCAATACAGGGCTCCTGGAGAACATCGCGGAAGTCCGGCAGATTGAAAAAACACATGATGGTGCCAAAGCCCCAGGGACAGACGGTAAAGAGCTGCATTTCACAGGAGATGAGATCGTTTCGATGAACCTCTTCGGATTCAAGCCTTCATGCTATGATTATCTGAGCAAGGAGTTCCGTAATTTCATAAACAAGAATGGAATGGATCTGAAATCTGAGCTGGATATTCCCACCTCGCTCGATATTTTTGTGAAGAATGGCGACATTACGATAAAGATACTTAAGAGCAATGAAAGGTGGTTTGGCGTTACTTACCGCGAGGACAAGCCTTTTGTTGTTGAAAGCATCCGGAAGATGATAAGGAAAGGTGTGTATCCGGCCAGGATATATTGATTTACTGCATGTACCCATCCCCCAAACCCCCTTCCCTGGATCACATGTACCCACCCCCCGTCCCCCTCCCTACTTCGTAAGGAGGGGGTGCAATCAATTGTATATCAGCATCATCCCCCTCCTTGCGACAGCAGGGAGGGGGATAAAGGGGGTGGGTACGTGTTAATATCGGGGATAAGGCTCACCACACAAAATCGCAATTA
>JBFYPG010000156.1:0-61256 GCA_041303415.1 Bacteroidales bacterium
TGCACCAAAATGAAGCAGGATATTTTTCTTTTTAAAGGTTGACGGGATCGTGAACTTTGTCCTGTACCACAATGCATTATCGGGTCCCACATTTTTATTCACACCCGACAGTGCCGATTCAACTGCAAACGGGACAAGTATCTTACCCTGGAATGCCTGGGGCACCTTTTCGGATATTGGTGTTATTGCATATTCCCATAATCCGTTCAGGTTTTTCCAGTCGCTCCTTACCATCTGAGGTCTCGGGTATTCCGGCAAAGGGTTCAGGGGGTCAACCTTATCGGCCCATGTTGTTTTGATCTTGTCGCCTGCAGGTTTCCACACGGTATTCTGCGAGGTAACGGTTCCCGCTATTGCCAGAAAGAACAAGGCGGTTAAGAATGCTTTCTTCATGATATTATTGATTTAGTATTAGAAGGTTATTCCTTTTATAGTAATACATCAGTAAAAGTTATGACAATATACATAAACAACAAAATTAGCATTTCCCATCGCCCTTGCAATCGCGGTAAGGTAAAACGGAAAGAGAATGCCGGATCATTATTAAGTCTTTATACTTAATCAAAATATAGTTTTGTTGCCTATTTTTATATTGAGTTTTCTATGCTCAACAGATCAGATCATTTTATAAACAATAATATCATGAAAACAGAACGGACTTTTGATTTGCTGGAAAGATATTCCGCACTTTTTGACGACAAGGAAGATGCCCTGTGTGGAAAAGTGAATGGCGAATGGGTAAAGTACAGCTCCCGTGATTATGTCGATCATTCATTCAATTTCAGCTACGGTCTCCTCGAGATGGGACTTAAAAAGGGCGATAAAATAATCACCCTGACCAATAACCGTCCCGAATGGAACATCGCTGATATGGGAATGGCTATGACCGGAGTCATCCATGTGCCGGTGTTCACTTCACTCAGCACCGATGATTACCAGTACATTATAGAACACAGCGAGGCGAAGATCATCCTGGTTTCCGACAGGAAACTGCTTAAGGTGGTATTCCCTGCTGTCGAATCATCCGGAAGCGCACTCAGCATCTTTTCATTCGATCAGATCGAGGGGGTGAAGAACTGGATGGAAATAGTTGACCTTGGAAAAGCCAATGCCGACAAGCATAAAGATAACGCCAGGGCAATCCGTGATTCAATTCTTCCTGATGATTTCGCATCTCTCATCTATACCTCCGGAACCACCGGTAGATCAAAGGGAGTGATACTCACTCACAGGAACATGGTAAGCAATTTCCTGTCGGCAGCTGATGTTTTCAAGCTTAGTCCTGATAATAAATACCTGAGTATCCTGCCCCTGTGCCATGTGGGAGGAAGGCTTGGCAACTACCAGACACAGTACAGCGGAACAAGCATCTATTATGCTGAGAACATGGGAACAATAGCGGCAAACCTCTCGGAGATAAAAGCCGACGGTTTTGATGCCGTGCCCAGGGTACTCGAGAAATTCTACAGCGTGATCATCTCCAAAGGAAACAAAGTGACAGGGATGAAGCACAAGATCTTTTTCTGGGCTGTTGCCCTGGGACTTAAATACCAGCCTTTCGGACAAAACGGATGGCTCTATGAGATGAAGCTGAAGATCGCTGATAAGCTGGTATTCAGCAAGTGGCGTGACGCGCTGGGCGGGAATGTGAGAATAGTAGGCTGCGGGGGAGCAAGCCTTCAGTCAAGGCTTGAAAGGATATTCTGGGCGGCAGGGATCAAGATCATCAATATGTACGGACTCACTGAAACATCTCCGATCATAACCATAAACAGGACCGAAAAGGGAAAAGTAAAGCTTGGTTCAGTGGGAATGACAATAGAAGGCGTCGAAGTGAAAATAGCTGATGATGGCGAGATACTATGCAAGGGACCCAATGTATCCCCCGGATACTATAAGGATCCTGAGCTGACAAAATCCGCATTCGATGAGGAAGGATGGTTCCGCACGGGCGACATCGGGCATATCGAGGAGGGGAAATTCCTGATGGTAACCGACAGGAAAAAAGAGATTTTCAAGCTCTCAAACGGGAAATTCATTGCCCCCCAGGTAATTGAAAACATTTTCAAGGAGTCGCCAATGATCGATCAGATTATGGTGCTTGGCGAGCATGAGAAATTTGCAAGCGCCATTATATCTCCGAACTTCAGGTTTTTTGATGACTGGAAAGCCCTGAACAAGGTTTCCATTTCCGGCAACGTGGAACTGATCAGGCATCTTGAAGTACAGTCATTCTTCTCTTCCGAGATTGAAAAGCTCAATAAAAGACTGAGCCAGTTCGAAAAAATATCCCGGTTCAGGCTGGTAGAAGATGAATGGACGCCTGCCACCGGGGAATTGTCTCCCACACTGAAGCTGAAGCGTCAGTTTATCCTCGAAAAATACAGGACGCTTGTCGATCAGATCTATATGAAATAACTAATGATCAGATTCTTATGAATTTAATCAGGGTCACCGACCGGAAAACCGAAAAAATGTTCCTTGACACTGCAAGGGTAATATATAAAAATGATAAGACATGGGTGTGCCCGCTCGACAATGACATAAAAGCTGTGTTTGATCCCGCAAGGAACCCTTATCATAAGCACGGTGTGGTTGAACGGTGGGTGCTTACTGATGATAAAAAGAAGCTTATTGGAAGAGTGGCAGCTTTTGTTGATTTCAAACTTGCAAACACATACGATCAGCCAACCGGGGGTATGGGTTTCTTTGAGTGCATCAATGACAGGGAAGCGGTTTTCCTCCTGTTCGACACCGCCAGGAACTGGCTTAAGGAAAAAGGGATGGAAGCAATGGACGGGCCGATAAATTTCGGCGAAACCGATAAATACTGGGGATTGCTGGTAAACGGATTTACACATCCTTCTTTTGATGTCGTGTACAACCACCCTTACTACCAGAACCTGTTCGAATCATACGGCTTTCAGGTGTTTTACAAAATGGAGGGCTTTCATCTCGATATCACCAAACCGCTTCCCGAAAGGATCGCAAAAATAGCAGAATGGATCTTTAACAAACCCGGCTATGAATTCAGGCACTTTACCTGGAAGGAAGAAAAGAAGGTGACACTCGATTTTGCGGAAGTGTTCAACCAGGCCTGGGCATCATTCAAGGTAAATTTTGAACCGCTCGAAACAGAGTACATCAGGCAAACCCTGAAAAAAGCCAAACCGATCCTTGACGGAGAGATGATCTGGCTGGCATATTTTGAGGGAAAGCCGATTGCGATATACCTGATGTTCCCTGACCTGAACCAGATCGCGAAGCATCTCAACGGGAAGCTCCATCTGTTCAATATGCTTAAATTTCTATGGCTGAAACAAAGGAAGACGATGACTCGCGCAAGAGGCATGCTGATGGGAGTCATTCCCCAGTACCAGAAACACGGTATAGAGTCGGCATTCATCCTTAATCTGCAGAAAATATTTAAAAATAAGCCGCATTATACCGAAATTGAGTTCTCCTGGGTTGGCGATTTCAATCCCAAGATGAGGAAAATATTTATCTCTGTCGGAAGCGTACCGGTTAAAAATTATATCACATACAGGTATTTGTTCGACAGGACAAAAGAATTCAAGAGGTATCCCATTCCAACGAGTTTGAAGTGACTAAAATTTGGAGTGACTAAAGTTAGTATTACATATTTTATAACTTTAATGGTTAATTTTAAACTATAACTCCAGGCACTCCAGGCACTCCAGGCACTTATTATGAAATATGACATCGTAATCATCGGCGGCGGGCTTGGTGGGCTGACAGCCGGTGCCAAGCTTGCAAAAGAAGGAAAAAAGGTTCTCCTTGTTGAACAGCACAGCCAGCCCGGAGGATGCGCTACAACATTTAAGCGAGGTGATTTCATTCTTGAAGTCGGACTTCACGAAATGGATGGTCCTTCACCGCGTGATATGAAGACAAGGATTTTTAACGACCTTGACGTGTTCAAAAATGTTGAATTTGTAAAGGTGCCCGAGTTTTACAGGTTCATCAACGACCGGTACAACGTTACAGTTCCTCATGAACCTGAGAAAGCAATTGAAACACTCTCAGGATTATTCCCCGGGGAAGCCACTGGCATCAAAGCCTATTTCGACCAGCTTCTCGGACCAAAGAAAAAACCGGCCGAGGGTGCGCCCCCGGACAAGAGCGTTGGGGAATTCCTCGATTTGATAATCCGCAATGATGACCTGAAACTCATTCTGCTCGGCAACCTCGGCTATTTCCACGATGATCCTTATTCGCTGTCACTGGCATATTACACAGCAGCACAGTCAGCCTATTATTCCGGTGGGGCAAGCTATATTAAAGGAGGCTCACAGAAACTCTCTGATTACCTGGCATCATATATTAATAACCACAGAGGAGAAGTACTTTATAATCATATTGTTACAGGAATCTCAACCGCCGGCGGCAAAGCGACGGGTGTAACGTACCGGAAAAAAAGCGGACCTGATTCACCAGTGATGACAGCTGAAGCGAATGATGTTATTGCCAACAATTCGGTTATGTCATCAGCAGGGATGCTGCCTGAAGAATATGGTACGGAACTTATCAGGGAAACAGCCAGCCTGAGGCCGGGAGCCTCCCTTCTGACAATTTACCTGGGCTTCAGCAGATCACTGAAAGAGCTGGGGAATGAGTACTATTCAACTGCCCTGTTTGACAGTTCAATAAAAACAATGGCCGACATTCACAGGAACAATACCGGTGAAATCTCCCGGCGCAGTTTTATTTTCGTTGACTACGGGCAGATCGATTCAGGGCTGGCTCCTGCCGGAAAAAGCGTCGGAGCCATTTGCTGTGTCGATTATCTGAAAGACTGGGACTCCCTTGAGCGCATTGAATACAGGGCAAAAAAGGATAGGACAATTGCCGGATTCATTGAAAGGCTTGAAAAGCTGATCCCGGGGATAACAAAAGCTATAGAGTATTCTGATGCCGGAACTTCGGCAACAGTTAAAAGATATACCCTTAACCCGGAAGGAGCAGTATATGGTTTCGCCCAGACTCCTTCAAGAAAGTTGTTTGACTCTTTCAAACCAATTGACAATCTTCACTTTGCATCAGCATGGGGAAAAACAGGAGGTGGTTTTTCAGGTGCAATTATCGGAGGTTACCTTACTGCCTGGAACATTCTCAGAAGAAGCCAGGTCAAATCCTCCTGATCCTTTTTGCCACAGGCTGGTCAATGAGAATAGGTACCTGCTCCTCGATTGTATTCGTAGGGTCAAGGTTCAGGGAATTTATATCTGATTCTGCCAGCCTTCTTACAATATTGTGCAGCGACAGTATGAAGTTATCCCACGTAGAAAGCGATATATCCTTCGACATTATCCTGTCAATAAGTACGAACCTGAAATCGCTTCCGATGTTATGCTTCTTCAATGAGTTGTAACTGCTGTTGAGCCTTATCTCGCCGGATTTGACAAGGTCTTCCAGAACCTCCCTGAAATAGAGGTTGATCCTTGGTGAAACCTTGAAGCCGATATAAAAATCAATCCTGATCAGCGTTCCCGGTATTATATGTGTGACCTCGTAGTTGAACCTGTTTGGTTCGTTAACCCTGTCAACATGAAGGAACCAGTAGGTATCAGCTCTTTTGGGCTGTTTATGGAATATCGAATAGACCACTTTTGATTCAACCTGATCGTGCCTGTTGGCCCTGATAATGTACACCAGGTTGGTTGCACACCTTGGCACAGTCTCATCACTGCTAAGATCCCTGAACATGTCAAGATACTTGTCAAGCTCTGCGAATGAAATATACCTGTTCTTCAGCTTCCGTCCGAAATACCAGCCGAACATCACAAGGAAGAAGAAAGATGCAAGCAATATGGTGAACCATCCGCCAGTCGCGAACTTATGGAGGTTGGCTGCAAGAAAGCAGCCCTCAATAGATATATAAATAAGGAAAAAGATTAGAACGATCCTGTGATTAAGCCCTTTCTGCAGCAAATAGTATGAAAGGAGCAGGGTGGTCATAATTTCTGTGATGTTTATGGCAAGTCCGTAAGCTGCGCCCATGTTCAGCGACTCCCTGAAAATGACCACGGTAACGCTGCATGCTGCCCACATGAACCAGTTAACTGCCGGCAGATATACCTGCTGGCTGGCCCAGTTGGGATGAAGCACCCTGATCTTGGGCCAGTAGTTCAACGACATGGCTTCAGAGATAAGGGTAAATGAACCGCTTATGATCGCCTGGCTGGCAATAACCGCTGCGGCTACAGCCATGATAATGCCGGGCACAAGGAACCACCCGGGCATCATTGAAAAGAACGGATTCACATCTGCCCCTGAGTCAAGATTCCCAAGAAGCCATGCTCCCTGGCCGAAATAATTAAGCAGGAGGGCAACCTTTGCAAATGTCCATGAGAGCCTTATATTGCCTTTCCCGCACTGTCCCAGGTTTGCATAAAGGGCTTCTGCTCCGGTGGTACACAGGAAAACCGCTCCGAGCAGGACGAATCCTCCCGGGTATTCCGTCACGAACCTGTATGCATAAACAGGATTCAGCGCTCTCAGGATATCAGGATTTGAGATCAGCTGGGAGATACCCAGTGTCCCCAGCATGGTAAACCAGATAAGCATTACAGGTCCCAGGTATTTTTCAGCATAATTGGTCCCCAGCTGCTGAACGAAGAACATTACGGCCAGGATTATCAGCACAATGGGAACTACGGGAAAGTCAGGCATGAAAAGCTTTACACCTTCAACTGAAGATGTTACCGATATGGCGGGTGTAAGCACCCCGTCGGCCAGCAGTGCTGCCCCTCCCGCCATTGTAAGTATAGCCGCCCATATCGGCTTTTCCTTAAACAGCGCTATAAGGGCAAATATCCCTCCTTCACCATTATTGTCAAACCTCAGTGTTATCAGGATATATTTTATTGTTGTTGTAAGCGTCAGTGTCCAGAAGATACTGGAAAGTCCTCCGTAGATGAGCAGTTCGCTGAAGCTTTCAGCCCCTCCGGTAATAATTGCCCTCATGGTATAGAGAGGGCTTGTTCCAAGATCGCCGAATACTATTCCGAGGGTTATTATGACTCCGGCCAGGGAGAGCCTTCTGATGTCATGATTGAATTCCGTCTTTTCCATTTTCGTACCTGCAGTATTACACGGTGCAGGCGTGCAAAGATGACAAAGTTATAAATAATTTATCTTTGTGCCCGGAGCAAACATGATAAAAGGCGGGAGAAATGCGCAGGATATCAATCATAATAATGATTTTCAGCTGTTTGCAGGTAACCCTGAACGGCCAGTCAACTGCAGTCAAAGAACAGGTTCTCTCGCTATTATTCATTGGTGATATAATGGGCCATGACTCCCAGATCTGGTCAGCTGAGAACCTGAAAACCGGCACTTACGATTACAACGATGTCTTCATGTACATCAAACCTGTAATTTCAGCCGCCGATGTTGCAATAGCCAATTTCGAGGTTACCCTGGCAGGTCCCCCTTACAAGGGATATCCTCAGTTCAGCTCCCCGGCCGCACTGGCCGATGCGTGCCGCAATGCGGGAATAGACTGTCTTGCCACTGCAAACAATCATGCAGCTGACCGCGGCAGAACAGGTGTGACAGGAACTATCAACAGGCTCGACAGCATGGGCATCCCTCACACCGGGACTTTCCTCAGCAAGGCCGCCAGGGACAGCCTTAATCCGCTGATGATCAATAAACCGGGCTTTTCTGTTGCTCTCCTTAATTATACTTATGGCACGAACGGATTAAAAGTTCCCGATCCGCTGATAGTCAATATGCTCGACAAAACTCTTATGGCAGCAGATATCGAAAAGGCAAAATCACTTGAGCCTGATGCCATCGTTCTCTTCCTTCACTGGGGCAATGAATATGACACCGTTCCCTCAAAAACACAAACCGAACTTGCTGACTACCTCTTCTCAAAAGGAGCTGATCTCATCATCGGTTCGCATCCTCATGTGATACAGAAAATGATCTGGCTTAAAGCCGATTCACTGCAGAATGACAGGGTTGCCGTTTATTCGCTTGGAAATTTCGTATCGAATCAGCGAAAACCCAAAACTGACGGTGGTGCCATGTTCAGGGTCAACCTGCAGAAGACTGGCAGTGCAGTAAAAGTTTCAGGTGCAGGTTATTATCTTACATGGGTTTATGCCCCGATAATAAATTATGATAAGAAATTTTATATCCTGCCGTGCTCGGAATTTGAAAAGAAGCCGGATTTTTTCCCTGCCGGAACTGACTACCTCCAGATGATGAAATTCATAAACGACTCAAGATCATTGCTTTACACACAGAATGTAAATATCCACGAGTATCTTTTCAAAAACGGAAGTTGGATTCTTAATAAGTAGTCATGCAGTCGTACGGTCTTGCAGTCATGCGGTCAAAGAAATTATTCCATGATATACCATATTTTTCAGATTTAATCAATATAATTGCATAATACAGATTCCCCGATGAATGATTCAATAGCATTATTGTCCGCTACAGCAGTATCGATCGGGTTTGTGCATACGATCCTCGGGCCGGATCATTACCTGCCGTTCATCGTTCTCAGTGAAGCCAAAAAGTGGACGCTGAGAAAGACAATGTTCATTACATTCCTTTGCGGACTCGGACATGTTCTCAGTTCTGTAGTCCTTGGCCTGGTTGGCATTGCCGTCGGAATCTCACTGAACAGGCTTGTTGATATTGAGTCGTCCAGGGGCAGCATAGCGGCATGGCTCTTTATTGCATTCGGATTGGTATATATGATTATCAGCATAAGGAACCTTATCAAAAACAGGAAACACAGTCACGCTCATCATCATATTGGCGGAGAGAAACATTCGCACGAACACGATCATCACACGGAGCATACACACGTTCATGAAACCGACGTGGTCAGGACAACTCCCTGGATCCTGTTCCTGATCTTCCTATTCGGGCCGTGCGAGCCTCTTATTCCGATTCTTATGTATCCTGCTGCGGAAAACAACATTCCCGGTGCAGTGCTTGTGTCGGTCCTTTTTTCCGCAGTCACAATTACAACAATGATGGCAGTTGTGCTCGCATTCAAGCTCGGATTCAGCAGGATCAACCTGAAACCTGTGGAAAAATACAGTCACCTTTTTGCGGGCGCAATGATCTTCCTGTCAGGAATAGCAATACAGTTTCTCGGACTCTGAATGGTTTCATTAATGCATCATAATAAAGATAGAAAATGACTGGTATTTTAGAACTGGATGCCTTGCTGTTTGGTCTAATCAGCGCTGTCTCACTTCCTCTTGGTGCAATTCTCGCCTTTTTATGGACACCGAAACCAAAATTCCTGGCATCGATGATGGCTATCGGGGCAGGAGCTTTGCTGGCAGCATTAACTATTGATCTTGTCGCTGTTTCTGTCGAAAAAGGTCACTTTTATCCCCTGGCAGCAGGCATGATATCTGGTGGAGTTTTCTTCGTAATCCTCAACGCGCTGGTGAACAGCAGGGGAGGTTTTCTAAGAAAAACAGCCACCACCATTACTCACATTGTAAAGAGGCAGAACAAGCGCCAGAAACTGATATTCAACCAGCTCAGCAAGGTGAGGTTTTTCCATCATCTGTCGCCATCCGAAGCACAGATTCTGATTCCATACCTTCACAGGTATCATTACCGGGAGGGAAAGCTTATGGTACACGAAGGAGATCCCGGTGATCTGTTTTTCATAATTGAAAATGGTCAGGCCATTATTATGGACGACAGTAAAAATGATGTGGCAGGTATGCTTAAACCGAATGATACTTATGGAATAGTTGAATTAATGACAGAGACTACTCATAAGTATACCGTTGTGGTAAAAAGCGACATGCATGTATGGGTAATAAACAAGGAATCCCTTGACCGGGTAATAACCCTGAACCCGAACCTTTCAAAGGAAATAAGAACACTGGTTACAGAAAAACTGCATCTTCTTAAGCTTACAACAGAAATACCTGCAGAGGTATCTCAAAAGTGGTACGATGAGGCTCTGGAACACTTCGAAGTCAGGAAACCAGGTGTAACACAAACAGACGTCAATGAAGAAGTTAAAGAACACGGAAACCCATCTCTCGGAATATGGCTCGGCATTATGCTTGATGGTATCCCGGAATCCATAGTGATCGGATCAAGCCTGCTCATTCATCCAAGCATAAGCTTATCTCTTCTGGCCGGACTTTTTCTTTCCAACTTCCCTGAGGCTCTTTCAAGCTCAGTAGGAATGAAGAAACAAAAAATGTCAAATACAAAAATATTTCTGATGTGGACTTCAATTATGCTGATTACCGGAATAGGGGCTTTTTTCGGTAATGTCTTCTTTGAAAGTGTTTCTCCTGCCGTTTTTGCCTTGGTCGACGGAATGGCTGCCGGCGCAATGCTTACCATGATCGCTGAGACAATGCTTCCTGAGGCATTTCATATAGGAGGCTCAGTTACAGGCCTCTCCGCCCTTGGAGGCTTTCTTACAACACTTCTTTTCAAGGTACTCGGGGGTCAATGATTAATTGCAGTTTAATTATTAGCTTTGCAAAAAAGAGGTTATGAGCTACGACTACAATACCCAGCGGAAGAGAATGTCACTGCCTGAATATGGCAGGAATGTGCAGAAGATGGTCGATCATATGAAGACCATAGAAGACAGGCCTGAAAGGAACCGGGCCGCCAGGACAATAATCTCGGTCATGGGAAATCTCAATCCACACCTTCGCGATGAGGGCGATTTCAAGCACAAGCTGTGGGACCATCTTGCACTTATTGCCGATTTTGAACTGGATATTGATTCGCCATACCTGATTCCCGAACCCGAAAAGTTTGTTGAGAAGCCCAAACAGATCCCATACCAGCAGGGCAACATAAGATTTCTTCATTACGGACGTATCATTGAAATTATGATCGATGCCGCAAGCGAAATGAAAGATGGTGAGGAAAAGGAATATCTCACTTCTCTGATCCTGAACCAGATGAAGAAATCTTACATTACATGGAACCGTAATCAGGTTCCCGATGAGGTGATCATCGGCGACATGAAATTACTTTCCAGGGGGAAGCTTAAAGTAACTGAGGGAGTTAAGATACTTGAAGTCAGGGAGTTGCTGCCGCCTCAGCCCAGGAAGAAGCCACAGGGAAAACCTCACGGCAAACAGCAGAATAAGCAATTCAACAAGAAAAAAGGATATAGTCGGCATTAATGGGTACTTTCATTGTTCAGGGCGGGAAGCCGCTTAAAGGTGAATTATTCCCGCAGGGTGCTAAAAATGAAGCATTACAGGTAATCTGTGCTGCACTCCTTACATCCGAAACTGTCACAATCAGAAACATACCCTCTATCAGCGACGTAAACAGGCTGATCGGGCTCGTTGAATCCCTCGGGGTTAAGGTAACCAGGGAATCAAAATCAACTGTCTCTTTTCAGGCCGGAAAGATCAATCTTGATTATCTTCTGACAAGTGAATACCGGTCGCAAAGCAACAGCTTAAGGGGATCGATAATGGTTGTGGGACCTCTTCTTGCCAGGTTTGGAAAAGCGTGTGTGCCGGGGCCGGGGGGCGACAAGATAGGCAGGCGCAGGGTTGATACCCACATGATCGGCTTTCAGAAGCTCGGGGCGAAGTTTGAATTTGATGCCGATGATCCTTTTTTCAGGATCGAGGCAGATTCACTTAACGGTACATATATTCACCTGGATGAAGCATCAGTAACAGGCACCGCCAACATAATTATGGCAGCCGTGCTTGCCCGGGGACGTACAACGATCTATAATGCAGCCTGTGAGCCATACGTCCAGCAACTCTGCAGAATGCTGGTATCGATGGGTGCAAAAATCGATGGTATTGGTTCAAACCTTCTTTATATCGATGGAGTGAATGAGCTTAAAGGCTGTGATCACACCATCCTTCCCGATATGATCGAGATCGGTTCTTTCATCGGGCTGGCAGCAATGACTGAATCGGAAATAACCATAAAAAACGTCTCTTACGAAAATCTTGGAATAATTCCGGATTCATTCCGGCGGCTGGGCATCAGGATTGAAAGAAGCGGTGATGATATCTTCATTCCAAGGCAGGAGCATTATGAAATTGAGACATTCATTGACGGATCGATAATGACCATCGCCGATGCTATCTGGCCCGGACTCACTCCTGACCTTCTGAGCGTATTCCTCGTGACAGCAACCCAGGCCAAAGGGGCTGTTCTTATCCATCAGAAAATGTTTGAGAGCCGGCTTTTCTTTGTCGATAAGCTCATCGACATGGGCGCTCAGATAATCCTGTGTGATCCCCACCGTGCGACGGTCATAGGTCAAGACAGGAAAATAAAGCTTCGCGGAACAGTAATGTCTTCTCCTGATATAAGGGCAGGAGTAGCTCTTCTGATAGCAGCCCTTTCTGCAGATGGGAAAAGCATTATTCACAATATTGAACAGATCGATCGCGGATACCAGGATATAGACCTAAGGCTGAATGCGATCGGGGCAGACATTAAAAGGCTATAAGGCTTTAGGGCTTTAGGGCTATAAGGCTTTAGGGCTTTAGGGCTTTAGGGCTATAAGGGCTTAATGCCTTAATGCCTTAACACCTTAACGCCTTAACGCCTTAATGCCTTAACGCCTTAACGCCTTCCCTGCTTCTGTCAAAATGTCAATTATCCGGCCATGGCAAGCATTTTGCTTGATCATGATATACTAAATCGAAATTATACTGGTAATGGTAAAGAAGAAAACATCGGATCAGCACGATTCCGTACCGAAAGATCATAACGAAAAGACTGACAATCAGGAGGGTAACGAAGCCAAAGAGCCTGTTGCTCCTGAATCGGGAGATGAGGGTCAGCCTCAGACAGAAACTGAAACCGGGCAACCTTCTTCTGAAAAACCAGCTCCGGAAGAGAAATCTCCGGAGGAAAAACTGGCAGAAATGCAGGACAGGTACTTGCGGGTTTCCGCTGAGTTCGATAATTACCGCAGAAGGACTCTCCGCGAAAAAATGGAGCTTTCGAAATATGCATCCGAAAACCTGCTTCTTAGCATTCTACCTGTTATGGATGATTTCGAGAGAGCCCTTTCACATATGGGAGATGGTTCTGATTGCACAGCTGTAAAAGAGGGTATCGACCTTATCTATGGCAAGTTCGTTGAATTCCTGAAGCAGAATGGCATAAAAGAAGTTGAATCCCTGAATTGCCCATTCAACGTGGACCTCCACGATGCTGTTGCAAAAGTTACAGTAGAAGAAGAGGATAAAAAAGGAAGGATAATAGATGTTATTCAAAAAGGATATTATCTCCAGGATAAAATTTTAAGGCATTCTAAAGTTGTTGTCGGCGAATAGTGTCCGTACAAAAAAACAGACTGATGGGGAAAAGAGATTATTACGAGGTGCTTGGGGTATCAAAAAATGCCACGAAGGAAGAGATCAAGAAAGCCTACCGCAAACAGGCGCTGAAACATCATCCCGATAAGAATCCGGGCGATAAAAAAGCTGAAGAACTCTTCAAAGAGGCAGCAGAAGCCTATGAAGTACTGAGCAATGATGAAAAGAAAGCCAGGTACGACAGGTATGGTCATGCAGGGATGAGCGGTTCAGCAGGCGGATTCCAGGGGGGCGGCATGACAATGGAGGATATCTTCTCATCATTCGGGGATATCTTCGGAGATGCATTCGGGGGCTTCGGAGATTTTAGCAGCAGCAGGCGGGGAGGCAGAAGAGTCAACAAGGGAACCAATCTCAGGGTCAAGGTCAAACTGTCGCTCCAGGAAATAGCAAACGGAACAGAGAAAAAGATAAAGGTATCACGGTATGATACCTGTACAACATGCGGTGGATCAGGGGCTGCCGACTCAAACAGCTTATCCACATGCACCACATGCCGCGGATCGGGACATGTTACGAGAGTAACCAATACGATGCTTGGACAGATGCAGACCACTTCGGTTTGTCCGGCATGCGGCGGCGAGGGGAAGACCATAACCAAAAAATGCAATACATGCTACGGAGAGGGAATGGTCCAGAAGGAAGATATCATCAAGATCAACATACCTGCAGGGGTAAGCAAGGGAATGCAGATGACGGTTTCGGGAAAAGGCAATGCAGCCCGGAGAGGCGGCGTGCACGGCGACTTGCTGGTGGTGATTGACGAAGAATCGCACCCGGACCTTATAAGAGAAGGCAACGACCTGATCTATAACCTGTTCATAAGCTTCCCCGATGCTGTACTTGGTGCACACGTTGAAGTGCCAACGATTGAAAATAATGTCAAGATCAAAATAGAACCGGGAACCCAGCCCGGAAAAATACTCCGCCTGAGGGGCAAAGGCCTGCCGGAAGTAAACGGCTATGGAAGAGGCGACCTGATGGTCAACGTCAACGTGTGGATACCGAAAAGTCTTTCACGCGACGAAGCACGGATAATCGAGAAATTCAAAGAGTCAGGCACGTTTACACCAAAACCAGACAAAGACGACAAAGGCTTTTTCGAAAGGATGAGAGGATATTTTGAATAGGAGTTTTCATATATTTGACCTTCATTTAATAATCTAATAAAAACCTCTATGTCTCTGTTTGAAGCAAAGAACATCACCAAACAGTTCGGCAGTTTCACGGCACTCGATAATGTGAGCATATCGGTGCCTGAACAATGCATTTACGGACTGCTTGGTCCAAACGGCGCCGGCAAGACGACGCTCATCAGGATCATCAACCAGATCACTGGTCCTGATACCGGCGAACTATTCATGAACGGCCGCAAGCTCCTTCCTGAAGATGTCCAGTTTATCGGATATCTTCCTGAGGAACGCGGGCTGTACAAGAAAATGAAAGTGGGCGAACAGGCTGTCTATTTTGCCCAGCTGAAAGGACTGACAAAGGCAGAAGCCGTGAAAAGGCTTAAATACTGGTTCAGGAAACTGGATATTGTCGATTGGTGGGGGAAGAAAGTCGAGGAGCTTTCCAAAGGCATGCAGCAGAAATTACAGTTCATTACAACAGTACTGCATGAACCGAAGCTCATAATCTTCGATGAGCCTTTTACAGGCTTCGATCCTGTAAACGCCAATATAATCAAGAATGAGATCCTCTTCCTGAGAGAGAGAGGCGCAACAATAATTTTCTCCACTCATAACATGGGTTCGGTTGAAGAGCTGTGTGATAATATCACTCTCATCAACAAAGCTAAGACCATCCTTGAGGGAAGCGTGGATGAGATACGCAATAAATGGGCAGCCAGCGAGTATGAGCTTGTATTCGACGGTGAGGTCAGATTCGAAGGAAACGGACAGTTTAGAGTCATCAACACACTGTTTGAAAACAACAGAAGTACAGTAAGGATCAAAGCTGAAGGCAATACGACTACAAATGATATCGTGGGCACTGTAATGAAATCAGGAAAGATCATCTCGTTCAATCCTGCCCTTCCCTCAATGAATGAAATATTCATACGGGTTGTAGAATCACGTAATTAATCCCAGAAAATTCTCATTATGAACAAAATATCCGTTATAATAAACAGGGAATACATGACCAGGGTAAGGAAGAAGTCATTTATCATAATGACCATCCTGGCACCGCTCCTGATGGCGGCAATTATCATTGTCCCTACAATTCTCATGGCTACCGGCGACAGGGAATTCAAGAAGATAGCCGTTGTTGAAGACGGCACAGATCTGTTTGTAAATGTTATCCCTGATACAAAAGATGCTGATTTTGTATATCTGCCGGGCGTTGATTTAAAAATCCTTAAACAAACATTTGATACGGCAGGTTATTACGGCATCCTGTGGATATCTCCGGAGGTAGTCAATACTCCCAATGCCATACAGTTCATATCCAAAAAACAACCTGATCTGACTCTGCTGGAACATATTTCAGGTTCACTTGAGAAAGAGATCGAGAAGCAAAAGCTGCTGGCTTACAATATCCAGGATCTTGATAAAATACTTAAGAATGTAAAAACCTCTGTTTCAGTGCAGACGATACGTATTGATGATTCGGGAGAACAGAAAAGCACCAGTACGGGGATCGCTATGGCACTGGCATATATCAGCGGATTCCTAATGTATATGCTCGTGTTCATGTTCGGATCGATGGTGATGCGGGGCGTGATCGAAGAGAAGACAAGCAGGGTTGTTGAGGTTATAGTATCGTCGGTGAAACCTGTCCAGCTGATGCTGGGCAAGATTATCGGGATAGCGCTGGTAGGGCTTACGCAATTCCTGATATGGATTGTTTTAACCATAGGCATAGTTGCAGTTGTCCAGGGTACTGTGCTTAAAGGGAAAGGAGTCACAGAGATTGCACAGTCCATGCCTCAGAACGTTATGCAGGAAAATATGCCGGCTGCAGCTTCAGCCCCACAGGTTGAGGAGATGTCGAAAGGGCTGCAGGAATTTTCGAGGCTGTTTGACAGCGCAATGAACCAGGACTGGTTGCTGATAATCCTGTCATTCATATTTTACTTCATAACAGGTTATATGCTCTATGCTTCCATATTTGCCGCAATCGGATCAGCCGTGGATAACGAAACAGAAACACAGCAGTTCATGCTTCCTGTTACAATTCCGATCATCTTTGCCCTGATGGTGGCAATGGGAACAATGCAGAATCCTGAAAGCTCAATTGCCTTCTGGTTCTCTATAATACCATTCACCTCCCCCATTGTAATGATGGCAAGAATACCATTCGGAGTCCCGTACTGGCAGCTGGCCATATCAATGTTCCTGATGCTGATCACTTTTATCACATGCGTGTGGATGGCTGCAAAGATCTACCGCACAGGCATACTTATGTACGGTAAGAAAACTTCGTACAAGGAGATGTGGAAATGGCTGAGATACTCAGGATAGGCTGAAGGCGACAGGCTTCAGCCTACAGGCCATAAAATTCAAACCCTGACGCCTGACGCCCGACGCCTGATGCCTTTTAAATATTTTTATAAATAATTATGTCTAAAATCCTTGTTATTGACGATGAGAAAGCGATCCGGAACACCCTGAAGGAGGTTCTGGAATACGAGAAGCATGAGGTTGATCTGGCTGAGGACGGACCGACAGGGATCGATTTTTTCTCGAACAACACATATGATATAGTGCTGTGCGACATCAAGATGCAGAAGATGGACGGTATCGAGGTGCTTGAAAAGCTCATGGGTATTTCAACGGTTACTCCCGTTGTGATGATCTCTGGCCATGGCAATATCGATACAGCAGTTGAGGCTATTAAGAAGGGCGCATACGACTTCCTTGAGAAGCCGCTTGACCTCAACAGGCTGCTGATCACCATCCGCAATGCCTTGGATAAATCGACACTTATCACCCAGACGCAGGTACTTAAGAACAAGGTCAGCAGGATGTATGAGATCGTCGGTGAGTCACCGGCTATAGTGAAGGTGAAGGAGATGATCGACAGGGTTGCGCCTACCGAAGCAAGAGTTCTCATTACCGGAGCAAACGGAACAGGCAAGGAGCTTGTTGCTCACCAGATACATGAAAAAAGCAGCAGGGCAAAGGCTCCTTTTGTGGAAGTAAACTGCGCCGCCATACCATCAGAACTCATTGAAAGCGAGCTGTTCGGACACGAGAAAGGTTCCTTTACCTCGGCAATAAAGCAGCGTATCGGGAAGTTTGAACAGGCAAACGGAGGAACACTTTTCCTGGATGAGATCGGCGATATGAGCCTCTCTGCACAGGCCAAGGTGCTCAGGGCGCTCCAGGAGAACAAGATAACCAGGGTTGGCTCAGACAAGGATATCCATGTCAATGTGAGAATTGTGACTGCAACAAACAAGAATATCAAAAATGAGATAGAGAAGAACGGCTTCAGGGAAGACCTTTACCACCGCCTGAGCGTGATCCTTATACATGTGCCGGCACTCAATGAGCGAGCCGAGGATATCCCGCTTCTGGCAGACCATTTCAACTCCATGATCTGCAAGGAATACGGCATGAGCAGGAAGATAATAAAGCCTGATGCAATAAAAGAGCTTCAGAAGATCACCTGGACCGGCAATATCAGAGAGTTCAGGAACGTGCTTGAAAGACTGATTATTTTGTGCAGGGATGAAATCACCGGATCTGATGTGGTGGCTTATGCCAGACCTGTCTCAGGAGCCACAACAATTTGACCTCTTTGGAACTCTGTGTAACTAATATTCAAGAACTTACACAGAGAGACACAGAGCAGGCACAGAGTGACACAGAGATAATTTTCTGAAAATGTACAGGATTGAATCAGATAGTATTGGTGAAAGAAGAATACCTGCAGATGCACTTTACGGGATACATGCACTGAGGGCGAAAGAGAATTTCCCCGATACTTCGCCATTCCCGTTAGAATGGTACAAAGCAGTTGGAATAACGAAACTGGCCTGCTATAATACTTACAGGAAATTCCGGGATGCTGCAATAAAGAAAATCGGGAAAAATCCGCCTCTCAGGATTATCGATGATGCCATACTTGATGCCCTGATTTCTGCTGCTGGAGAAGTTGCAAAAGGAGATCATTTCAATCATTTCATAGTTCCCGCTGTACAGGGTGGTGCGGGAACAAGCATCAACATGAATATCAATGAAATAATAGCTAACCTGGCCCTTATCAAAACCGGGAATAAGTGTGGAAATTACACTTATATTGATCCGACCGAACATGCGAACATATACCAGTCGACCAATGATGTAATTCCCACTGCTCTTACCGTTGCAGCGATGAGACTTTTCCAGTCTCTTGAAAATTCAATCAATGAGCTCCGGCAGAAGATTGAAATGCTTGAAAAGGAGAACAGGGAAAAACTTCGTCCCGGGTACACGCAGATGCAGGAGGCAGTACCATCTTCGTTCGGTTTGCTATTCAGCACCTACAATGACGCCCTCTCCCGCGACTGGTGGAGAGTATCAAAATGCTTTGAGAGGATCAAGCAGGTGAACCTCGGAGGAGGGGCGATCGGAACCGGTGTGGCTATCCCGCGTTTTTTCATTATGGAAGTGATCCCGGAACTGAGGGCGCTCACCGGACTGCAACTATCACACGGAGAAAACCTTGCAGATACGACTGCCAACCTCGATAAATGGGTTGAAATCCATTCAATACTCAAGGCACACGCAGTCAACCTTGAAAAAATATCCTCCGACCTCCGGCTTCTGGCTTCCGACATTTCAGGGCACAGGACAATGACAATACCTGATAAACAGGTTGGAAGCTCGATCATGCCCGGAAAAATAAACCCGGTAATACCTGAATTTGTGATCTCTGCCGCACACAAGGTTTACTCAAACGATCTCCTTATCAGTTCGTTATGCGGGCAGGGAACGCTGGAGCTGAATGCATACCTCCCTGTTATCGGAGCCTCAGTAATCGAGAGCCTGAAACTTCTTATAGCGTGCGATAAAACACTGCTGGCCAACCTGCTTGAAGGACTTAAGGTTAATGAATCAGCAGGCTATGAGGCACTTATGCGCAGTCCCTCCGTGACCACAGCACTCACTCCTCACATCGGCTATCATAAAGCCGCAGAGCTGGCCAGGCTGATGAAAGAAAAAAAGGTTGATATCTTTGAGGCAAACAATACCATCAAGGCAATCGATCCCTCAAAGCTGGAGACTATTCTTAAGCCCGGGAATCTGCTGAAGCTGGGCTTTTCACTTGATGACCTAGAAATTGAATAAAGAGCATATGTCAAAAGGCAGAGACTCTAAACCTCATATCGGTATCTATGGCCGGCGCAATTACGGAAAGAGCAGCCTCATCAACTGCCTTGCCGGGCAGGATATTGCAATTGTCTCCGACCATGCCGGAACTACGACTGATCCGGTAAAAAAATCCTTTGAGATAACCGGGTTCGGTCCTGTAATTCTTGTTGATACGGGAGGTATTGACGATTCGGGGGAGCTTGGAGAGAAGAGAGTTGACAGGACTCTCCGAACCCTCGACATCATAGATCTTGCGGTTCTTGTTGTTGCCGGAAATACCTGGGACAAAAATGAAGACGACCTTATTGAGAAATTTGACAGGCAGGATATACCCTATATCATTATCCACAATAAATCAGATATTGACCGGCCGACAGAAATATTCAGAGAAGAGGTTAAGAACAAAACCGGAATTGAGGTCCTTGAATTCTCATCTGCCGACAAGCGCAATTACCAGGAGCTTATAAACCTCATTAAGTCAACTATTCCGGAACATTCTTTCAAAACACCAACCCTTCTGGGCGATCTGATAAAATACGGCGATATAGTTATTCTTATCACTCCCATTGATGTTGAAGCTCCTGCCGGAAGACTTATCCTGCCGCAAGTTCAGGCAATAAGGGATATACTTGATAATGATGCTGTTGCAATAGTCCTGAAGGAGAGAGAAATTGATGCCTTCCTGAAAAAGACAGGAATAAGACCAGCCCTGGCCATAACCGACTCACAGGTTTTTAAAAAGGCTGATGCATCAATACCAAAGGATATTCCCCTCACCAGCTTCAGCATTATGCTTGCCCGCTTCAAGGGCGATTTCGACAATTACCTGAAAGGCACTCCGAAAATTTCAGAATTAAAAGATGGCGACAGGGTTCTTATCCTTGAATCATGCACTCACCACGTAGCCTGTGATGACATAGGCAGGACAAAAATCCCGCGGTGGGTTTCCAGCTATACGGGCAAAAAACTTGAATATGATGTAGTTGCAGGACTTGATATCCTTTCGCGCCCGATAACAGATTATGCAATGGTGATCCAGTGCGGCGGCTGCATGATAACCCGCAGGCAGCTGCACAACAGATTGCAGCCGGCGATAAGGGCAGGAATCCCCATAACCAACTACGGCATGGCAATTGCCTATGTCCAGGGTATCTACAAACGGGCAATAGCACCGTTCGTGAAAGACGACAGTTCTGAGACATATTTGTAGTACACGTACCCACCCCCTCAGTCCCCTCTCCGGATCACATGTACCCATCCCCCAACCCCCTTCCTGCAGGCCGGCTCCTCGCTAAAATAGCCCACCGGGCTATTTCTTAACGCTCGGCCCTCTACTTCGTAAGGAAGGGGGTGTAAAACATTATATGTCAGTTATTTCCCCCTCCTTGCGACAGCAGGGAGGGGGATTAAGGGGGTGGGTACGTGTAGATAAGCAGAGTGGGTTTGGGGTGGGTACGTGTAGTAAAGCAGAGTGGGTTTGGGGGTGGGTACGTGTAGATAAGCAGAGGGGGTTTGGGGTGGGTACGTGCACTTTCAGAACCTGAAATAAATAAACGGCATTATATCGGTCGTCCTCATGCTGTAGAGCAAGACTGCAACCAATATTATGACCATCAGCTGCAGCACAAGCGGCATCTTTATGAAAAGCCCCCTGTAAGATTCCTTTACTCTTTCAGGAAGAAAATGAATGGTATACCCTGTGATCATCAGAAGAAATACAGCAGCATAAGCCGGCAGGACGGTCATGTATGATCCGGGAGAGAAGTTCTCAACGATCTGCATAAGCATCAACCGGACAGATTCCATATCCTGCGCCCTGAAAAAGATCCAGCAGAAGCTCACAAAATTAAATGTGATAAATACTGCAACGGCTCTTCCGAAACGACCCTTCTTCATCCTGCCGCCTGTTATTGAATCCCATATTCTGCTTATCACCAGGCCTGCGCCATGAAGCCCTCCCCATATTACAAACCTGAGACTGGCACCGTGCCATAACCCTCCCAGCAGCATCGTGATCATCAGGTTTATACCTGTCCTGATATTCCCTTTCCGGTTTCCTCCGAGAGGTATATAGAGGTAGTCCTTCAGCCATCTCGAAAGCGAAATGTGCCACCGCTTCCAGAAATCACTTATATCTGACGCCTTGTAAGGCGAGTTGAAGTTGACTGGAAGCCTGAATCCCATAATAAGTGCCAGGCCGATCGCTATATCAGTATATCCTGAAAAATCGCAGTAGATCTGAAGCCCGTATCCATAAATTGCCATAAGGTTTTCAAAGCCTGAATAGAGTGCCGGCAGGTCAAAAACCCTGTCAACAAAGTTTGTCGCAATGAAATCAGAAATGATCATCTTCTTGATAAGCCCCTTTGAGACAAGGAACAGAGCATGGCTGAACTCCCTCTTTGACAAACTGAAATCCCGGTAAAGCTGCGGTATGAATTCAGACGCCCTGACAATGGGTCCTGCAACAAGCTGGGGGAAAAATGAAACGTAAAACCCGAAATCAGCAATGTTCCTTACGGGTTCAAGCCTGCCTCTGTAAACATCCAGCGTATAGCTTAGCGACTGAAAGGTAAAAAAGGAGATCCCTACAGGAAGTATGATATTGCTTATGTCAAATTCTGTTCCCAGAAGCGAATTCGAAAAGGATGCAAGAAAATCATATACCTTGAAGTCAGTTCCGAAAAGCTGGTTAACCGAATCGACAATGAATCCTGTGTATTTGAAATATGCAAGGATTCCCAGGTTGGACAAAATACTTATAATTATAAATAGCTTTTTATTGAATTTCTTCCCTGATCGGAATATCAGAATACCGCATGTGTAATCAATTATGGTAACAAGCACCAGCAGGAAGAGGAACAGCCCTCCCGATTTGTAGTAAAAGAAGAGGCTCACAAGAAGGAGGTAAAAGTGCCTGAGGAACAGTTTTTTATACAAAAGCGAATATCCGGCCAGGACCAGCAGGAAGAATAGCCAGAAGGCCGGTGCAGTGAAAATAAACGGCCGATCCTCATCGTACCTGAAGATCTGCCTGAAGATTGCCAGTACGGGGTTCTCTTCCCCTGCTTCTTCAGTAAGTAAAACTTCCTGCATGACATCATCGGCCATCAGGGCATCAGCTTCATGTGCAAGTGTCAGAGTATCTGCCTCGACCGATCTGAATATTGCATCGGCAAGCATCTGTGACAGTGTATCAGCTCCGGGGTAGGTGAAGTGGACATAATCGGTCTGGGCAAGTGGAGGTCTCTTCCTTGCCCATGTGACGATTGAAGATGCTCCCCCCATTGCTTCATAAGGGTCCCAGAACGAAGCCCCGGCATCAGATGCAGCATTTCTCTGGGCATCTATTATCGCGGGAATATTACTGTATGAAACTATGCTGTCACCATCAACAGCTGCCATATCAGTTACCCCGACCACCATCACGGTGGTGCCGGGGGCAACTTCTTTAAGAAGGCTAAGCTGACGGTAGAGTCCCTGCCTGTAATAATTATACTCCTTCCTGATGTTCCTTACAATATTTAATCCGTAATGCAGAACTATAAGATCGGGTGAGAGAAGGCTGAACGATTGTCTCAGGTTCTCCCTGTCAACCAATGTGAATTCAAGTCCCGCACTTCCCCTCCTGGGAATATTATCCACGATTATGCCTGTTTTGCTTTCAATGCTTATTCCCAGTATATCAGGGCTTGTCGTTCCATCAAATTCGAGAAGTATGTCGCCGGCCTCCAAAAGATCTGTTGTTATTTCCTTAACATCCGCTCCCTGTTCAAGAAAACCCGTATAAACCTGATAATCATTTGCTTTAATGGTCAGCTTCACTTCGTCCGAAGCATTGCTGTAGAAGAGCCTGAGCTTCTCAAATCCTGCAACGGAAGAGTCCGCAAAAACCGAAGGTCGTATCCTTGCATAAGCATGCACGGGTTCAGGAGATGTTTCACCTTCGGGCAGATACCGGCAGATGGTCATGAAGGGTCCCAGCCTGTTATGGCTCAGTTCACCGTCCCTGTACGAAACCGAATTATACCGCACCCAGTTATCGGATGATTTCAGCCACAGTGATTTTGTGTACATGACCGGCATTGAAAGCAGAAATAATCCCGGACCGGTACCTTCCCTGCCGCTGCGAAGAAGCTGGCGGAGGTAAAAAGTTATCCTGTCGCCCTCGATCTGCGAATCGCCATAGTACATCACTCTCACCTGGCCTTTTGATGCCTTCAATGAATCGAGGAAAGGAGCCAGGGGATCGGGAGGCTCCTCATATGGGAGTGTATCAGAATGTATTGTGTCTCCGGACTGAATCGTTTCAGGGGGGCTGTCAGTAACAGCTATTTCCCCGGCTTTGCCTGAACCCGGTTTCAGATCTGCAAGAGCTGCAGGCAGAAACTCCTCCGGACCCGGGAACAGCCTGCTTTCAGGGAAAACAAAAAAGAGGCCTGTAAGACAGGCCATGATAATGAAAAGCAATAAAAACGACCTGAAAGGGCGCATATATCAGTCAGGGATCAGCTCTTCTTCTTTATCTTAAGTTTCTGGCCAACCTGTATCTTATCAGGATTGCTGATATTGTTAAGGGTAAGCACATCGCTTGTCGTCACATTGTCATACAGTTTCACAATATCCCAGATTGTGTCTCCTGAACGTACCGTGTATGTAATAAAGTCTCCATCTGTTTCTGTTGTGAAATTATTTGATGCTGTGACTGTGTTCGCCGGCACCGTCTTTCCAATCATTGCCTGTTTATCGGCAAACGACATTGAATTCACTTTCGAGAAGTATTCCGATCTTGAAGGATCAACATAAACGGCTATCTTCTGCCCGATGTAGATGGTGTTGCGGTATAGGTTGTTCCAGTATTTCAGCTCCGACAATCCCACGCGGTACCACTCTGAAATATACCCGAGATTATCTCCCTCCTTTACCGTATATGTCAGCCTTGTCTTTCCCTTGATGTCAGCAGGGACATATGTAGATCTCGAAGGATCTACAATTCTCGTTGTGCTGTTGAGATAGACATCGGGCTTGTAGTTTCTTATTGTGTCATTCAAATCGATAAAATCTCCCAGATGGCTCATAGGCAGTGTAAGCGAGAGGGGTTTGGCTGAGCCGGGAACGAGGCCGGTTCTGTACTGAGGATTCAAAGCGCGAAGCTCTCCGTAAGGGATTTTCATTACCTCTGAGATCTGTGCAAGATGAATATCCTTATTGACCATAATGGTATCGGTTGAAACCGGTATATTGAGAGGCAGCGGCCTGATATTATGTTCAGCATAATAGTTAATCCCGTAAGCTGCTGCAACATACTGTGGTATATAGCCTCTTGTTTCTCGCGGGAGCCTGTAGAATATCTCCCAGTAGTCTTTCTTGTTCCCTGAACGCCTGATCGCCTTGTTGACATTTCCCGGTCCGCAGTTATAAGCAGCGATCACCAGTATCCAGTCGTTGTATATCGCATAAAGGTCCTTGATGTATTTCGCAGCGGCGTGTGTCGACTTTACGGGATCCCTTCGCTCATCGATTATCGAATTTATCGTGAGGCCATAAAACCTGCCTGTGCTGTACATGAACTGCCAGAGACCTGTGGCACCTGCCCTTGAGACTGCATTGGGATTGAGAGCCGATTCAATAACGGCCATGTACTTGAGTTCTGCAGGCAGACCGTAAGAATCGAAGATATCCTCGATCATCGGGAAATAATAATCCTTCATTCCGAGTACTGCGCTGAACTTGTCGCGCTGCTTAACCGTATATACATGTATGTGGTTCCTGATAATGCTGTTGTACGGAAGCCTGATTATGGATTTCACCTTGTCGAGCCGGCTCCTGTATACTGAGTCAGGGTATTGCACGCCTGCAGTGTCATCCGAAAATGTATTGGGATTATTCAGCATTGCCATCCTTACATACCAGCTGTTTACCAGGCTGTCGAGGTCGGCAGCAATTTTTTCGGCATTCGGATCGGACCTGATTATTATTGTATCAGGAGAAGGAAACGCCCTGGTGCTTATAAGTGTAAAAAATACAATTATTATTAAATATCCTTTATTCATCATCCATCCTTTCATTTAGAAATTAACCAGCATGCTTATATTTACTCCCAACCCTGTTGCTGATGAGGGCACCTGAACCGGCGCTACAATAATAGCGAGATTGTCGCTGATATCATAATTGAACAGGCTCGCGTCAACATTTGCATCCAGCACCGTTACCATGTACCATAATGCAATTCCAATATATGAAAGATCGCGGTACTTCCTGTTATAATCTATCTGCCTGAGCATGCCCTCCTGATAGTGAGCGTAATAAGAGGCATTATATGATTCGGGATAAAGAACAGGATCATATTCCCTTGGATCTGCAAAATCGAGCACCTCCAGGTATGAGTCGGTCTCGGGAATAAGATCTATGAAATCCTGGTATGCCTTCATATATTTTGTGTAAAGCGCTGAATTATAACCTATTGAATAGACCAGGCCGCCAAAACCGGCGTAGACTATCGGCACTTTCCAGTATTTCCTGTTGTAGATCTGTCCCAGCCCCGGCAGTGTAAGCGCGAGCATCGTGGCTCTCTGCGGATCGGCTATGAATTCAGTCTTTTCTTTCTTCTTATCTGGCTTTACAGACAATGAATCCTGCGCGATGTTGTTTTGCCGGGAGAAAAGCAACATCCCCAAAAGAAGAATAAATATTTTATGACACGCCTTCAATACAGATTATAAACGGCGCGACAAAGATAATTATTTTAGGAGTTCAGGCGGTCAAATATTCCCAAAATGCGCTCCATCTCCTCAGGATTCTCAAACGGGATGACAATTTTCCCCTTGCCCAGTTCATTGATCCGGAAGTTCACTCTGGCAGCAAATATGTTCGATAGATGGTCGGACAGCTTCGAGAAATCCTCGTTAAGCTTTTGTTTCCTTTCAACCCTGGCAGGGTCCTTTATTTTTTCCGATTGCAGCTGACGCACCAGCTCTTCGGCCTGACGCACGGAGAGTTCCCCGTCGACTATCTTATAATAGATAGCAATTTGTTTTTTAGGATCTTCAATGCTTATAAGGGTTCTTGCATGACCCATCATCAGCTGCTTGTTGCGAATGCCAAGCTGTATCTCTGCAGGCAATTTCAGAAGCCTGAGGTAGTTGGCTACCGTGGATCTCTGCTTACCCACTCTGTCACTAAGTTCTTCCTGCGTCAGTCTGCACTCTTCAATAAGGCGCTGGAAGCTGATCGCAACCTCAACAGCATCAAGGTCTTCGCGCTGGATATTCTCAACCAGCGCAAGTTCGAGCATTGCCTGGTCATCTGCTGTTCGTATATATGCAGGAACATGTGTGAGCCCGGCTCTTTTGGCGGCCCTCAGGCGTCTTTCGCCGGCAATAAGCTGAAAACGTCCGGTTCCTGTCTCCCTGACTGTAAGAGGCTGAACAATTCCAAGTTTTTTTATTGATGCTGCAAGCTCGTCAAGAGACTGCTCATCAAAGCTCGTTCTTGGCTGGAACGGGTTGCTCTCAATGGCATCTACCGAAATATCCTGGTTCACTTCAACTTTTTTTTCAAGAACCTCTTTTTCAACTCCGTCTATCAGGGCACCAAGGCCCCTTCCCAATGCATTCTTTTTTGTCATGTCAGTTGCTTATTCTAGGCTGTTTTCAGTCTGGCATCCTCTTTCTCTATCAGTTCTTTTGCAAGACTCAGATAGTTCACCGTACCCCGCGAATCGGCGTCATAAAGTATAGCCGGCTGCCCGAAGCTCGGGGCTTCCGACAGCTTTACGTTCCTCTGGATGACCGTTCTGAAGACCATCTGCTGGAAATGCTTGTTCACCTCCTCGGCCACCTGGTTTGATAACCTGAGCCTGGCATCGTACATTGTAAGAAGAAAACCTTCAATCTCGAGCTCGGGATTGAGGTTATTCTGGATTATCTTAATTGTATTCAGTAATTTACCAAGGCCTTCAAGGGCAAAGTACTCACACTGCACCGGGATGATGACCGAATTGGCCGCAGTAAGGGCATTTACAGTAAGAAGTCCCAGGGATGGTGAACAATCGATCAGCAGATAATCATAATTGTTCCTGATCTTTTCAAGAACGGTTTTAAGGATCTTTTCCCTGGAAGGTCTGTCGAGCATTTCTATTTCAGCGCCAACAAGGTCAATATTTGAAGGCATCAGTGAAAGATTCTCCACCTCGCATCCCATTATAGTATCTCCCGGTTCCTTCCCGTCAATCAGACAATCATATATGGTGCTGGTTATTTTACGGTTATCCACGCCTATTCCCGAAGTAGCATTTGCCTGGGGATCAGCATCAACGATGAGTACTTTCTTTTCCAGAGCTGCAAGGCTGGCAGCCAGGTTTATTGCAGTTGTCGTCTTTCCCACTCCGCCCTTCTGATTCGCTATTGCTATAATCCTTCCCATCTGGTTCCTTCTGTTTTTTGGTTTTGTTTCGAGCTTCAAATTTACTATTAATAGCTCCACTGCCTCCGGAAGGCAAAGGCGTAATTGTAAACAATTTTTTTGGGGTTTTCAACATCTTATTAACACAACCGTATGGGTTTTATTTGCATATTTGCAGTACTTAAAACCTGATCGCACATGTCGGATAATCCTGTATTGAAGGAATGGTATGCCGTAGTAAATCCCAATGCCGGTAACGGCAAGGGCATGCGAGACTGGGACAGAATTTCAGGGCTGTTTGAAAGAGAGAACATCCCTGTATATGCGCAATTCACCCAGAAAAAAGGCCATGCGATAGATTCTGCCAGAAAAGCCATTAATACAGGCTTCAGGAAAATAATTTCCGTAGGTGGTGACGGGACGCTCAATGAAGTTGTCAATGGGATCTTTACCCAGGATTATTGCTCCTCAAAGGATATAACCATCGGCATGATACCTGTGGGTACAGGCAATGACTGGGGAAGGATGTTCGGGATACCTCTGGTGTATGAAGGCTCGGTGAATGTGATAAAAGAAAACAAGACAATGCTTCATGATATCGGAAAAGTAAAATATCATTGTGAAAATGAACCACATACAAGATACTTTATCAATATAGCAGGACTCGGCTTTGAATCGATCGTTGTAAAAAAGACGAACAAACAGAAGGATAAGGGACGGAGCAGCCAGGCGCTCTATTTCTATAATCTGCTGTCAAGCCTGATATCGTACAGTAATGTTAAGACTGATATAGTAATTGACGGACTTAAGAAGAATTACAATGTATTCTCGATTAACGTAGGCAATGGAAGGTATTGCGGCGGAGGTATGAGACAAACCCCGGAAGCAGTGCCTGATGACGGATTGCTGGATGTGACCGTAATAAAGGAAATGGGCAGGATCGAGATCATAAAAAGCCTTAAGCTGCTTTATGATGGAACAATCCTCAGCCACCCGAAAATAGACGGGTACCGCACAAAAAATCTTCGCGTTGAATCTGAGTCTCCCCTTTATCTTGAAGCCGACGGTGAATCGCTGGGCCATACACCAGCTGAATTCAGTATCATTCCAGCTGCCGTGAATGTGGTTTACGGCACCAGGATCATTCGGTGATCTTTATCTCAAACAGTTTCGGCCAGTTTTTACCGGTGACAAAGATCCTGTTCCCTTCCCTGTCATAAGCTATACCATTCAGAACATCCACGCTGGTGTCAGTTTCTGAGTCTTTCAGTATCCCCTTAAGGTCGATATATCCGAGCACTTTTCCCGAAACCGGATCGATCCTCGCTATCAGGTCGGTCATCCACATATTTGCCCAGATCTCCCCATTGATGTACTCAAGCTCGTTAAGCTGTTCGGCCTTCTTCTCGTTATCATAAACTTCAAGCCTCGAAACAACGGTAAACATCTCCGGGTCCATAAACCAGAGGACATTTGTGCCGTCACTCATCACGATCCTGTCATTCATAGTTGTAAGCCCCCAGCCTTCAGACTGGTAGTAAATTCTGTTTATCTGGCTGAAAGTGGTCTTGTCATAAACAAATCCTACTTTTGATCTCCATGTTACCTGGTATATACGGTCACCGAACAGGGTTATGCCCTCGCCAAAAAGAGGCGGTTCAAGGTTCAGCTGCCTGAGCACCTTTCCGGTTGTAAGTTCCACCTCCCTGAGACTAGAGCCTGTCTCCTGGCCGGTGCCTTCATAAAACACGCCCCTGTCATAGAAGAGCCCCTGAGTAAACGCATTCCTGTCGTGCGGATAAGTGTTAATGACCCTGAATTTATTCCTCACAGGTATTTTGTCAGAAAGAACGATCATGAACCTCGTGATAGTGGTCCTTGCTTTACCCTTTTTCCAGGCTGTAACCTTCAGCGGCTTTCTTCCTGTGGTTACAGTGAATGAAGAAGGAATTGAATATTCCCACAGACCCTGACCAAGAGTAGTCACAGCTTTTCCGTCAAACCAGATCATCAAAGAGTCAGGCGGCTCTCCCCTGCTGTCAGGGGCCAGAATAACTTTCACCGTCTCACCAAGCCTGAATTGAGCATTTTCGGCAGGTTGAGTAATGGTTATCAGCCTGGCCGGGGTCTCTTCCTCAACAACATTAACAAGACCTTCAGCTTCCTGGGATTTGCCCGGTTTCCCTGAGCAGGAAATTATCCAGGTTAATGCAAGTATTAAAAAGAGTGAGATCAGGTATTTCATGTTGCTGGTTGCTGGTTACTGGTTCCTGGTTGCTGGTTCCCCTCCTGGGAGGGGCGAGGGGTGGGTCTATTTTTTTCCTGGTTGCTGGTTGTATTCTGTCTGAATAAACGCTTGAAAATATTTCTTCCTGCCGCTCTAATTCTTTTCTCGGCCTCCTTCTGCTCTATCTCAAAAGGAAAGAGCATCTGCCAGGTTTCGCTCCAGCCGGGAAATCCTCCGAGATTCTTGTCATCAATATAGATGTCGGCATCTATCTTCCTGCTGACATTTTCGTCAGGTACTTCCTCGGGATAATTCCTGTTGACGGCGTAAAACTCTACTCCGTTCTGCCTGCAGTAATCAACAGCATCTTCAAGCTCCTTGCCTGTTCTGAATGTCCACAGTATGATCCTTGCTCCTTTTTTTTCAAGCTCTTTCAGAGTCCGGAAGGCAAATAACTTTTCCTTACCGATCTCAGGATACTGGTGTTCCACTATTGTGCCGTCAAAATCGACAGCGATCTTTATGCCGTTCAAATCAATCATATGCAAAACGAACCGGAGCCAAATTTAACCAAAATGGCATTATTACTGAAATTTATCTTAATTTTACATTCCGCTTGAAATATCTAATAAGGATGAAGCACATCCCAAATTTCATTACCTCCCTCAACCTTGCATCAGGCTTTATTTCAATTCTTTATGCGCTGAACGGAAATCAGGCAGCTGCTTCATGGTTTATTCTGGCCGCCATGGCATTTGATTTTCTTGATGGTTTTTCAGCAAGAATGCTGAAGGCATATTCTCCGATGGGAAAAGAGCTCGATTCACTTGCCGATATCGTAAGTTTCGGAGTCGCCCCTGCAATTCTGATCTATAACCTTATGGCAGCATCCCTTTCCCTGCCGGCCTATGCACTTAATAATACTGAAGGATCCCTGGCAATTCTGATACTCCTTTCTCCCGTGATAATGCCTGTGTGCGCAGGGCTCCGGCTGGCAAAATTCAATATTGACGAAACCCAGGTCTCCTCGTTCAAAGGTTTGCCGACTCCGGGGAATGCCCTGGCAGTAATTGGTTTGGTGATTGGATCAGAGTATTCAGATTCAGCATTGATAAACAGCATAACAGGCTCGGCATTTGCCCTGGTTATAATTACAATAGTTCTATCCCTGCTGATGGTAAGCCGTATACCAATGTTCTCTCTTAAGTTTTCTCACCTCAGGCTGAAAGGAAACGAAGAGAGATATATCCTGGCACTTATGTCAATAGCGGCTCTGATAGTATTTGGCCTTGCCGGTGCAGCACTGATCATCCCGCTGTATATAATTATATCGGTGGGCTCTCTGTTTCTCAGATAAGAATCTGATTGTCGTGCGGTCATGCAGTCGTGCGGTCATGCAGTCATGCAGTCGTCAATGTGCTATTGCAGTTTTGAATCTTGAATCTTGAATCTTAATTTAATATATATGCCCTTCTCCTTTCAGCTCTTCTTCCGTAATTCTCTTTCTGTTTATCGATTTCCATGCATACCAGATATAGGCAACCACAAATGGTATTATGAAAGAGACATACATCATGGTCCTGAGCGTAAACTCGCTTGAAGATGCATTATGAATGGTAAGCGAGCTTCCCAGGTCAAGTGATGATGGATAGAATGATGTGCCATTAAACCCAGCAACAAGAAATAGTGCAAAAACCGCAAGCACCGTTCCCGATCCTGTGAACCATATGCCTTTACGGCTGCTCTTGAAAATTGCGGTGCCAATACCGTAAAGTACGGCAACAACCCCGGTCAGGAAAATGATCAGAACAGCCGGCATCTGAAGCAGATTATGCAGATACTTGAATTTCTCCACAGATATCTGACCTGTTTTTACGTCAGCCCCATATCCCTCCGATATCAGTAGTGTAACGAGAAAGAACAGGTAGAATACAAGGAATGATACTGAATTGATTATCAATTTCTTAAATGATTTGTTTACAAGCTCCCCATCATCAACTGAATTGATGATATACAACAAGCCATTAACCCTCGTAAGGAATAAGACTGCAAGTCCGAGAGCAAGGTTTCTTCCGTTGATGAGAGCTTCCAGTCCGTGCCAGCCGTTAGCCCACTGAACATTATTCATGCTGTTCAGGCTGAACGGTGACCCGGTAAAGAATGTTCCGACTGCAGTTCCGATAAGGAACGGTCCGAGGGCTCCGTTCAGAAATAGAAAAACATCAAAGGTTTTCTTTCCAAGGACATTGGCCGGTTTTGACCTGTATTCATAAGCGATGGCCTGTATGATAAAGCTGAAAAGGATAGCTATCCACACCCAGTATGCGCCTCCGAAGCTGGTTGCATAAAACAGGGGGAAAGCCGCAAAAAATGCACCTCCGAAAGTAACCAGTGTAGTAAACGTAAATTCCCATTTTCTTCCCAGTGCATTGACGATCATTGTTTTACGGGTATCATTGTCAGGCAGCGAGAAGATCATTGACTGACCTCCCTGAACGAACATCAGGAATACCAGCAGGCTGCCCAGAAGTGATATTATTATCCACCAGTAAGACTGCAGAAAAACGTAAGATATCATTGTTGTCATAATTATCCTCCTAATGTTTTGGTCCGGTTTTGATTTGTCTTATCATGATCGAAACCTCTGCAGTAAGCAGGGCCGTGAAAAGCACAGCGAAGAGGATGAACGTTGTCATCACCGCTCCTGCACTTATCTGTGATACTGCTGCAGATACCGGCATAAGGTCCTGGATTATCCATGGCTGGCGTCCCATTTCGGCAAGCACCCATCCCGATTCGCTTGCGATGTAGGCCAGTGGAACTGAGAAAATGGAGACCCACAGGAACCACCTGTGTTTTGTAATTGTGCCCCTGAGCACCAGGAACAGGGCAATGCAGCAGATCAGGACGAAAAGAAATCCAAGCATTACCATCAGGTGAAATGTATAGAATGCAACCGGAACATTCGGAACGACATCTTCCGGTTTGTCAAGAAAAGCATAGCCGAAGTACCTGAAATACTCATCAACAAAATCTTTCTGCTGAAAGGTTCCTTTTATTTCTTCAGCCCTGATATCGTCCTTCTCCTTTCCTGCTGTCTTGTAATCATTCAGCAGGTTCAGCGCTACCCTCCCTCTTTTCATCTTTTCCGAAACAGCCATCAGCGTGCTGTCGGGAAGTCCGTAGACCAGGTCGTTTATCCCCGGTACAAATGTTTCCTTATTGCCTCCCGTCATAATGGAAAGAAAGCCCGGTATTTCAATCCTGAATGCCAACTCCTTTGAATCAGGCAATTTTGTTTCTTCTTCCGAATCCTTCAATACTCCTATAGCAACCAACCCGGCATTTGTCTTTCCGTCATACAGAGCTTCGAATGCAGCGAACTTTACCGGCTGAACTTCAGATATTGTTCTTGCAGAGGTATCTCCCGTATAAACTACCAGAAGTGATGACAGCAACCCGAAGATCCCTGCAATGAGAATGCTTCTTTTTGCAAGCAGTTCCTCTCTTTTTTTCAGCAGGAACCATGAGCTCACTCCCAGTACGAACAGTGATGCCAGGATAAATCCTGATGAGACAGTGTGCAGGAATTTATCAACCGCAACCGGATTAAAAAGCACCGCCCAGAAGTTTGTCATTTCGTTACGGGCTGTTTCGGGATTGAACACCATGCCTACAGGATTCTGCATCCAGGCATTTGCCACAAGTATCCAGAGGGCCGAGAGGTTGGCGCCGATCGCAACCAGCCATGAAGATGCAAGGTGAAATTTCTTCCCCACCTTGTTCCAGCCAAAGAACATAACAGCAATAAATGTCGATTCAAGAAAGAATGCCAGGATGCCTTCTATTGCCAGGGGGGCACCGAATATATCCCCGACAAACCAGGAATAATTCGACCAGTTGGTGCCGAATTCAAATTCGAGGATGATCCCTGTAGCGACCCCGATGGCAAAATTTATCCCGAATAAAGTCATCCAGAACCTGGTGGTACGTTTCCATTCCTCATTGCCGGTACGGACATATATCGTTTCCATGATAGCAATGATGAACGACAATCCCAGGGTCAGGGGAACAAAGATCCAGTGGTAGATCGCTGTCAGCGCAAACTGGGCCCTGGACCAGTCCACAAGGGCAACATCAACATTTTCAATCATTTGCTTCAGACGTTTTAGTTAATTGATCAAGGACATATTCGCTTCTCTGTTCATCGGTATCAAATCCCTTCTTCAGAATGTCAGGGAAAAAGAATACTTTCAGTATAACGAACATAATGAAGAGCTTGACAAGGATTATTATCCATACTTTTTTCCCCCACAACGACATGTTTCTGAATCCGTCGCGGTAGAATCGAAACACTTTTGATAAAGGTTCAATCAGAGGTACTTTCATTCTATATCCGGAGTCTTTTGTTCTTTCTCTTCTTCTTTATCCTTTAAGATATTTTCGAATGGGCGGTGATGCTTTGCAATGTTTTCGGGCGATAGGCCGGAGGTGATCTTCTGAACTGCCTTAAAGTTATAGAAGAACTCCCTGGCGAATACGCGGAGAACCGTGTAAGTCGGAATTCCAAGTATCATTCCCGGGATCCCGGCCGCAAATCCTGCTGCCAGAACCACGATGAATATTTCGAGCGGGTGCGCTTTGACGCTGTTTGAAAATATCAGCGGCTGATTGATGGCGTTATCGATGACATGAACGATCACTTCAACAAGAAACATACCGTAAACCAGCGGTATCACCACTGTATGAAAATCCTGATCGATATGCGACGCCACTCCCATGATAATTGCAATGAAGAGGCCGATCCACGGCCCGACATAGGGTATTATGTTCAATATTCCCAGGATAAGCCCCATTACAAGCGCCTGCTGAAAATCGATCCCGACGATCGTCATCCCGATGTCGATCATGATCATGATCCCTGTACATTGTATCAGAACACCTATGAAATACCTTGTGAGGAGCCTTTTTATGGAATAAAGGGCACGCTTGAAATTTTCAGTGTACTTGTCGGGAACCCACATGAGTATGGATTCAAAAAACAGATGCTGGTCCTTGAGAAAAAAGAAAGTAATAAACGAAATGGCAAAAACTGCCACCAGAAGGTTCCCCATCATGCTTATAAGAGATCCGATAAAATTCTGGATCATATTTATATTAAGAACCTCCGATACTTTTCCCTCAAAGTATTCTTTTAATGATAGTTCCTCGGTTATCCTGGGATTGAAGGATTTCAAAACCCGTTCTGCTTTATTGATCGGATTTTCTACCAGCTGAACGATCTTTTCGCTGTCAATTGAAGAAAAGTAGTTTATCTGCTTTGTGACAAGCGGGACAAATATTATAAAGAAGAGAACTATGACGCCCCAGATTAACAGCAAGGTAATCAGTGCGCTTAATGCTCTCGGAAAATGCACTTTCCGAATCCGGATCCTGCAAAGGAGGTCGACAAGCGGGCGTCCGATGATTGACAGGACACCCGAAATGAGAATATAGGCGACAATGTTCCTGAAGAACCATGCACCTGCAATAAGGACCAGGATCGCCAGAAATATCAGGATATTTCTAAGAGTGGTTTTCATGTTACGGACATTCCGGATACAAACCTAATTGAAAAAAATGAAAGTACACGTACCCATCCCTCAACCCCCTTCATTCTATCAACCTCTCCCCCCATTTTATCCTCACGTACCCACCCCCTAAATCCCCTACAGAACAACACGTACCCACCCCCTTAATCCCCCTCCCTGCTTCGCAAGGAGGGGGAATATACTGATATACAATACGTTACGCCCCCTCCTTACGAAGTAGGGAGGGGGTCGGGGGTGGGTACATGTGATCAAAGCGAGGGGGTGAGTACATGTCACTTTCTGCCATTATGGCTGTCGTCTTCTCATGATATCTGCCATATTGGCACATATTTTGGTTTGGAACAGAACTTGAAACTATGGGTTCAGAAAACAGAAATATTAAAAACTAAAATATGTTAAACTTAAAATTAATGGAGGACAAAGCTATGTTACCGACAATTACCAGAAGAACATTCAGCCCGTTTCTGTCAAATATCTTTGACGATGATTTCTTCCCTGTACTGAATAGCAGGACCAGCTCAATGCCGGCTGTGAACATCAAGGAAAACGACAAAAGCTTCATTCTTGAGCTTGCTGTTCCCGGAATGGATAAAAAGGATCTGAAAATTGATATCAATGAGGACGTTCTGACGATCTCATCTGAATCGAAAAATGAAACAGAAGATGAAAAGGACGGCTACAAGAGAAAAGAGTTCAGCTACTCATCCTTCTGCAGAAGCTTCTACATTCCCGAGAATGTAAGCAAGGAAAAAATAGGGGCAAACTATAAGGATGGCATCCTGAACGTTGAACTTCCCAAGATGGAAGAAGAAAAGAGCAAGATAACCAGGCAGATCAAGATTTCATGACGAGGCAGGGATTGGTTAAAAAGAGAAGAGGCTGTTTTATCAGCCTCTTTCTTTTTGCGCGCACTCCTCTTCAAATTTCGCAGCAAATTTCCTTCCGTAATCCCTGAGCGCTTCCTCCTTGGTCCCCGATGGCCTGAACTTGAACGAAACGCTCTCCTCAAATACCTTAAGCTTCAAATTTTTAAGATTATCGAGAATGATCTTCGGAGCTTCACCGCTCCAGCCATAAGAACCAAAGGATCCTGCCAGCTTTCCCTTGTCCCTCAGCGGATTTATGAGGGCGAACATTTTATAAACCGGGAGCAGGGTATTCTGGTTGATCGTCGGAGAACCAATGAGGATCGCATCATTCGAAGTAATTTTAGCATCCAGCTCGCCAATGTCAATATTTTCAATATCAACAACATCGATGACGAAATCCGATACTTCTCCTATACCCGATGCGATATACTCTGCTGCTTCCCTGGTATAACCATATGCCGAGACATAAGCAATCAGGACATGGCGTTTTGCTTTCGATGTGGTGATCTCAATATATTCCTTTGCATATTTTTCCGTGAGATCCACAATTGCCTGGCGGTTCTGTTTAAGTATGGGCCCGTGGCCGGGACATATGCAATTAATCTCAAGAGGCCTGATCCTGTCAATCGCCTTTACCATAAACCTGCTGAATGGCTTAAGGATCACATCAAAATAGTATTTGAAGGCAGCCAGATAATCGCTGCTGAGATCATCTTTCATCTCATATGAGCAGTAATGCGCCCCGAATGAATCGCAGGTGAACAGAACCTTATCTTCAACAAGATAAGTATAGATGGAATCAGGCCAGTGAAGGTTCGGGGCAGAGATGAACTGAAGGGTTTTATTTCCGAGGTCCAGCCTGTCGCCGTCTTTTACTGTCAGCGATTTGAAGGGCACATTAATGATATCCTCAAGGTATCTTATGGCATTACCGCTGCCCACAACAGTTGCCGAAGGGGCCAGCTCAAGGAGATACTTCAGGCTGCCTGAATGATCAGGTTCAGTATGATCGAGGATAATATAACTTATCTCCGAAGGATCGGTCACCGAATTCAGCTTTTCAAAATAGGTGTCCCGGAATTTCTCTTTAGCGACTTCAATCAGCGCTTTTTTCTCTGCATTTACGAAATATGAATTATAGGTGGTACCGAATTCAGTTGTCATTACAATATCAAATGTTTTGATATCGTAATCGAGGATGCCGATCCATTTAAGGTCATCTGTAATACTGATGATTCTGTCGTCTTTTCTTTTCATAACCTGTGAATTTTTCAGATCCTGGCGATGATACTCTTGTTTGCCTTTACCTGCTGAAGAATAGGGACCTCAATCCTTGTACCAGGGGGCAGAAAGATATCGACCCTGGAGCCGAATTTTATGAACCCAAGTTCATCGCCCTGCTTAACATCCTGATTTTCCTTTGAATAAGTTACAATTCTCCTGGCAACGGCGCCTGCAATCTGCCTTACAAGTATCTCTTCCCCCGATTCGGTCTGAATCACCGTTGTGGTTCTTTCGTTAAGCTCCGATGATTTGGGATGCCACGCCACCATATAGTTGCCGGGATGATATCCAACGTATATGATGCGACCCGAAACCGGATACCTGTTGCTGTGCATGTTAAAGGGCGACATGAATATTGAGACCTGAAGCCGCGTATCCCTGAAATATTCCTTCTCCTCAGCTTCCTCTATCACGACAACCTTGCCGTCGGCCGGTGCATAGACAAGTCCCGGATCGGGCTCCAGGTTTCTTTCAGGCAGTCTGAAGAAAAAAAGAATGAATATATAAAAGAGCAGTGAAAATGCAAGGAAAAGCCATTTTACCAGCGTTTTATCAGAGAGAAAAAGAAATACAACCACATTAACAGCCAGCAGGACTATTAATCCAAAAAACAAAATTTTATATCCTTCCCTGTGAATGGCCATCGGTAAAAATTTGCACAAAATTAATCAAGTAAGGCGAATCATCCAAAAAGTATAATAAAAAGAAAAACAAGAGGAAAAGATACAATGGCACTGTCAAAACGGTCCAGAAAGCCTCCGTGACCCGGCATAATGGTGCCTGTGTCCTTGACCCCGATGGTTCGCTTGAACATTGATTCTATAAGGTCGCCAAGGGTGCCGGTAACTGTTATGATAATCGAAATGATGATCCATCCATTCCTGTCTACCACGCCAAGCCAGCCTGAAAGCAGCCAGGCGACTGCCATTGTGAGTATCAGTCCTCCAAAGAATCCTTCCCAAGATTTTTTCGGGGAAATTCTTTCCATGAGCCGGTGGCGCCCGAACGAAATTCCGGTGATATAGGCCCCGGTGTCATTTGTCCACAGAAGAATAAAGAATCCGACCACTATCCCGGGCGAAAATGCCTCGATACTGTGCGGCAGCAATGTATTGAGCCCGGTATGCCCGAATGCCGAAAACGGAAACAGCGAGAAGGGCATGACTATATACAGGAGAGGCAATAAAGTATGGGCAAGTGAATCAAAGGGCTTCTCATCCCTTCTGAAGAGCCCGGCCGTCATTATAATGAAGATCAGAGGTGCTGTCAGCAGCAGAAATTTCATCGGCATTATTCCGGATGCCGCGAGGGTTGAAAAAATAAAGACTGCTGCTCCGGCTGCAAGCCCCGTAACCATCTGAGGCCTCACTCCGGCGCTTTTTATCATCATATAATATTCATACTGAGAGCCTGCGAGCACTGCCAGACCGACAAGAACAAAAGAGACAGGGTGAAGCCAGACCCCTCCAAGGATAATTATTACAATCCATGCGCCTGTTAAAGTACGTCTGAAGAACTCGTTCAAGCTGAATAAATTTATTCGTTATTCTAGGGTTCAGGAGGGGCAGTCACTTCCGTTTCCTTGTTTCCTGCCTTTTCCTTCACTGGTACGGGATCGCCACTTATAATTTTTTCTTCTGCAGTCTTCTTTGTCTGAGCCTCTTTTTCTTCCTTAATAAGATCCGCCTTCCGTTTGCCGAATATTCTTTCCAGGTCCTCGCTGAAAATAACCTCTTTCTCAAGAAGCAGCTCTGCAAGTTCCACAAGCCCCTTTGTATTGTTCCTGAGAATTTCCTTCGCCCGTACGTAGGATTCATCTATTATTTCTTTTACCTCCCGGTCAATCAGTTCCGCTGTCTTTTCGCTGTACGGCTTTGTAAATCCGAAGTCGGACTGTCCGGTGGAATCATAGAAGCTGATGTTCCCGACCTTATCGCTCATACCAAAGAATGAAACCATCGCATAAGCCTGCTTTGTGATCTTTTCAAGGTCGCTCAGGGCGCCGGTTGATACCTTACCGAAGGTGAGTTCCTCCGATGCCCTTCCTCCAAGCGCATAAGCCATTTCATCAAGAAGCTGTTCGCGGGTTGTGATCTGCCTCTCTTCGGGCAGGTACCATGCAGCTCCAAGGGCTCTTCCTCTTGGAATTATGGTCACTTTAACAAGCGGGCTTGCATGCTCAAGCAGCCAGCTCACGGTAGCATGTCCTGCTTCGTGATATGCAATCGTCTTTTTCTCATCCATTGAGATGATCTTGTTCTTCCTTTCAAGTCCTCCCACTATTCTATCGATCGCATCAAGGAAATCCTGTTTCTCAACAACGGTTTTGTTCTTGCGTGCAGCTATAAGCGCTGCCTCGTTGCAAACATTTGCTATGTCTGCTCCCGAGAATCCGGGGGTTTGTTTTGCCAGGAAGGTAATATCAAATTCCTTTGGAAGCTTTATCGGACGCAGATGGACCTTGAAAATCGCTTCGCGCTCCGTAAGGTCGGGCAGTTCTACATGGATCTGGCGGTCAAAACGTCCTGCACGAAGCAATGCCCTGTCAAGGATATCGGCCCTGTTGGTGGCAGCCAGGATTATCACACCCATGTTTGTGCCGAATCCATCCATCTCGGTAAGGAGCTGGTTCAGAGTATTTTCACGTTCATCATTAGAGCCGAAGTTAGCATTCCTTCCCCTTGCCCTTCCGACTGCATCTATCTCATCGATGAAGACTATACACGGAGCCTTCTCCTTTGCCTGCTTGAAAAGATCCCTCACGCGGGATGCCCCCACGCCTACGAACATCTCAACAAAATCGGATCCCGAAATTGAGAAGAAAGGCACATTTGCTTCTCCTGCCACAGCCTTGGCAAGCAGGGTCTTTCCTGTTCCCGGAGGACCTATCAGAAGGGCGCCTTTGGGTATCTTACCTCCCAGCGTTGTGTATTTCTTGGGATTCTTCAGGAAATCAACTATCTCCATGACTTCGGTTTTGGCCTCCTCGAGGCCGGCAACATCGCTGAAGTTGATCTTTACATTTGATTCCTTGTCAAATATCTGGGCCCGCGACTTGCCAACACTGAAAATTCCGCCGCCTCCGCCTGCTCCTCCGCCTGCCATCCGGCGCATGAAGAAGAGCCAGACGACAATCAGCAGGGCAGGGAAAAGGAGCCATGAAAGAACATCCGCCAGATAGTTTTTCCGCGTAACGTATTCAGGGTATATTATTTCATTTTCCCGGTAACCGGCATTTTTCTGAATCTCCAGAATCGTGGGTTCGAAGTTACTGATATCGCCTATATTATAGGTATACTGGGGCTTTGGCGCCTGAAAACCCATTCCTCCGCCGCTCTTCGGCAGGTCAGGGTATTTTCCTGAATCGATCGCCTCTTTGGTGAGGTAGATCTCTGCCTGATCCTTGTTAACCACAATAAGCTTTTCAATATCATGGTTGACAAACATGTCCTTGATCATGCTGGTGGTGGCTTTCTGAACCGCCTTTCCGCTGAACAGGATCTCAAAGAGGATGATAGCAACCGCAAGAATGGCGAATATCCAGTTTGTATTGAAACGCTGCCTGGTATTCTTGTCGTTCCTGTCCGGTGTTGTTTTATTTGATTTGTCTGTCATAATCTCAACTTACTTTTTTTTATCAGCCATTTTTTCTGTTTCGGCATCTGCCCAGAGAGACTCGAGGCTGTAAAACTCCCTGTATTTCTCAAGAAATATGTGAACCACGACATTCCCGTAATCGAGAAGAACCCAGAAACAATTATCGAGTCCTTCAACGTGCAGCGGCTTTTCACCAGCTTTCTCTCTTACGGTGTCCTCAACTGAATCGCAAAGCGCATCAACCTGGGTTGTTGAAGTGCCATGACATATAATAAAATAATCGGCTATACTGTTTTCAAGCTTGCGCAGATCAATTTTCAGAACATCATGTCCTTTCTTCTCAAATATCCCCGTTATTATGCTGCTTAAAAGAACTTCTGTTCCGTCTGACCTTTTCTTCATCAATTGTGCGGTTAATAATCAAGTTGCAAAAGTACAAACTTTTATCAGTATTTTAGTCAAATTAAATAAGAATCATGATTATAGGATCGAACCTCATTTTCAGGGAAACCCTGGCATCAACGAACACAGAAGCCTCACTGCTGCTAAGGAGAGGGGACATGCCTGAAGGGACAGTCATCCATACTTATTTCCAGAGTGCAGGAAGAGGCCAGCAGGGAAACACCTGGGAAAGCGAGAGGGGCAGGAACCTGCTTATCAGCATTATACTCTATCCTCAGTCGGTCAGGCCCGGTGAACAGTTCCTTATTTCCATGACCATCTCCCTGGGGGTTTGTGATTTTATCGATAGGCACGCCACAGGATGTAAAGTGAAATGGCCAAATGACATTTACGTAAAAGATGATAAAATTGGCGGCATCCTCATTGAAAATTCTATAATGGGAGATATTACAGAGAGTACCGTTGCAGGCATAGGTCTCAATATCAACCAGGAAGTATTTTCTGAAAGAATTAAGAATCCTGTCTCTCTGAAACTCATTACCAGGAAAGAACTCAATACAAAAGAGTGCCTTTCAGATCTGCTTTCAGCTCTTGACAAAAGATACAAGCAGCTGCTCTACGGCGACAGGAAAAAGATCCATGATGAATACAAAGCGCGTCTTTACAGGTATAATGAGCTATATGATTACAGGGCCGGCGGAAAGATCATTAAAGGACGGATATCAGATGTGTCAGTTTCGGGGACTCTCACTATAAGGGATGAGAGTGGAACAGCGCACAGGTTTTCCTTTAAGGAGGTTGATTTTATGATCCAGGGTTGTTCCATCCCCTGAATTTCTCCATCTGGCTGGTGAGTGCATCCAGAAACTTTTTTACAGGAGCTTCAGCAAACATCCTGAGCATGGGATTCAGTTCTGCCTGAAGAGTCAGGATGACCTCGCAGCTGCCTGGGCCGGAATCTGCAATGTCTGCCTTTAGCATAAAATCTTTGACCTGCTGGTTTTCGCCCCTGTAAATGACCTTGCTGTACATTATCTTTTCAGAGATTCTGAGGCTGACTGACCCAAGCATGCTTGCCTGGAAGCTGAGTGAATCCTTATCAGCTTTCAGATCGCTGAAAGTCTCAGCAGATATGAACTGTTCAAAATTCCGGGCATCGGTTACAAAATCATAGAATTCCCGGGCAGTACAGGTGATCCTGGCAGGACGGCTGGTAAAGGTTGAAATTTCACTCATAATCAATAATTCCGTTGTGCTTTATGTACCAACCCCCTTTCATTTTCCCCCAAGGGGGAAAGGTAACCACACTCCTTCCCCCGTGGGGGAAGGTTGGGTTGGGGGTCTTTATCTTGCATTCCCCCAGGTGGAAGGATCCATCCTCCACTTTTTGAGGGTTTCAACAACAGCTGAAGTTATATACCCTGTTTTCAGGGCAGTTTCAATAAGCATTGAATAGTTGGATAAAGTGTATAATTTACACTTATCCGCTTCAAATGCATCGGCTGCTTTTTTGAATTCATATGTGAATATAGCAGCCATTCCAAGCACCTCACAACCGGCTTCTCTCAGAGCCCTGACAGCATTCAGGCTGCTTCCACCCGTCGAAATGAGGTCTTCAATAACGACAACCTTCTGCCCCTTTTCAAAGTATCCTTCGATCTGGTTTCCCAACCCGTGCTCCTTTGCACCCGACCTGACATAAATAAACGGCAGTCTCATCCTGTCGGCGACAAGCGCCCCGTGAGGGATGGCTCCCGTGGCAACACCTGCAATCAACTCAGCATCAGGATAATGAGAGCCTAATAGCGATACAAAAGAATCACAGATGAATGATCTCACTTCGGGAAATGAGAGTGTCTTGCGGTTATCACAATAGATCGGCGACTTCCAGCCTGAAGCCCAGGTAAAAGGATTTGCCGGTTGCAATTTAATTGCTTTAATTTGTAAAAGATATTCAGCTATCTTTATTGCACTCTTCTCCATAGGACAATGTATAAAGTTCATTTCGAAAACAGATTCATCCTCATAAGCCCTGAGCCTGACCGGTTACAAAAATACGGCTTATTCCATAAATTCTATGATACAAATGAACTTTATAAAGTCATATCTGATTTTCAGTCAGATAATAAAATACATGCAATAAACATATACGGACCCGACATCAAGCATATCTGGAAGATCTTCAGGATATATTTTACCGAGGTAGGTGCTGCAGGCGGCCTGGTCAGGCACACTTCCGGAAAATACCTCTTCATTGAGAAAAAAGGCAAGCTTGATCTTCCGAAGGGACACATTGAACCCGGGGAAGAGCCCGAAACATGTGCTCTGAGAGAGGTGAGTGAAGAGTGCGGAATAACCGGACACCGTTTAGTAAAACCCCTTTTCCCCAGCTACCATACCTATACATGGGAAGGAATTTCCTACCTTAAGAAAACAAACTGGTTTCTGATGAGCTACGACGGGCCGATGATCACCGAACCTCAGTTTAAAGAGGGAATAACGCTTATTGAATGGCTTCTTCCGGAAGAGATCAGCAGGATAAAGAGCACAGCCTGGCTATCGCTGATGGACCTTATCAATGCTTCTGTTTTTAAGTCCTAATTCTCTTCCCCCCTGTATTTCTTAAGATCAATTGATGCCGGAACAAATTTCGTGGCATCGCCTCCGCTTCTTATGATATCGCGCACTATGGTGGAATTAACCGAAGTGTGTTCCGGGGCAGTAAGAAGGAATACCGATTCTATATCCTGTGCCATAGTCCTGTTGACCTGAGCAATAGCCCGTTCAAACTCGAAATCGGCTGCAGTCCTCAGTCCCCTGAGAATATAACCCGAACCATGCTTGCGGCAATAATCCACAGTCAGTCCCTCATAGTGGTCGATACTTACACGCGGTTCATTTTTGAAGACCTGCGAGATCATCTCTTTTCGTGTTTCGAGGGAATAGTAGCTCTTTTTAAGTGCATTGGCGCCTACTGCTATTATGATCTCATCAAACAGGCTCAGAGCCCTGTACACAATGGCTTCATGCCCTATTGTGAATGGATCAAACGAACCCGGGAATACAGCGATCTTTTTCATTCAAACGTGATTTTTTTAGGATTCCTGACTTTCTGATGAAGAAGAGAGAGGTCAAGAACGTCCATTATTGTAGCTACATAGTGAAACTTCAGTCCATGGATATAAATTTCCTTTATGTCCTCCACATCTTTCCTGTTCTCCTCCGACACTATTATTTCCTTTATGCTGGCACGCTTGGCTGCAAGTATCTTTTCCTTGATGCCTCCGACAGGCAGCACTTTGCCCCTGAGGGTGATCTCTCCTGTCATGGCAAGGTACTTTTTAACCTTCCGCTGGGTGAATGCTGAAGCAATTGATGCTGCCATGGTAATGCCTGCCGATGGACCGTCTTTTGGAATGGCACCCTCGGGTACATGTATGTGGATGTTCCATTTTTCCGAGAAATTATCAGGGAGCTCCAGCAGTCCGGCATTTGCCTTCAGGTATTCGAGTGCAATCACAGCGGATTCTTTCATCACCTCTCCAAGATTGCCGGTAAGTGTCAGCTTCCCTGTGCCCCTGCTGATGCTTGTTTCCACAAAAAGTATTTCCCCGCCTGAGGCGGTCCATGCCAGCCCGGTCACAACACCGGCCTGATCGTTGCCGGAGTATATGTCGCGGATATATTTTGGCGGGCCGAGTGTTTTTACCATTACCTTCTCAGAAAGAGCCGGGCTGTACCTGGTTGCCGATGCAATATTCTTCGCTGTCACCCTGACAATTTTGGCCAGGCGCTTATCGAGTTCCCTAACGCCTGACTCGCGTGTATATTTTTCAATGAGTTTTTCCAGCATACTGTTGCTTAAGGTGAGCTGGTTTGCCCTGACTCCATGATTCTCAAGCTGCTTTGGAAGAAGATGCTGTTTTGCTATCTCTATCTTCTCCTCCACCAGGTAACCTGTTATTTCAATCGTCTCCATCCTGTCGCGCAATGCCGGGTTGACAGTCGCAAGCGTGTTTGCAGTAGCAATAAAAAGCACCCTGGAAAGGTCATATTCCATCTCAAGGAAGTTATCGAAAAAAGTGCTGTTCTGCTCCGGATCAAGAACTTCAAGGAGAGCTGCAGAGGGATCGCCCCTGAAATCCTGCCCCACCTTATCGATCTCATCAAGTATGAAGACAGGGTTTGAGGAGCCTGCTCTCTTAATGTTCTGGACTATCCGGCCTGGCATGGCACCGATATACGTCTTGCGGTGCCCTCTTATTTCAGCTTCATCATGCAATCCTCCAAGCGACATCCTGACATATTTCCTCCCGAGGGCTTTTGCTACAGATTTGCCTAGTGATGTCTTTCCGACTCCCGGAGGACCATAAAGGCATATTATCGGCGATTTCAGGTCGCCCTTAAGTTTGAGAACAGCCAGGTGCTCAAGTATCCTCTCCTTCACCTCATCAAGCCCGAAATGATCATCATCGAGGACTTTCCTGGCATTGTTAAGATCAAGGTTATCATCTGTATACTCTCCCCACGGTAAATCGAGGAGCGTCTGGATGTAGTTCACCTGCACGGAGTATTCGGCAGCAGCGGGGTTAAGCCTGTGAAGCTTGTCAAGTTCCTTTTCAAATGTCTTCTTTACCTCTTCCGTCCATTTCTTGTCCTCAGCCTTCCTCCTGTACTCTTCGATCTCTTTTTCAAGCGGATTTCCTCCGAGCTCATTCTGAATGGTCTTCATCTGCTGATGCAGAAGGAATTCCCTCTGCTGCTGGTCAAGGTCGCTTTTAACTTTTGACTGAAGCTCATTCTTCAGTTCCAGCACCTGTATCTGCTGCACCAGGAATTCAAGAAGCATCAAACCCCTCTCGCGCATACTGTTGATCTCCAGCAATTTTTGCTTGTCCTGAACCTTTATATCGGTGTTTGAGCAGATAAAATTAATGAGGTATGTATTGTTTTCGATATTTTTAATGGCAAAGGAGGCTTCGGGGCTGATATTCGGATTTATCTTGATAATCTTGAGGGAGAGATCCTTTAGTGAGCCGACAATTGCATTAAAGTCCTTGCTGTGCGGTTCAGGCCTGGCTTCCGGCAAAGTTTTTACCCTTGCCACGAAGTACGGATTATCTGAAACGAGCGATCCGATTATCATCCTTCTGCGTCCCTGGATGATTGCTGTTGTGGAGCCGTCAGGCATCTCAAGCAGTTTTACGATCTGCCCTATCGTGCCCACAGTGTGCAGATCGTTGTAACCGGGATTCTCGATATCGGGGTCCTTCTGAGCCACAGTACCCACGATCTTATCGCTTCTGTAGGCATCCTTGATAAGCTGGATGGAACGCGGACGTCCTATGGAAATCGGAAGAACCACTCCGGGGAAAAGAACCGTATTCCGCAGTGAAAGGATGGGAATTGTTTCGGGTACTTCGACATCCTCGAGGTCATGATCATCGCCGTCGGCAATTATGGGGATTATATCTCCTTCACCGTCAAGCATGTCGGGAAGCAAAAACTCATTTATGTTCCGTCTGAATTTCTTTTCCATTTTATCCTTTTCCTCTCCCTTTCATCGAGAGTGTCAAATTTAGTGAATATTTTAAATATTAAGGCTGATGTGGGGGTATGCAAGTATTGTGCCAGAAGAATCGGTTTCTGCTTTTCCTGTTACAGGAGGCGTATATGGTGCATTCATGGAGTACTGTTTTGCAATTTTCGTCAAAAAGCAGTAGCTTTTCATTCTAATAAGATGAAAATTATGAAATCCCGGTTACTTATCATTCTGCTTTTTTTATCATTCCACCTTTCTGAAACAACTGGTTTCAGCCAGCAGATCTATATTTCCCCGTCAGGCAGCGACTCCAGTCCGGGAACCCCCGATCTGCCTCTGGCTACTCTTACTGCAGCAAGGGATAAAGCGAGGTTCATCCGCAATGGAAATCCGCAGCAGCCGGTTGAAATAATTGCACTTGGCGGCGAATACATGATGCTTCAGCCTCTTGAGCTTGACATCCAAGACTCCGGTTCTCCCGGATCACCAACAGTGTTCAGGGCTGAGGAGGGTGCTGAAACGATATTCCGGGGAGGTGTTCAAATAACAGGATTTAAAAAAGTCAACGAGCATCTCTGGCGGGCTTTCGTTCCGCAGGTGGCATATTATGATTCATATTTTGAACAGCTTTATGTAAACGGCCGCAGGGCAGAAAGGGCTAAGAGCCCGAATAAGGGTTTTTTCCAGGTCAGGGGAGTGGAGGAGACAATTGCAGAAAAGGGAGACGGACGGATGCCCCAGGTAGCCGTACAGAAAATAATTGTGGACAGTGCCGACCTGTCAACTGCATTAAACTTTTCGGACCAGGATTACGAGGATGCAATGGTCGTCTTTTACCATAACTGGGACAATACGAGAAAAAGAGTGCTGAGTTTCGGCAAGTCGCAGCCTGCATTTTTCATTGCAGGAGAAGGAATGAAGCCGTGGAACCCCATAAACGCCAAATCAAGATGGCTTATAGAGAATTACCGGGGAGCCCTTGATGCTCCCGGTGAATGGTTTCTCGACAGGTCGGGATACCTTTATTATATACCCCTTCCGGACGAGACAATCAGCAGTACTGTTTTTTATGCTCCAGTACTTAAGGAATTCATCAGGATAAACGGCCAATCATCCGACAATAGAGTAAATAATATAAGGTTTGAAAACCTAATTTTCTCAGTAGCCGGTTACCGGTCGCCGGCGGCCGGCAATGAACCTGCCCAGGCTGCTGCTACGGTCGGGGCTGTTGTGACTCTCGACTTTGCTGAGAATATCAGTTTTACTAACTGTGAGATATCACGGACAGGCACCTATGGGATCTGGTTCCGCAGGGGATGCAGCAATTGCACTGTGAACAAATGCTGGATTCACGACCTCGGGGCCGGAGGTATAAAGATCGGGGAAACAATTCTTAGGGAATCCGCTGATGAAATATCAAAGTATATCTCGGTCGAAAATAACATCATCACCGATGGAGGACATATTTTCCCATGTGCGGTAGGGATCATTATCTTTCATGCAAGTGATAATTCACTGATCCACAATGAAATATCAAACCTGAGATATTCCGGCATCTCAGCAGGGTGGATATGGGGTTATGCAACAAGTCCTTCAAAAAGAAATATTATCAGGTTTAATCATATTCATCACCTCGGCTGGGGTGAGCTCTGCGACATGGGAGGCGTCTACACTCTCGGAGCCTCAGAAGGAACTGTCGTTTCCGACAATCTGATACATCATGTTTATTCTTACGATTACGGAGGGTGGGGACTCTATACAGATGAGGGTTCATACGGAATAACCATGGAAAATAACCTCGTTTATGCCTGTAAGAATTCAGGATTTCACCAGCACTACGGAAAGGAGAATATCATCCGTAACAACATTTTTGCATTCAATGTAATAGCCCAGCTTCAGGCTACCAGGGTTGAAGAGCACAGGTCAATCTCTTTTACAAACAACATCATTTATTTTGCCAGGGGGACACTTCTGACAAGCAACTGGCACAAATTCAATTTATTGACCGATTATAACTGTTACTTTGATACCCGTACAACTGATGTGAGGTTTGCAGATAAATCCTTTGCGGAATGGCAAAAATCAGGCAAGGACATTCATTCGGTCGTTGCTGACCCCCTCTTTGCTGATCCGGAGAATTTTGATTTCAGAATTGCAAGCCAGAAGGTTGCCAGGAAGATAGGATTCAAACCTTTCGATTATACTAAGGCTGGTGTATACGGTGATCCGGAATGGATAAAAAAGGCGAAGCTTGATGACGCACTGACAGATACATTCAATCTGCTATATTAATCCACATCAGCTCTGTGAAAATATCTCTAATGAAATTCTGATATTTTTTAAAATATAACGCTGACAAATTCGTCAAATAAGCAGAACTAATTTAATTATCCTGAGATGAACAACGGAAAAACGAAAAGACACGAAGGAAGAACAGATCTTATAGGTGAGCATAAAATTGGTGATGCAGGACAGGCTATTTTCGCAATCATATTTCTTATAGTGTATGTTGCGGATTCTTTTATTTTCGGTTTTTCAACATGGCTGAATGAGGTTGTTCCTAATATCATAAGAGTCTCTGCAGGGACTGTTGTGTTGATTGTATCCGGAATATTATCATTCAGCGGTATGAGAATTGTTTTTAATGAAGTAAGGGAGAAGCCGGAGGTGATACGGAAAGGTGTGTTTGCAATTGTAAGACATCCGGTTTACCTGGGAGAGATACTGTTATACCTGGGGATGCTTCTTTTTTCAATGTCAATCGCCTCAATGGCTGTGTGGCTGTGCGCAGTTGTTTTCCTGTATTTTATTTCACGCTACGAGGAGAAGATTCTTCTTGATCATTTTGGAGAAGAATACAGGAGCTACATGAATGAAGTGCCAATGTGGATACCAAAGTTTTCCAGACTATTCATAAAACGAAAACGGATCTGAAATAAGCTTGAAATATGAGCGGATATCCAGTCAGACTTGCCCTGCAGTAAATATTCCGGGTTGCTCAATGTAACAGGGGTATGGCTAAATGAAAAAAGGGGCTCTTAAAGCCCCCTTTTCCATATCAGTTCTCAGTTTACTTCTGCTCTGTTTGTTCTTTTTCCTTGCTTAATTTCTTTCCTACATGATCCTTGTAGCGGTTCATGAACTTGTCGACTCTTCCTGCTGTATCAACAAGCTTCATTTTGCCTGTATAGAAAGGATGTGAGGTGTTTGAAATCTCAAGTTTGATGAGAGGGTACTCCTTCCCGTCTTCCCATTTTATATTCTCCTTTGACGGAGCTGTTGACTTGCTGAGGAAAGTGTATCCGTTTGACATATCCTGAAATACCACCACCCTGTAATTTTCCGGATGTATTCCCTGTTTCATTGCTCTCTGTTTTTATTCTTGCTTTTGTAAAAAGTGCCCCTTTTCAGGGACTGCAAAATTAATGAACAATTTTCAATTTGCAAACGGATTTAAGATTTTATTGCATTTTTGTATTCTTTTTGTCCGCTTTTTCAGCGGCAATACTTTGTTTATCTGCTATTTCCTCGGCGTACCTCCCAAACTTCAGGTCTTTATTGATCATGTATCTGAATGTGACATGGGTTTTTGCCCTTTTAGCTCCCAGTGCCTCGTAAATAGCCAGCATTTTCGGATTATAATCGCCCACCCATGAGAGTTCCATTTCCCTGATCCATTTCTTCTTTTTGAATACCTGGTAAAGCTGGTAGAATATAGCTGATTCAACGCCCGTGTTCTGGTATGAATGTTCCACTCCCCCGACGATAGCCCTTACCCGCGTTATGGCACCTGTGTGTTTGTAAAAATAGAATTTCAGAATATTCCACGGATCTAGCTTGCCGCTGAGGTGTTTCAGCACCTGGTTAAGGTCGGGAAGAAGGACGAAGAAACCGATCGGTTTTTCATTGAAATATGCGAACCACATAAGCTCCTCATCAAGAAAAGGCTTTGCGCGTCCCAGCGATTCTTCAAGGATCGCCGGCACCATGGGTGTAAAATCTTCCTTAAGATATGTCCAGGTTGAGTTGTAAATGTCACAGATGTCAGTGAAGAACTTCCTGCTGTTCTTCACCTTGAAATGCCTGAAAGAGTAACCCGGCCTCTTTGAAAGCCATTCGGCAATTTTCATCATCCGTTCAGGGAAAGTCACTATCCTGTTATCAGCCCCCCTTACTGTTCTGTGGTATGAGAACTGCTGAAAATAATCTCTGAATCCGTATGCTTCGAAATAGTCCCTGTAGTATTTCTTATTGTAAGGCATTCCGAATCCCTGCTGCATGAATCCTTCCACAAGAAGACCCCAGTAAATATCATTTTCACCGAAGTTGACAGGACCATCCATTGCTTCCATGCCGCGGGCTGCAAGCCATTCACGGGCAGTATCAAAAAGCATGAAAGCAGCCTCCCTGTTCTCTACTACTTCGAAAAATCCCATTCCGCCGGCAGGCTGCCTGTTCGCCGCCGACCTCACTTTATCGATGAATGCCGCAACACGTCCGATTGCAATCCCCGAGTCATCAGTAAGTAACCAGCGTACAGCTTCCCCATAGCTGAAAGAGTGGTTCCTTGCCGGATCAAAATAACCTTCAACCATTGAATCAAGAGGGCATACCCAGAACGGGTCGCTCTTATATAACCTTTTTGGAAAATTATGGAATTCCCTCTTATCACGGGATGTCAGTACCTCAATTATCTTCATATTGTTAATTATCTGATTATCAAGAATAAATCATTATAATCCCAATATCAGGCACAAATATAAAGATTTTTCCCCTGCTCCCTGACGCCTGTTGCCTGTTGCCTGACGCCTTTATTGTATATCAATTATCCTGTGGTCGATAAGCACGAACATAACCGCCAGGATGAAGGAATAGATCATATATACTTTAACAGGAATATATTCGGATGGTTTGATCTTCATCTTAACCCAGACATATACAATAAGATAAGCTTTGCTCAATATATATACGGCAACTGTCGCCAGGGCAACACCTACAATGTTGTATCCGAGCTTTATCATCAGAAGGCTTAAGGGTATATTGAGTGCGAGTTCGATGATGGCTGCAATAAGTGTAATATGTGTTTTCTTTCTACCGACGATTATTGTCTGTGGAAATACAAGTCTGGGTACTATGAGCAGTGAATATATCAGGAAAACGTCGGCACTCTTCTGGAAATCAGGATTAAAGATACGCGGATAGAACCACCTTGCAAAGACCATGATCACCATGGTAAGTGGGAAAAGAACGTGCATCAGGCGTTTAGATTTCATCTTTATTTTCTCAAGTGACTCCTTCATCCTTGACCGGGTTGAAAACTCGGGAAGCATTGCGCTGCTGAGTCCGTTTGCAAGCAATAATGCAAGAGGGAACTCCTTAGCGCCGTAACGGAACCACGCAAACCATTCAGGGTCGCGGTACACTGCGGATACTATCACACCATCTGTATATTGAGCCGATCCTGAAATCAGAGTTGTCAGAATAAGGGGAGTTGCAAGGTAGAGATGCTCTTTCATGAATTGCCATGATACGGTCATCTCTGTGTATCTTCTCAGGAGTATGATAAGCCATATCCATCTTACACCTGAGATCAGCAGCAATCCGTAGACCGACCATATAATATCTTTCCCCAGGAGTATCGGGGCAAGAACGAATATCAGCTGGGCTGTAAAGGTATAGAGTCCGTACTGCAGGATCCGGTGGGCCCTGTTATTGAGAAGGTAAATATATTCGATCAGGCATACCGGGCTGCTGAGGAGCATGTAAAGGAGCAGGAGATTAAGATATGGCACGTTGCCTGAAAGGTGGAATACCGAGAAACTGCCCTTCAGCGAATGTCCCAGGATGAATAGTATGAGGCTGAAAAAGCTTAACAGAAGAAATGCATTGAATATCTCGGGTGACTTTTCCGTTCCGTTGTCACCGAGTTTCCTGTACGTTTTGTTGCGGTGATAAAGAGGGAGCAGTGATTGAATAATGCCAGTCACCCAGAAAAAGCTTATCAGTCCTGCAATAAACAGGAACATTTCCCATTTTCCGATCTCAGCGCGGGTAAGGTGGCTTTTGGTAAAAACTATGCTGATAACAAGAAATACGGTGAACTTCATCAGCTGAAATATCTGAAGCCCCGAGATGTTATCAATGAATTTTAATCTTTTCAAACCCCTTTTTTTGAACCGCACAAAGATACTAATTGGATGACAGCAAGAGAAAACAAAACCAAAATTTTGTGATTATGAATTTTGGGGTTATTTTTGCACCGCATAACACGGTGGATGTAGTTCAGTTGGTTAGAACGTCGGATTGTGGTTCCGAAGGTCGTGGGTTCGAATCCCATCTTCCACCCGAAAAGAAAAAGCCTTTTCCGTGCAAGCGGAAGGGCTTTATTTTTATGCCTCCCCGGAAGAACTCCGGTATTTGATATATGCAGTCACTGAAAGACCAGCAAGTATAAAGACGGCAATATAAACAAAAGCGGGTACTGGCACAGGATCACCCCCCGCATAGGAGTGAAGGCCCGACAAATAGTAATTTACCCCGAAATAGGTCATCAGCACCGATGAGAAACCAAATAACGACATAAGATTGAATGTAAAGATGTCTTTCATTCCGGGTATCTGACGGGAATGAGTAATGAATGTATAGACAATAATAGTTATCAGCGACCAGGTTTCCTTGGGATCCCATCCCCAGTACCTGCCCCATGATTCATTTGCCCAGATCGCTCCGAGAAACGTTCCAATAGTGAGGAAATATAATCCCAGAGTCAGGGTCTTAAAGTTAATTACTGTCAGTTCATCAACTGTTTCAGAAATCCTCTCCCTGTTGCCGCTGTTTGAAAGTGAAATAAGCATAAGATTAATTATTCCCAGAATCGCCCCCAGTCCAAGAAACCCATAGCTGCCTGTTATTACCGATACATGCAGTGTAAGCCAGTAAGACTGAAGTACAGGGACAAGGCTGGTAATCTCCGGATCCATGAAACTCATGTGGGCAACAAGCAGCGTAAGGCCGCCAAGCACTGCTGTTGCAGGTAGTGTGAATGCAGACCTGCGGCTGAAAATGAAACCTGCCAGAAGCGTTACCCATGAAATGAATATCATCGATTCATAGCCGTTGCTCATGGGCGAATGGCCCGAGATATACCATCGCAGGCCAAGTCCGAAAGTATGGACAAGGAATCCTGCAAACAGATGCCAGCTGAGTACTTTGTTTAAAAATGAGGTATTAAATTTCCCGCTTATAAGGCTGATTATCAACATTATGATCATAAGCAGCCCTATAGATGCGTAAAAAGGGAAGAGTCTCTCAAAAATTCCGGCTTTATAATAAAGCACTTCAGCCATGACCCTTGAATCATGGGGCAGCAGATACCCGGCAAACCGCTCCTGGTAAATGCTGACAGATTCCGAAAGCTTCCTGACTGTTACTTCATCCTGCTTCTGAAGGGCGTCTGCCAGTGTGGGGATGATGCTGTTGATATATGCAGAATCTTCACCGGAAACAGCATATTTAAGCGCTTCCTCAGGTGAGCCCCAGCTCCTGGTTCCATCTTTTAAAGGCAATATCTTCAGAAAATCGCCGTGGTAGATCATATAGACGATATTTACTCTTTCGTCAACCTTAATGACCTCCTTATCTCTTTTGTTTCTTTCTCCCGGCGGCTTCTGGTAGGCCATCTCAACCTCTTCAGACAATTTATAAGCGCCTCTTCCTCCCATATCAACCAGGTGGGAGAAAGCTGCCATATTACCCTTTATCTGAAGGCTCTTCTGCAATTCTTTATTTGACACCCTTATCAAAGGAACATCCTGCCAGTGATCAAAATCAAGAAAGAGTCCGAGATAGACCTGCATCGGTGTATTTCCTTCATATTTGTTTCCCCTGGTTACTTTTCTTAAAATATCACTGCTCAGCGCATATAAAGGCTTTGTTCTTCCTTTCTGATCCTGTACAAGTACTCTCCCGAATTCGTCAGCTCCCTGTTTATCGGGTACCAATTTTTGCCCATAGGATGCCGTTAGTCCTGATAGAATTATAACCAACAGAACCGCGGTACTTGCTTTCCGGAGCCGGGAACTCCATGCCGAAGTCCTGATAGTTCTGAATAATGATTTTTTAATGATCAGTGAAAGAATGATGAACAGAAACAGCATTGCATAACCTGCGTACGTTACGGCCATTCCTGCCATGTCTCGGTTGACAGAGAGTATCGTCCCCTTCTCATCAGGATCGTAGGATGACTGGTAGAACCTGTACCCCCTGTACTTAAGGATGTTGTTCATGTAGATCAGGAACGGCAGCTCACTGTTATTTTCTGAATCAATGACAATGACATCACTCTTGAATCCCGAAGGGCTCTCTGATCCGGGGTAACGTTCAAGAATAAAGTCATTGAGCTTCAGACTGAACGGGAGTTCTTTCGCACCGGCCCCGTAGGAAATTTCAAACTTTTTACCATCAACCCACACAGATGCATCTGTAAGATACTCTCCCTGCCTGTCCCACACGCACATTTCACGTGATTCATTTTCTGACGCAAGATTAAACAGCAGGGCATTCTGTCCGGTATTCTGCTGAGAAGGATCAGCGGCAAGAGGTTTTATTTCTCCGGCCAGAGACAAAGTTCGTGGCACAAGCCGCAGTTTCCTGACCGAATAAACCTGCATTGGTTTCAGGTTAATCTCCTCTCCCGGTTTTGAAACTGATTCATCTTCGTCCATCATGCTCCGCACATTCAGACCCTGCTTTGACGATATAAGGAATTGTCCTGAGTCAATTCTTATTCTTATGTCTGCTTCCCCGGGACTTTCAAAACCTATGGTCAGATCAGAGATCGTTTTTAGATCTCCTCGTTTAAAAATAATCTGGTCACCTATGCTCATATCTCCCGCAACAAGCAAAGCAATAAGCGGCTGCCCGTCCCGGTCATCTGAAACTGATTCAACTGCATTCGGTACAATTTCAGAAAGGGATAGCTCATAATCGTTTATACCGTCAGTGAGCTTCCTATTAAATTCAGATGAAAATGCCAAATTGAATTCTGATACATCCTCCGCTATTGTCTCACCCTTATCATTCCTTATCCTGAACGTGATATACTTTTCATCGGAGTAGCAGACGTTTTCAGCCGCACCTTCCCTGATATGCATGGTCCCCTCCCATCCTGAATACCTTGTGATGCCTGCTCCGGCTATCATCAGGATGAAAGCAAGATGGAAAAGTGCCACAGGCAGTTTTTCTTTCCGGAAAAGCTTAAAGATTATGAGCTGACCCGCAAGATTTGCGGCTAGAAGAATCATTATCAGCTCAAACCACCTGGTATTATATACCAGGCCGTATGATGCTGCAGAACCGAAGTCATTTTCGATGAAGGTGGCCAGGGCCATAGCAACTGCAAACACCAGGGAAAGGATTCCCATGAAAACAGGAGAAAAAATAAACCTGATAATCTTCATAAAAACAATACATTAATAATCCAAAGGAACGCCAGGGTAATCAGAAGTCCCCTATTTTCAAAGTACATAAATCGTTCCGCCTGTTACTCCTCAGTTTCCCTGTATCCTGATATTATGCTCCTGAAAACCGATCCTGGTTTTGAAGTGATGGTACATGTGTATATGTGAATAACCAGGAAAATTGAGATCACAAAACCGGTGACAATGTGTAATATGTCAGCAAAAAGGTAGAATCCTTTCCCCATTAAATCAATGATCTTCATATCAGGAAAAAGCATAATGATCCCGGACATTATTAGCAGGGGAAGCGCTGCATACATCACAAGCAGGTACGTTGTTTTCTGCAGAGGATTGAACTTATTGTCCTCAGTGACCGGAAACGGGATCTTCTCCCTGCGGAACATCCCCCATGCAAAATATTTCAGCTGGATGGCTGTATCCGGCATGATATCCTTCCGCTTAAGCTTGTAGTGTTTTCCGTTATCCGAAATGAGATTGCCGGCAACAAAAGCCATATAGCTGATTGTCAGAATAATGGCACAAACATTGTGGAGTCTTGCCGAGCCGGGAAACAGAATAACAAGCAGCTGATTATCAGGGCCTGTAAACTGCATCAGTACCCCTGTTGTTATCAGTATTATGATTAATACGGCATTAAATAAATGCCATATCCTGATCCAGAGCGGATATAGTAACATCTTCCCTTTTCAGATTTTTTTACAGATGAACCTGAACATAATGTGGATGCCCATGATTGCAATTACGGCCCCAAAAAAGGTCAGTAACATATTGTCCAGATTTTTATTTCTGTTCGGGCCTATTATGCTTAAACCGTTTATCCATGCATTGCTGTCTCCGCCGTTATGTCCCAATGGTTTGGCAATCAGCAATGATGCCATGGCATTGTCATCTTCTGTATGGCATTTTTTACAATCCCTGAGAGCAGCCTCCTCAGGCATTACATAATGAGCCACCAGCAGCTTCTCATTTTCCCTGCCATGGCACTCTATGCATCTTACACTGGCAAAATGAGTTTCCTGTTGAGGGAGCCACTTATGCACTTTTGAGATCTTGATCTTATCCTCAGAATAACGGCTGAACTTTTTAAAATCGCTATGACATCCCAGGCAAATATCATTATCGTACTTAACAGTCACCTTAGGATCTTCACTTTCCCTTGCCACCAGCCTGTATTCGTGGGGGTCGTGGCACTGCCAGCAGGTGAATCCCTTTTCCTCAAGCCTTGAATGGACGCTTCTCCGGAATTCGGAATCTATTGTTTCAAAATTGAAGACCGCATAGGCAGGGTCTCCTCCATGGCAGTCAAGACAGTTAAAATCCTTCCCTGCTTTGAGATCTTCAGGATGAGGGAAGGACCTGAACTGTGATGAATGACAATCGGTGCAGCTGAGGCTTTTGTGGTTTGATGAATAGAATTCGTCCCTGACCAGGATCTCTTCCGGGTCCATGCTGCCCTTGTATGTTTTGCCATCACTCTCATCAGTATAGAGATACTTCTTTACAGAGTGGCAGGTGAAACATCTTTCATTCTCCTTTGCGAACGGTGACACATATCTGACCGCATCCTGCGGAGTATAAACTGCATCTAGCCTTCCGGGAAGAAAGAGAATTGCCGTTAAAAGCAGAAATGATTTCAGGTAGCTCATAATCAGAATTTGTAAGAATTGTCCTCAATAAGTTTATCTGCAATTCGCCTTCTTGCAAATTTAACATTTATCCCTTTTACTCGTGTCAGATCATCGGCAGCCTTAATCAGGAGTGCAGCTTTATCCTCATCTGCAAAGGAATATATGGCATCAAATGCCGATTTCCTTACCGTCTCAGATGAATCGTAAATCTGCACATCAAGCATATCCCTGTAAACTGATATGTTCTCTTTTATATTCTCCAGCCTGGCAACCCTCAGCAGCAGCGACTCGGAAACATATGTCTCCATCATCATATCAGCGATATTATTCAGAACTTCCTGTTCATTCATAAGACCTTTCCCGAATGTCTTAACAGCACCATGAATGCAGAGGAGTATAGTCTTTTTGAAGTTATCGACATAGCGTGTTTTTTCGGCAAAATAGCTTTCTCCCTTAACCTCACCACTGGTAATCTTATCAAGATCATTAAAAAGCGTTTCAGCTTTTCCGAACAGGTCAAAATCGCCTTTCATAGCTCTTTTCATGGCAGTGTCGACCACCAGTAGCCGGTTTATTTCATTGGTTCCTTCAAATATCCTGTTTATCCGTGAATCACGGTAACATCTTTCCACATCCATCTCGGCGGAATAGCCCATTCCCCCATGTATCTGGACAGCTTCGTCAGCAATAAAATCGAGCATCTCAGATCCATAGACCTTCAGTATTGCAGCCTCAACTGCATAATGACTGATAGCTTCAATGGTCGCACGCCCTGCATCACCGCAATCTTTTTTGAGATTCACAATAAGATCATCAATATCCTTGCTTACCCTGTAAACGGCTGATTCAGTAGCGAATAACTTTACAACCTGGGAGGCAAGCTTATGCTTTATAGCTCCGAATGCCGAGATCAGCATCCCAAACTGCTTTCTTTCATTTGCATACCTCACCGAGTCGGTAACCGCCTTCTTCGCGGCCCCCAGGACATTCGCGCCGAGCTTTATCCTGCCCATATGAAGGATGCTCAGGGCAATGCGGAACCCCTCACCTCTTTTTCCAAGCAGGTTTTCCACCGGCACTTTCACGTCATTGTAGTAGATCTGAGCTGTTGAAGAGCCTTTAATACCCATTTTATGTTCATCCGGACCTATGACAACTCCGGGCATTGAAGACTCAATGATGAATGCGCTCAGAACCCTGTCGCTGTCTATCTTGGCAAATACCACCTGTGTATCGGCGAATCCGGCATTTGTGATCCACATTTTCTGGCCGTTCAGGAGATAGTGTTTGCCGTCCTCCGACAGTTTTGCATTTGTTTTTCCGGAATTGGCATCACTGCCTGCCCCCGGTTCTGTAAGGCAGTAAGCTCCCAACAGTTCTCCTGTGGCGAGTCTGGGTACATACCTCTCACGCTGCTCCCTGCTTCCATAATACAAAATTGGCAAAGTGCCAATCCCGCAATGTGCCATGAATGCAACGGAAAAAGAAAATCCAGCACCTGTTGTTTCAGCTACAAGCATCTGTGTAACAAACGACTGTCCGAACCCTCCGAACTCTTCAGGAACAGATATCCCCATCAGTCCCAGCTCTCCTGATTTTTTGAGGATCTGTTTCATCAGTACCCTGTCGCATTTTTCAAGGTCAGCCATCCTGGGGTAAACCTCAGCTTCAAGAAAATCGCGGCATGATTGTGCTATCATCCGCTGTTCTTCGTTGAATTCCTCGGGGATGAAAATGTCTTTCGGTTCCACGTTGCTTACGAGGAATTCGCCGCTTTTCAGGATCTTTCTTTCCATAAAAACTTATTTAAGTTCTATAAATAACAACCCCCTTCCAGACCTTCCCCCAAGGGGGAAGGCTTTAATCATTTCCCCCTTGGGGGAAATAAGAAAGGGGGTTTTACATAATCCATCTACAATTTTTATTATAACTCCAATGCTTGAGCCACTAATTCGGCAATATCAAGGTTCTTTATTTCTTCTTCCTTATTCTTATACTTCAATCCGTCTGTCATCATCGTCATGCAGAATGGACATGCAGTTGCGATCACCGACGCATCAGTGCTAAGTGCATCTTCAGTTCTTTCGATGAAGACTTCTTTTTCACCTTTTTCAGCCTCCTTGAACATCTGGGCCCCGCCGGCTCCGCAGCAGAGTGCAAAGCTCCTGTTCCTTTCCATCTCCGTAAGATTACCTGTCAGCTTCTTAAGTATCTGTCTTGGCTCATCGTATATATCATTTGCCCTTCCAAGATAACAGGGATCGTGGTAAGTTATTGAAATATTTTTCAATGCTGCCGGTCCCGGGCTCAGATTACCTTCATCAATTTGTCTTTTAAGGAAGGATAAATAATTCAGAACTTCAAACTCAGCTCCCAGATCGGGATACTCATTCTTAAAGATGTTGAAGCAATGCGGGCAGGTGGTTATGATTTTTTTTACATCATACCTTTTCATTGTTTCTATCACCTGGAAGGCCTGCATCTGGTAGAGCATCTCGTTACCCGCGCGGCGGGCAGGATCTCCGGTGCAGGTCTCTTCCTTTCCGAGGACTGCATAATTCACTCCCAGGTGGT
>JBFYPG010000157.1:0-4648 GCA_041303415.1 Bacteroidales bacterium
CCAAGGCTGTCGGCAACCATAGCATAAGGCACCGACATCAACGGCGCTGTCCCCATTTCAGTATACGAGCCTCCCACCGGGTACTGGACCTCTGTTTTAATGTTCAACGGCTCATCGTTCCAGTCTATCTCATCAAAATCTGATGTTCCCCAGGGGCTTCCCAGTCCTACAATGATTGAGATGATCCCGAATTCATCTGTGGATAGTGAGTGGGTCTCCTGGTACAAGTCTGTTCCGATCCCGTTCTCAATTGTCATCCTGATCAGTACAGGCTGCGAAGTAATTGGTTGTTTTGTGACGCCGTCCCTGACGATGGCCTGGTAGTTGAAGCCCTGCGGGATCTGGCTCAGGGCGGAGGGCAGGAAGACAAAAGACAAAAGATAAAAGATAAAAGATAAAAGATAAAAGGGGGAGATTTTTGGTTTCATAGGGTAAGGCGTTGAGGCGCAACGGCACAAGGGCGCATAGGCGGTTGAACACGAAGGCCGGTTATTATTCATATAGTTTTTAAAAATAGAATAAAAACTGAAAGTATTCAAAATATTTTGACGAATGAATGACATTGTTTGGCGGAAGGAGAATAAACTATGACTGCCTTTACTCAATGTGGAATTTTGAATATTGAATATTGAATATTGAATAAGACAACCACGGAGACACGGAGAGCACAGAGTACCACGGAGTTAAATTTATTTGTCCCGCCCTCGCGCACACTCCGCTTCCTTCTTGTGCCGTTGTGCCGTTGTGCCGTTGCGCCGTTGCGCCGTTGCGCCGTTGCGCCTTCATACCATTTTAATTAATACTTTTACAAAAATGAAATTCCATGCGCATTTACAGGAACGTGAGCCTTAAGCCATACAATTCTTTTGGGATCGATTACAGGGCTGATACGATAATCCATGTAAGGACAGAGAAGGAGGCCAGATCGCTCTTAAGAGGCGAAATTACGTGCAGGAAACCAAAGCTGATTATTGGCGGCGGAAGCAATATCTTGTTCACAGGCGACTTCAAGGGAACCCTGTTGATACCGGAGATGAGAAGGATCGCCATCGAGGAGATATTGGGAGAACAGATCATCGTCTCAGCAGGCGCCGGTGTTGAATGGGACAATTTCGTGGAATGGACAGTTATGATGGGTTTCTGCGGCCTTGAGAACCTGTCGGGAATTCCGGGCAGCGTGGGAGCTGTACCGGTTCAGAATATAGGTGCATATGGTATTGAGGTAAAGGATTATATTATTAAGGTAAGAGCCATCGATACTGATTCGGGAAAGGTAAAAATATTAAACAATGAAGAGTGCAATTATGGTTACAGGACAAGCATCTTCAAAACTTCATTCAAAGGCAGATACCTTATAACCAGGGTTTACTTCAGATTGGATATGAACTTCAATCCGAACCTTGAATACGGGAGACTGAGGCAGTACCTTGAAAAAGCAGGAAAGCCAACATTAAGAAAAGTTAGGGACGCAGTGCTGAAAATAAGACAAAGCAAACTTCCCGATCCTGAAGTCATTGGAAATGCAGGAAGCTTTTTCAAAAATCCGTTGGTTAAAGAAGAAATTGCAGCCAGGCTGTTGAAAGAGCATCCCGGGATGCCGGTTTATGATGATCCCTCAGGGAAAAAGAAGCTGGCGGCCGGCTGGCTGATTGAGCAATGCGGATGGAAAGGAAAAAGGATTGGCGATGCAGGAGTTCATGACAAACAGGCGCTTGTACTGGTTAATTATGGGAATGCAACGGGGAAGGAGATCTTTGACCTCTCGGAAAAGATCTGGAAATCAGTTAAAACTAAATTCAGGATCAACCTTGAAAGGGAGGTTGAGGTAGTTGGTAATGAATAATGAATATCGATTAACGATTTTTGATTTTTGATTTTTGAAGATTTACCGGTTTTATTCTCATAAATCATAAATCGGTGTTCCTTGTTCGTAAATCTATTATTTATAAATCCTTCTTCTGTCGAGTTCGCGCTGGTACTCGTTGGCATAGCGGTTATGCTCGGCGAGAGTTCGGGAAAAGTTATGGTATCCTGAAAAGTCGGCCTTTGCTGCAAAGTACAAATAATCGTGCTTCTCTGCGTTCAGTACCGCATCAATGCCTTCAATCGTAGGACAACCTATCGGACCCGGAGGAAATCCCCTGTGAAGATATGTATTGTAAGGCGACTCATATTTCAGATGCTGGTTCAGCACCCGGGTTATGGTGAAATCTTTCATTGCAAACTTAATTGTAGGACAAGCCTGAAGCGGGATTCCCCTTTTCAGCCTGTTGATATAGACACCTGCAATCCTGGGCTTTTCGTCTGCCTTCACAACCTCATCATCGATTATCGAAGCAAGTATTGAAACTTCAGTCTGCGTCAGCTTCAGAGCTTTTGCCTTCTTAAGTCGCTCTTCATTCCAGAACCTGTTGTATTCCTTAAGCATCCGGGTATAAAATTCGCCGGCATCAGTATTCCAGTAGAACTCGTATGTATCGGGGATGAAAACTGAAATAATTGTCTCTCTCGTAAATCCATCCCTGGCATAATTACCCGGATCTGAAAGAAAATCAATTATCTGAGCCGAATCAGCTTCAATCTGACCGCCAATCCTGGCTGCAAGTTCATGCAGGTAACGGATATTGTTGAAAGTTACTTTCACCGGTGTCTGCCTTCCCGAACGGAGAAGATTTATCAGCCCGGTATAACTCATCTCATTATCGATAACATATCGTCCAGGTTTTACAAGCGACGGGTAATTTTTCTTCCCGGCGACCCATTCAAATACAATGGGATGAGGTATCTCAAGGTGAGTCTTAATCGTATCAACAGCCTGGCTGTAAGTTGATCCTCCGGGAATATATAATACAACCTTCTCCCCTCCTGTTTTCAGGTTCAGGCCAAATAACAATCTGTAAAATAATACAATACAGATTATTATAACAAGAACAATAAATGAACCGGACCAGACTAGTTTCTTATGCTTCATGGCAAAAAAAGAAGTACAAAAATACAGATTCTGCTTGTTTATACAAGTGTCTGTTGCTATATGTGCTTTTCGCCCCCTCACCCCCTCTCCCATTCTTTTCATTTTATTGCCAATTATTAATATATTTACTGATCTTCAATTATTTGAAACTTAAAAAACATACGAATATGTCAGTCACTACATTAATACTTTTATTGGCAATCGGTGTTGTAACCGGCGTTTTTGCAGGTATGCTGGGAATCGGCGGAGCAATAATCATGGTACCTGCCCTTGTGTTCATACTGGGATTCAGCCAGCATATGGCCCAGGGAACCAGTCTGGCCGTGATGCTTCCCCCGATAGGGATCATTGCAGCATACAATTACTGGAAAGCAGGGGAGGTTAATATCAAATTTGCTCTGATACTTGCAGCTGCATTTTTAATAGGATCATATTTTGGTTCGAAATTCGCCCTTAACATACCACAGGCGGTATTGAAAAAGATCTTCGGCGTATTGCTGCTGCTGGTGGCTGCAAAAATGCTTTTATCAAAATAAAAGATTAACCGCAGAGGTCGCAAAGATTTAACGCAAAGGGCGCAAAGGGATCATTTTGAATTCTGACTTTGCGTTCTTTGCTTTTCTTAGCGTACTTTGCGGTTAAATTATTAAAGTTTTCTTCAGAACATCAGACCTATGCTGAGCAGGAGTGCGCTTGGGCGGTCGTCGAGGTTGAATGACGTGCCTGCTGTATTCTCTATCTGTGTCTGGTACTTCTTCAGGCTGCCTTCGTACCTTACATCAACTGTCAGCATGCCCAAAACATCTACACCAAGACCTGCCTGGTAGCCAAATGACATCTTGCCATATACAGACTCAAAATCAGGATCGGCGATCAGCTCAGCGGGGGTTGTGAGGTTAAAAGAACCGACAGGTCCTGCATTGATCCTTGCAGGACCAAGCTTTACTCCCACTATAACGGGAACATCGATCTTGTTGATTTTCTGCTGTACATCCTTAACGGTTGAGTTGAGTACATCGGTCACCTTGTATTCGTTTGTGCCTGTTGAGAAGAGAACCTCCGGCTGGACGAAAAGCATAGCAATCTTGACACGTCCGAATATGCCTGCATGGAAACCGAAATTCATTCCTGACACCTCTTCTATGTTGTAGGTTTTTGTACCTGAAGTGACTGAAACAAGATCATTCATTTTCAGAGAGGTGCTGCTCGCTCCTGCCTTGATCCCGAATTTAAGCTGTGTAAAAGCCGGCATAGCTATCAATACTGTGATTACAAGTGCAAATAGTCTTTTCATAATAAGTCTTTTTTGTTTATAAACGGTCAAATCATGCAAAAGGTTGCAGATTTTGATAAGATAAACGGTAAACGTTCCTTTTTATTTCTTTTAAAGTTCGGCAAAGATGTTTATTGGTTCCTGGTTCCTGGTTGCTGGTTGCTGGTTAAGAAGGACTCGGAGAGGATATAAGTTGAGATGAATTGAATTATTGCTTACCTTGGAATGTTATTAGAATCGATATATGAAGATAAAGATATTTATTCTTATACAATTATTATTGCTTGCATATCAGGCTGTTAACTGTCAGGAGACGCCTGTTGAAAAAGGGCTTCGCGCGATAACTCCGGATGTGATTAAAGCACAGATGAGCTTTCTTGCTTCCGACTGGATGGAAGGCAGGG
>JBFYPG010000158.1:0-12284 GCA_041303415.1 Bacteroidales bacterium
AAATGAATTTTGGTGGTGCCGAGGTTGTTTATGATTATGCCGGTTCGAGCATAATCATTTTGCCAGTCCCATATGATGAGACAAGCACATGGATGAAGGGCTCCGATAAAGGGCCTGATGCAATCATCGAAGCCTCGGTCAATCTCGAGTTTTATGATGTGGAAACCAATACGGAAGTTCACAGGAAAGGCATTCACACCGTTAGCCCGGTCACCGAAAAGAGCACCCCTGAAACTCTTGTTAATGCCGTGTACGCCAGGGTAATGCAGCTTTTAAATGAAAATAAATTTCCCGTTGTAGTTGGCGGCAACCACACCGTAAGCATTGGATCGGTAAAGGCTTTTGCTGAAAAATACCGCGATCTTTCAGTGCTTCAGCTCGATGCCCACTCCGACATGAGGAGGGAGTATGAAGGGTCGGCATTGAATCATGCATGTGCCATGGCGCGCATCAGTGAAATGGCGCCTGCAGTACAGGTAGGGATCCGAAGCGTCTCGGCTGAGGAACTGCCCTTCATTGACAGGGAGAGGATCTTTTATGCTCATGATCTCTGGTATAACAAGGAGCTGTACGGAAAAGCAGCGGAAATGCTTTCAGAAAATGTTTATGTAACAATAGATCTCGACGTCTTCGATCCATCAATAATGCCTTCAACAGGAACACCTGAACCGGGAGGGCTTCACTACTATGAGCTGATGCATTTTCTCAGGGATGTCGCCGCCAAAAAGAAAATCGTGGGATTTGATGTTGTTGAGCTTTGTCCATCGTCTTCAAACAAATCGCCGGATTTCATTGCGGCGAAAGTGATATATCAGCTGCTGAGTTATATATTTGCCTGACCCCCCAACCCCCCAGGTGGAACCGACCCCCCACCCCCCCTAAAGGGGGGCTAAATTCAATACTTGTGAGATGACTTTGGGTTTTAACCCCCCTTTAGGGGGGCAGGGGGGTCGTATTTCTTAGCCTCTTCCCATATCACATTCATCTCATCAAGAGTCATGTCGCGAAGTGATATGCCTTTCTTAAGAGTCTGATTCTCAAGGAAATTGAAGCGTTTGATGAATTTTCTGTTGGTCTTCTCAAGGGCTGCCTCGGGATCGATGCCGTAAAGCCGCGATGCGTTGATAATCGAAAACATGACATCACCAAGCTCTGATTCGATCCTGGCTGTATCCAGGTTTTTGATCTCATGCCTGAGCTCATTGATCTCCTCTAGAATTTTATCCCATATCTGTTCGGGTTTTTCCCAGTCAAACCCGACACCCCTTACCTTTTCCTGGATCCTGTTGGCTTTGATTATTGCCGGCATCGTTGAGGGGACGCCCGACAGGACAGGCTTATATCCGTTGTTCTCCTTTATTTTAAGCTTTTCCCAGTTTTCTATAACTTCCGTCGGACCTGATACGGTGACATCTCCGAAGACGTGCGGATGCCTGTAAATAAGTTTTTCATTTATACCTTTCAGCACATCAGTCATATTGAATGTGCCTCTCTCTGATCCAATCTTTGCGTAAAACACAATATGAAGCATGATGTCTCCAAGCTCGTTCCTGATGCCATCATCGTTTTTTGACGAAATTGCATCTGCCAGCTCATAAGTCTCTTCTATGGTCAGTTTCCGGAGAGAGTCGAAGGTCTGTTTCATATCCCAGGGGCATGTCTCCCTTAGTTTGTCCATTATCGAAAGGAGCCTTTCGAACTCCTCAGCGCTTCTTTTTTTATCATCCATATTATGAGCCGTATTAAAACAAGTGATCGGGAGATGCCGGTCTTACTGCCAGATCGATCCGGATGACTGATCCGGGTGAAAGACCGAGCAGTTCTGATACATTTGCCCCGTTTATTGAAATTTCCAGGAGATCGAGCGGGTTGAACCTTGCAAGCAATTCGCCTACAGGCACATCTCCGTACTTTTCCACGATATGGTCTGTGTAATTCTTATTGCTCTGGATAAGGATCCGGTAACTTTTGTTTTCAAAGACCCTGTTGAAGACCTCCCTCGTTATGTTTGAAATTGCATTTCCGTATGAGTCGACGAAGATTATGCTGCCTGTGATAACGTTCCTGTCAATGGTAGCCCTGAGAGGAATGTGTTCGCTTATGCCTGTGACGTGTTTACCGAGTTCCGAAATCTTTTTACCGGATGCAATTGCAGCCGCAGCTCTTGCGAATATGTCAAGCTCATCGGCAGAATCCATGTTGTCAATCCTGACCACCTCATCAGGTTCGGAATTGAGGATAAGGTTAAAAATACCGTTGTCGGTGCCAATGAAATAATGATCCTTTGCCTTTACAATCAGGTGATCCTGCTTCGCGGCTGCCTCGGAATGGACGCAGATAATGTGCACAGTACCCTTTGGATAGTTATTCCATGTGTTCCTTACGACGAAAGAGGCATGTGATATATTGAATGCGGGAATACTGGTGGCGTTGTCAACAATGGTCACACCCGGACACAGACTGCAGAGTTTGCCTTTTAGTATGCCGTGATAGATATCCTCGGGCTTCCATTCAGTTGTAAGGGTAATTACGGGCATAGGGAAAAAACTTAAAGCAAAGATAATCTTCTAAGCAAAAATAAACTTACTTTGTACCCGCCAGATGCTATTTTTTTATGATTCGAGCCGGTCTTGAGAATATATTATTTAATGGAGGCTGATGACAGAAATAGTAATTTTTCTTGAAGATATAGATCCTGTAGTCTTTTTCGGGACCAATAATGTCATACTCGATAAGATCCGCAGTTTTTTCCCTAAAATTAAGATCCTTGCGCGCGGCAATGAGATCAAATGCATGGGGGAGGAATCGGAGATCACAATATTTGCCGAGAAGTTCAATGAGCTTCTGGAGTACTACCAGAAATATCACCGCCTGGAGTCGCAGGATATAGAAAAATATTTCCTTGACGCAGAACACATGAAGTCAGTTTCCGGTGGTGAGTTTGAACAGATACTTGTTTTCGGCACCAGCGGGAAGCCGATAAGGGCGCGCACGGTAAACCAGCTTGCACTTGTCAACGAATATAAAAGCAATGACCTTATCATTGCTGAAGGTCCGGCCGGTACGGGTAAAACATATACATCTATAGCACTGGCAGTGAGGTCATTGAAGGAGAGGGAGGTTAAAAAGATCATTCTCACGCGTCCTGCGGTTGAAGCAGGCGAACGGCTTGGTTTTCTCCCCGGTGATATGAAGGAGAAGCTCGATCCGTACCTTCAGCCATTGTACGACGCCCTTCATGATATGCTCCCGTTCAAAAAACTGGAAACCTGGCTTGAAGACGGGACAGTGCAGATCGCACCCCTGGCTTTTATGAGAGGGAGAACCCTTGAAAACGCATTTGTGATACTTGACGAAGCCCAGAATGCAACGATCAGCCAGCTTAAGATGTTCCTTACAAGAATGGGAGTGAGCTCTAAATTCATCATGACAGGCGATACTACCCAGATCGATCTGCCAAAGCGCAATGAATCTGGTTTGCTGCAGGCCATGAGGATCCTTTCAGGGATAGAGGGCGTTTCGGTTATAAAATTTGACGAAAGGGACATTGTGAGGCATAAGCTTGTGAAAATGATTATAAGAGCGTATGAAAACGAAGAAAATGGAAAAGACAATAGTTAGCACCGACTTCAGGTTTCCGGGGCAGAAGAGCGTTTACAGGGGGAAAGTCAGGGATGTCTATAACATTGATGATAAATATCTCCTGATGATCGTCACTGACAGGATATCGGCATTTGATGTGGTGCTCCCAAGGGGCATACCGTATAAGGGCCAGGTGCTTAATCAGATAGCATCAAAATTCCTTGATGCCACAAAAAATATTGTCCCCAACTGGAAGATTGCAACTCCTGATCCTACAGTAAAATTCGGACACAAGTGCGATCCTTACCCGGTGGAGATGATCGTAAGGGCATACCTCACAGGAAGCTCATGGAGAACATACAAGGCCGGAGCAAGGGATATCTGCGGCATACCGGTACCGGGAGGAATGAAGGAGAACCAACGGTTCGATCATCCCCTGATCACACCAACCACCAAGGCTGAAAGCGGCAGGCATGACGAGGATATCTCGCGCGAAGAGATCATCAGAAGAAAGCTTGTTCCGGAAGATGAATATGCGCTGATAGAAAAATATGCAATGGAAGTATTCATAAGAGGCTCTCAGATCGCAGCTGAGCATGGCCTGATTCTTGTTGATACCAAATATGAGTTCGGCAGGAAAGACGGCAGAATCTACCTGATAGATGAGATCAATACACCCGATTCCTCCCGCTACTTTTATGCTGACGGGTACCAGGAGAGGTTTGATAAGGGGCTTCCTCAGAAGCAGCTCTCGAAGGAGTTCGTGAGGGAATGGCTTATGTCAAACGGATTCATGGGACAGCAAGGGCAGAAAGTGCCGGAAATGAGTGATGGTTTTGTAAATGAAGTGTCTGAAAGGTACATTGAGCTTTATGAAAAGATCACCGGAGAGCCTTTCGCCAGGGCAGATATTTCAAATGTCCATGAAAGGATTGAAAACAATTGCAAAAAATTCCTCAGTACTTTTAAAGGATAACCTGATGAATATAAAAATGTACCATAAAATTTTACCTCTCGTTATCCTCATGACCGGATTCAGCCTCCTGTCTTCTGCACAGGTTGTGGTTGAGCGGTCAAAAGACAAGGTAATTATTTCAGGTACTGCATATTATATTCATTACGTAAAGAAGGGTGAAACTGCCTATTCAATCTCCAGGGCGTATGGTGTGACGGTGGATGAGCTGACCAGGGAAAATCCTCCTGCATTGTATGGAGTGAATGAAGGAGAGACACTGAGGATACCTGTGAGGGAAATACCTCAGGATCAGAAAGTACAGGCGGAGCCAGTCAGGCAGCGCAGGGACGAGACCAGGTTTGACTACCACAAACTTCAGCCGGGAGAGACAGTTTATTCTGTATCCAGATTATATGGTGTTGCGGAGAATCTGATCATTTCATCAAACCCCGGAATCGATATAAACAGGCTCTCGGTCGGATCAGAAATTGCGATCCCGAAAAGGCAGTTTATGACCGATAAGGTGGAATTTGAGTTACAGGACGGGCATTACATCTTTCACAGGGTTGTGAAAGGCGAATCCCTCTCATCGATAGCCGAAAAATACGGGATCACCATCAGGGAGCTGCGTAGAGAAAACCGTGATGTGAGATTTCCCCAGGTCGGAGATTACCTTAGGATACCAGTTCCTGAAGCCGTAACAATTGCAGTGGCTGATACTGTTTCTGCAGATACGGTGCCTGTTGTATCCGAAGAACCAGTGCTGCTGCCACATCCCTCAGGTTACACGCCCGTCAGGGATCTTAAAGGTTCGATGGACCTGGCTGTTTTACTGCCGTTCTACCTTGGTGAAAATGCTGACAGGACGGATATTGATTCTTCAAAGATCGTCAAGGGAAAGAAGATTTATAAGGTGGTTGGCCGCCCTGATGAGTGGATCTATCCCCGCAGCCTTGGCTTTATTGAGATGTACGAAGGGATCCTTCTCGCTGCTGATACTCTCCGTGCCCTCGGCCTTGACGTGACCCTACATGTATTTGATATTAAGAGCGATACGGTTGAGATAACCAGGCTTATGCTTGAAGGCAGATTGTCGGATATGGACCTTATTATCGGTCCGGTTTATTCTCATAACCTGGCAATAGTCGCGAAGTATGCCGGAGAGGAAGGCATCCCTGTTGTATCGCCGGTGCCGCTGATGAATAATTCCGGCCTCGTAAACAATCCGGTGCTCTTTATGTCCAACTCCTCACTGGAAGTGGCACAGAATACCATTGCCCTGAAAGTGAGTGAATATACAAGCAATAATTTTGTTTTTATCCATACTGATACTGCAGGGAATGATCAAAGCGTAAAATATTTCAAGGACAGGATATTTTCGGAACTGAGCAGCAGGCTTCCCTATGACGAGATAAGGTTTAAGGAGTTTCTTTTCTACAACAGGTCGGCTTTCGACAATGATTCGATCAACAGGCTGAGCCATGCATTGTCAGATGTGACAGGGAATGTCATCATCATTGCATCGGAGGAAGCCCCGGTAATAAGCGAAACCCTGATGGATATACATAATCTCTCAAAGAAATTCGATATAAAGGTCTTCGGGTACCCTGCATTGAGGGGACTGGAGAATCTTGATCCGAAATACTTTTTTGAGCTTGACATCCTTATGTATTCACCTTACTGGATCGATTATATTAAAAGGGACGTAAGGCATTTCAACAACGACTTCAGGCATAAATTTCTGACAGAGCCTGCAGAGCTGAGCTATGCCTGGCAGGGATATGACATTGCTTATTATTTCCTGAGCGGACTGGCGATACACGGGAAAGATTTTATTAAACATCCCGAGATACATAATCCTGATCTGCTTCAAACAGAGTTTGACTTCAGGCGGAAGTCCGTTAATGACGGATTTGAGAACCAGATGCTGTACCTTATAAGATATACCAGAGATTATGAGATACAACTTGCAGGAAAGAATGGGAACCCCGGTCAGTAAAATCCTGGTAAAAAGGGCGGCTGAAGAGTTTTGTTAATAAAAATTAACAATCGGGAATAACAGGTCCCTTAATATTGTCTATACCATAGAATAATGAAAGAATCGTTCAGTCTGGCCGGCGACGATGAACTGGTTAAGGCCTCGCTTGATGGCGACAAGCTTGCATTCAGTGAGATCGTGAACCGTTACCGGAAGATGGTCGCGAGGACTGTGAAGGGGATGCTTGGCGATTCGGTTTATTCGGAAGACATAGGGCAGGAAGTATTTGTGAATCTTTACAACTCGCTGCCGGGATTCAGGGGAGAGGCAAAACTCTCAACATACATTCAGAGGATAGCCATAAACCTTACCCTGAACGAGATAAAAAGAAGAAAAAGGTTCTTTTCAATGTTCTCCCACAAAGGGAGTGATGAGATGAGCGAATATGAAATTGCTGATCCTGAAAACGAAGAAAAAAGAGAGGCAAAGGAAGTGGTGAACAAAGCGCTTATGAGCCTCGATCCGAAATTCAGGATCATAGTGGCAATGAGGCTTCTGCAGGGATATTCCACGAAGGAGACGGCCGAAATACTGGATCTCCCTCTTGGAACAGTCCTTTCAAGGCTCTCAAGGGCACAGGAACAACTAAAGGGAATACTGGAAAAACTATAAAAAGACATGAAATCACCTGAAATAAAAAAGCTGATTAGGGATTCACTGGATGGGAAAAGCGATGCGGGAAATATTCCCGGATCTCTTGAACTGGCAGGAATATCTTACGATTTCAATGAAGGATTCAATGAAAAAGTAATGAGAAGGCTTTCCGGCACATCACTGATTATCGTTCGGGATACTGAGTTTAAACGCAGCCTGAACTACGCTTTCTACAGGATCGCCCTCACCGGAGCAGCCGCGATAATTATCCTCATGATATCAATATTCATTATGCAGGACTCATTCTCATTCAATTCATTCCTGGGTCTTGGCGACAGCTATGATGAAAGCATTGTTTACTTGTTAACAGGCAATTAATCCACTGAAGAAAATGAAAACAAAACTGGTCTTACTTTTAATACTTACCCTAATTATTGGTTTCGTAATCGGATGGCTCACTTCGGCCCAGGTGCGCTTGCATAAACTTCAGCCCGTGCGGATGTATCTTTCCGATGACCACTTCAGGGAAGGCTTCTACAAGGTGATCGAGCCCGACGAAAAACAGAAAGCTGAAATTGAGGAAATACTTGACAGGTACGCAAAACATAACAGCGAGTTTCAGCAGGATATAAGGAAGAATATTGATTCAAGCATGAAATCCTTAAGGAAGGAGCTTGATTCAAAGCTTACGAAACAACAGCTTGCCAGGTTAAAGGAGATGGACGAGAAACGCCAGGAGATGATAAGGCAGAATATGAGAAACAGGCAGGACTCAACTTACGACAGGAGAACGAGGCAGGGCGGATACGATCGGGATCATAAGCGCAAGCCCTGGTCCGGTGAGAGACATGGTCCGCCTACTCCTCCTCCACCGCCGGCTGATTCTATCCAATAATAAACAACAGGTAATCAAGCAGAATAGGAAGATCATCGTTATTTACACCCAGTGAAACCAGAAGGTTTTTGTCCTCTGCAAAGATAGCCATGAACTTCTCCCTGGTCAGTTCTCCTGTAAGTATGCTCTTCCTGTACAGGTCAATGGCATCTTTCTTCCTTCCCCGGCATAATGCAAGATGCCCCATGTTGATCATATCGTGCGCATTAAGCCTTCCTTCAGCCAGCCGTTCATAATATTTCTCCGAATCCTCAAATTTCCCCAGGGCAAAGTAGCAATAAGCTATTGGTCTGAGTATCTTAAGGTTGCCCGGGTCATTGTATTCAATTTTAAAGTAATGCTTAAGCGCCTGTTCATACTCCTTAAGATCAAGGTAGCAATGGGCTGTCATTATCGCAGTGTGAATATTGTCAGGCTCCATTTCTCCGGCCTGGATATAAGACTCAAGCGCCTCTTCATTTCGCCCCAGCCTCCGGAGACATAAGGCTATCTTCTTGATCGTCCATGGCTTCCTGTTAATGAGCTCTGCCATCCTGTAATACTTCAGGGCCTGGTCAAAATCAGATACCTGCTGGTAACAGTACCCTATCTTCTCATAGAGCTCGGCATCATCGGGACTGATTCCGGCCTGCTTCAGGAACAGCGAAAGAGCATCTTCATAGAAGTCCCTGCTGAAAAAATAGTCAGCAAGCCCGGCTTCTGCCTCAGCCCCGTTACCGGTAAGCCTGAAGAATTTGGAATTATAGATATCCAGCCTTCCTGTAAAAATATCCTCAAATTCCTTCCTGTAGGGTGAAAGCTTGAAAAACCTGTATATGTCCTGGAGGTATTGCGTGACATTTGTCCTGAATTTCCTGTTCGTGTCAGCAACCGCCTCATCCTCGTTCATCTGCTGCAAACCCTCAAGCTCCATCCTGAATACCTTGAGCATCATGCTTTTTTGTGATGAGGGCAGGTGCTTCAGGTTCAGTATGAGCGAATACTTGTCGGAGTTGCAGATAAAAGGGGTCTGATACATAGCTTCGGCAAGCTCGTTTACGCCCGGACCCAGTATCTCGTCCCTGAAAACTTCATTCAGCACCTCATGATCGGGATAGAACGGTACGAACCAGTTCTGGAAATCCCTGAAGAAGTCAAAATGCTTCAGGTTTGCAAAAGCCGACATGTAAACATCGGCTCCTTCCATCTGAAGCTTTGTCAGCTCCTCCATAGTCTTGAATATCTCTTCCGAATCACCGAACATCTTCGACCAGTCGGGATTCTTTTCTTCGGTTTTGTCCTTTGGAAGTATATTATCCAGGTCCAGCTTCTCCTCAAGCTTTGGCCTGAGCTTTGCAACCTGCGGGAGGATCTCATCATGCAGCTTTCTGCTAAGCTTCTCGGTCTCACGCGATCTGATGGTCTGAAGCACGATCAGACGGCAATGCTCCCTGAACAGGGGAAGCTTTGACATCCTGCTGATGCGCGAGGTGATCTCAGGGTAGAGGAGAACCCTGCCATTATAATAGTGAAGGTTCAGAATGAGTCCCGACAGCGCCCTTTCCATAACCTGTTCCTGCCCCGATTCATAAATATCCATAAGGTGGAACAGCTTCTCCGACTGCCATGTCCTCAGTGCGCATAAGGTTATGGCAGTCGTGAAAATACTCGACTCGTGCCACCTGAATTTTCCTGAATTCAGGATTATCCTTATGAGGCTCTCCTCGGCTTCGCCGTAATAGTCAGTGAGCCAGAGGTGATTGAAGATATGACGGATCAGCTGCCTGTGTTTCCGGGCTACTTCTGATTCGGGATCAGGATTTATCTCATTGCTCAGCTTGAGCCATTCATCGAGTTCTGATTTGAACATCAGGTCATCAACCGTTTCAACGATCGTCTTTCCGCTGAGCTTCTGCTCTTTTTCTGTCTGTTGCTTAACCCAGTAGGTGTCCCAGCCCGAAAAATGTGACAATATGTCCTGCCGCACCTGGTCTGACAGCTCCAGAATTGACTGTATAAGCTTAAGATATACCTTATTGCGTTCAGGATCATTTACCCCTTCAATGGTATACGCAAGCATATTCCTGTAGGTCATCACCAGGTTTTCGTACTCGTCGCGAGGCCCTCCCGACGACACTCCCTGAAGCATATCTGACAGAATATCAAGACTTTGCTTAATCTTCCTTTCAGAAACAAGAGTGCAAAGCTGCCTGTGCTGCTGTATAGTTTTCTTAATATCCATTTTCAGTCATAACGGAATCAGACAATATTATCTGCAACAATCAGGCCGTAACAATGTCCATAACATTGCATACTTTTGATGGTCGTTCATGGAAAAGACAGGAAAAATATCCGGTTGGCTGCCTGCATCAGTAAAAGATATTGAACTGAGGGGGTGGGATGAGGTCGATGTGATCATCTTCAGCGGCGATGCCTATGTCGATCATCCTTCATTCGGACCGGCAGTAATAGGCAGGGTGATTGAGGATGAGGGGTTCCGGGTGGCCATTGTTCCGCAACCAAACTGGAAAGATGATCTGAGGGATTTCCGGAAGATGGGGAGGCCGAAGTATTTTTTTGGTGTTACAGCCGGCAATATGGATTCGATGGTCAACCATTATACTGCTGCCCGCAGGCTCCGGTCAGATGATGCTTACACGCCTGGAGGTAAAGCAGGATTCCGCCCTGATTATCCGACAATTGTCTATACACAGATCCTGAAAAAGCTGTTCCCTGATGTGCCTGTAATAATCGGAGGCATTGAAGCATCGATGCGCAGACTGACACACTATGATTACTGGAAAGATAAGCTTGAGCCTTCCATTCTTATCAGCAGCAATGCCGACCTGCTGATCTACGGAATGGGAGAACAGCCGGTAAGGGAAATAGTAAGGTTACTTGGAAAAGGAGTACCGTTTTCTTCGCTCCGCACAGTGTCTCAAACCGGATTTATTATTGACAAGGAAGAAGAATTGCCGAAGAATAAACTATGGAATGATAAGGCACTTCATTCCTATGAGAAATGCCTTGAAAGCAAGAAGTCGTTTGCGGAAAATTTTGTTGTTTTTGAAAAGGAATCAAATAAAATAGAAGCTGCAAGACTTATCGAACCTTCGGGGCAATTCCACGTGGTTATCAACCCGCCATTTCATGCAATGGATGAGGAAGAAGCAGACCGTTCCTATGATCTTCCGTACACATACAGGCCTCATCCGCGGTATGACAAAAAAGGTCCCATTCCGGCTCATGAAATGATCAAATTCTCCGTGAACATTCACAGGGGATGCTTCGGCGGGTGCAGCTTCTGTGCTATTGCGGCACACCAGGGGAAGCAGATAGTGAGCAGAACGGAAGCTTCAATTCTGAAGGAAGTTGAAAAATTGTCGCAGATGCCTGATTTCAAGGGATATCTGTCGGATCTCGGCGGACCGTCGGCAAATATGTACAGGATGAAAGGAAGGAACATGGAGATCTGCCGGAAATGCTCACGGCCCTCATGTATCTGGCCTTCGGTATGTTCCAATCTTGAAACAAGTCACAGGGAGCTTACTGATCTGTACAGGAAAGTGAAAGGCATGGAGGGAATCAGGAAAGCATTCATCGGAAGCGGAGTGAGGTATGACCTTCTTTTCCCGGAATGGAACAAAAATGCCGGCAGAGCCGAGAATGAATACCTGAACGAGCTTGTAATAAATCATGTCTCGGGCAGGCTGAAGGTGGCGCCGGAGCATACCAGTCCGAAGGTGGTGAACCAGATGAGAAAAGTGCCATTTGAGCTGTTCCGCAAGCTGAAGAAGAGGTTTGACGAAATAACCAATAAGGAAGGACTGAAATATGAGATAGTTCCATACTTTATATCGTCACACCCGGCTTGTACGCACAAGGATATGAAAGATCTGGCGGATGAAGTTAAGAGTCTGGGCATCAGGCCCGAACAGGTTCAGGATTTCACACCTACGCCAATGACTCTTTCTACACTTATATATTATACAGGTTTTGATCCATACACCGGGAAACCGGTTTATGTAGCCCGGAAGCCGGAAGAGAAAAAGCGGCAGAAGGAGTTCTTTTTCTGGTACAAAGCAGGCGACGGGCGACAGGCGTCAGGCGTCAGGAAGAAAGGCGATGGGCATCAGGCGTCAGGCGTCAGGAAGAAATTTGGCGGCCGGCAAAGCAGGAGATAATGAGGATTAGTATGAGATTTTTACATCCCAGGCGCCGGGCTCATTGATTGTAAAGTC
>JBFYPG010000159.1:0-4752 GCA_041303415.1 Bacteroidales bacterium
AGATAGGTGATACCTGCTATAAGAAGCACAATCAGAATTCTGAAGTCGTAGGGAAAGAATCTGAACTTAATGTAAAGGAACATAACCTGCATGAGATGATAAATGAAATTGGAGATCAGCGCAGCAAGGGCGGCACCTGTTATACCAAGTGCAGGTATTAATGCCAGGTTTGTAAGGATAACCATTATTCCGAAAGCGAATGTGAACCAGGTATTGTACCTGTAGTTTTTTGATAAGTTGATTATTGAAGAGCTGACTCCCGCCATCATGGTTACCACCGCGGATAGACCAAAGCAGAGAATGACATATTTACCGCTCAAGAATTCTGACGGCAGGATATGGAATACATTGTTGATGTTCGCCCATACACCTGCAAAAACAAGAGTTCCGATGATTGCCTGGTTAAGGCAGCTCTTGAAATAGACCGATCTGATAGTGTCAGTGTCATTGATCTTCCAGGCGTCAGAGATCACACTCGTTGATATCCTGTTAAGGGATCTCGAGGGCAGCGATACAATTCCGCCGAAGAGCAGTGAAATGGAGTATATCCCTGTCGCGCTCAGGTCAATCATTGAGTTGATCATGATGGTGTCAACTCTCTGGATGATGATGTGGCTGTAACCAATTATTATGCCGAACAGGCTTACATTCACTATCTCCTTTTTCAGATTCCGGTCAATGAAGCTGAACTGAGGCTTGAAAAATATCTGCTTCTTTAATACCAGCGGATAAAAGATGAGTATTCCCGGAAGACACAGCACGGCTACATATAGTAAGGTAAACCAGTGGAAACTGGTAATCCCGGCGATGAACAATATTATTATAACCAGAATGGCGAATCGCTGGAAAACTTCAGTGAGAAAGGTTCCGTATGTGGCATTGAAGAGGGCGCGGTTATACGAATCATAAATAGTATAAAGGAGCAGGAACAGTGTAAAAACAGGTACGAGCCATAAATACTCAACAAAAAGGGGGGATTGCTCTATGCTGTCCCTTATTATCATCGGCTTTAACAGCAGGAAAACCAGTATTGAAAGCAGATAACCAACAGCACTTACTGCAGCTATGAGGAAGAAGAAGCCATGATGCTGCCTCTTTTCGTCTCTGAAATAAGGGAATAGCCTGAGCACGACACTGTTGAAGCCCAGGTTGCCGAAAACCGCAAACAGGGTGGAATAGCTGGCAAGCAGGCTCAGCAGTCCTATCCTCTCTGTGGTAAGAAACCTTGGGAAAAGCAATCCTGCAGTGATAAAACCTATCACCGTTCCGATATAAGAATATATCGTGCCTTTGATCGATTGCCTCTTTATTTGTCCCAACTCCCTGGTGTTAAAAATTTATTGCCGCCTGCTCTTCTCAGGGGATAAAGTTACAATTTGCCTTTAACTTATACCAGATCATCGGTATATGTATTCAGATGTTTATATTTCCCATGGAACAGCTTATCTGATGCCCTGACTTTTTTGTACAGTCTGCAGAGGCGGTACAATAGTCTCAATGGCCTGAATGGCTTTAATGCATGTGTTACAGTAACAGCTTCAGGTGCGCAGTCGGCGTATCTTGATGAGTGTATATGATGATCATTGTAATACAGGATTCTGTTTTCCATTGTGCTGATCTTCTTTCCCGGCAGACCGGACATTTCCCTGCCAACAAGTACATTAATCCCGTTCCACCATCCCTCCATCGCGGTTTCTTTTTCTTCAGCTGACATATTCCCGGGATGGGCCTTTGTATACCGTTCAAATGCCAGACTGTATTCAGGGAAAACTGAAAGGAAATCAGCACTGGCCTGCCTGACATGCCTGTAGTTGCTGTCGTCAATAACAATGACAGCATTACCGCTCAGGTACTCTTTTGACAGGAGCAGGCACATCAGCTGGCTCCTGTAGTCATGCGGACCATCAATAAACAACAGTCCGATCTTTTTATTTCCGATATGATTTCTGAGGTTCCGGAGTGCAGCTTCAAAGTCATCATTTATCAGATTTAAATTACCCGGTTTAAGTCTTTCACAATGGTCCCTGATAAGGTTATAATTCCTTTTTTCCTTATCAAACTGTGAGAAATTGTCAATTCCGTATGTTGTTCCCTCAAAAACCTTTGACACTGAAACAAGCGACATACCCCGGTATACTCCAATCTCAAGGTACGATTCATTCTGCACATCAAGGCATGTTGCCAGGTTCTGGAGAAGAGCAATTATCTTTTTACCCGAAAAACCGGTAAGCTGCGGATCTGTAAAAAGACATTGAAGGGTATCGGGTGAATTCAATATTATCCCTGCTTTCTCTGTATTCATTTGTATTATGCTTTAATAGCGGCGGACCACTTCATCAAAATCCCCTTCCGGAAAAAGTGAGGAGAGCCTCGATCCCGGACTGCAAAGTATAATATTCGCCTTCTGCTTTTTCATGTTTTTTGCGATGAACTCCCATCCCCTGTAATGGTTCGTCTGCTGGGGCTTGCTGTATTCTGTCCCTTTGCCGAAATAATCGGGTCTGAAATGATTGGGGTCATCATCACCGGATGATTTGAAAACGATCTTCCGCCCGGCCCTGTCATCAGGATTATATTCTACTTCAACATTTTTGATGTTCTCCTCCACGTAGTTGCAGTCGGTTCCGAGAATAACGAAGTTCCTGTATCCCAGGATCTTAAGCGCCGGTATTGATGTTGCACCGACATTTGCAATAACGCTGAGCCTGTTCAGGCTTTTTCCCCAGATCCTTCTTTTAAAAAGCCACGATCCCCTGAAATTGAGGTATATTATCTTCTCATTGTTCCCGAAATATTTCCGCGACCATTCTGGCAGGAGGACCTTTTCAACCGGTGATCTTTCGATAAGATCCCTGACGTTTTCTTTTATATTCTCCAGTACCACCGGGTCTACAACCATGTAGTACTTCGGGTAGAACCCCCAGTCGCTGTAAGCAATGTAAGCTCTGTTGAATGAGATTGTCTCTTTCCCCTTCAGCCTGCGCATGTCGATCCTGTTAAGGCTCGGCCCGTTTCCTATAATATATATTGTATCACTTCTTCTTGTCATTTTTCTCATCCTTTGCGATAAGCGCCCTGCTTACCCAGTACCTGAACCGGAGTATCATTAGTGCCTTGCTGAATCTTAAGGTAATGAAATAGAATAGTGAAATAAAAACTGAAGCACCCCATCTGAGATCCTCCGAGATGAGTGCTTTAAGGATGGAGAGATTACCCTCTATCTGCGCCTGGATCCTTTTGCCCCGGCCTGTTCCTTCTGCCTGTTTCCTGATAAAATCAACGGTCGTGCGCTCCGCGGGCACCAGGTGGTACACAATTGCATCTGCGATATACCACAGTTGAACACCCTTGTTTTTCATCCTGTAGAAGAGCTCTTTCTCTTCTCCGCCGGTAAGTGTCGTGCCAAACCGGCCGAGCCTGGTATCGAATGGAGTGAAAGTGTCAAAAAGCGTCCTCCTGAAAGTCATGTTTGATCCGCGGAAGTAATTGTTCCTGAATATCCTTGTCCTGTCGCCGTAGTTGAAATATCCCAACAGGGGAGAGAGGAACCTGTTGTACCAGCCTGGCTTTTTGTCCATGAACCGGAGAAGTATTTTCCCGCCTGCGGCTCCGGCCTCAGGATGCTCATCAAAGAAAAGCACGGTCTTCTCAAGGAAATCCTTTGCCGGGAGGGCATCATCGTCGATGAATGTGACAAGATCTCCTGCGGATTCTTTTATCCCCCTGTTCCTGGCAAACGATAATCCCTGGTTTGGCTCGGTAAAATACCTGACCTTTATGCCGTTGCTGTTGTTAATGAACTCCCGTGAAAGCTTCTCAGTTGAATCGGATGAGTTATTGTTGACGATGATTATCTCAAACTGGTCATGGGGGAGGGTCTGATCCTTCAGTGAATCAAACAGTCCGGGCAGAAAAGAATCCCTGTTGAATGTCGATATGATCGCGGAAATCTTCAATTATCCTGATGCTATATCCTTTTCAATGCTTCAGTAACCGATACGAGATCCTTAATAGTATCCCTCAGGTTGTCAATCGATAAACGTTCCTGTTCCATTGAATCGCGGTATCTGATAGTTACAGTACTGTCTACGGTTGTCTGATGATCAATGGTGATGCAATAGGGCGTTCCGATGGCATCCTGCCTGCGGTATCTCCTGCCAATCGAATCCTTGTCGTCGTACTGGCAGTTGAAATCAAACTTAAGGTCATCGATGATCTTTTCAGCCACCTCAGGCAATCCATCTTTTCTTACAAGCGGCATTACAGCAAGTTTAACGGGAGCGAGGAACGGCGGGAGCTTCATGACAACGCGGGTATCAGAGGTGCCGTCTTCCTTCTTAAGCTCCTCTTCAGAATATGAAGCAGAGATAACATGGAGAAAGGTCCTGTCAACGCCAATGGATGTCTCTATAACGTAAGGTATGTATGATTCTCCTTTTTCGGGATCGAAGTACTGCATCTTCCTGCCGCTGTACTGCTGGTGCTGCTTAAGGTCGAAATCTGTACGCGAATGGATGCCTTCAACCTCCTTGAAACCAAACGGGAATTTATATTCAATATCAGTAGCTGCGTTTGCATAATGCGCCAGTTTGGTATGATCGTGGAACCGGTAATTGTCGTCGCCGAAGCCCAGGGCCCTGAACCATTTTAACCTTTTCTCCTTCCAGTAGCTGAACCATTCCATCTCGGTGCCGGGCTGAATGAAATACTGCATCTCCATCTGTTCAAACTCTCTCATCCTGAAGATGAACT
>JBFYPG010000160.1:0-13351 GCA_041303415.1 Bacteroidales bacterium
ATTTGCCACGGTGTTCCATTTAGAAGTTAATGTTTCCCAGGAGCTCTTTGTGGAAATATTGCCGACTATTTTCTTTTCGGTCGATGCCTGTATCTTCGGCTTATAAAGATTGTACAGCTCGTTGGAGGTTGTATTTCCGAGGTATAATGTGGCTGCATTATCGGCTCCGTTGAGTATCCCGAATGCATCCTGAATTGTCATTGAGGTGACGCTGCTGACAAATATCGGGGCTACCTCCTTTGCTGCATCTTCCGCTGCCCTGTTTATCCTGAGAACAACATCCTCAAGAAGCTGCTCGCCTCCCGGTATCCTTGAAATGTTATCCACAATTATATCTGCTTCATCGGGAAGGAGGATCTTAAGCGCAACATTGCCGTAATAGCCGTTTTCAACGGCCAGCTTCTGAGCGGCATTCTTTGCTCCTGTTGTGAGCGCCTCCTTAAGTCCGCTTGCTACTTCCGCTTCAGTAAGAGGAAGCGTGGTCCCTGCAGCAGATTGAAGCACATTCAGCAGTTCGGCACATCCTGCAAGCAAAAGCATCAGTGCAACAAACAAAAAAACTTTTGTTTTCATATCAGTGTCCTTTTAATTACGATACAACCGGCAGCAGAGCGGCTGAAATGATAAGGTCTTCAGGGTTCGTGATCTTGATGTTTTCCCTGTTTCCCTCAACCAGGTTGATCTTTACTCCGGTCTTTTCGAGCACCGAGGCATCATCAGTGAATTCAGGAAGGTATTCCTGGCGATATGCATTCCTTATAAGTTCTGCATCAAAAACCTGCGGGGTTTGAACCTGTTTAACATGCATGCGGTTAACAGGAGTGCTTTCATCACCGGAAACCATTCTCAGCGAATCTGAAGGCGAAATGACAGGGACGGCGTTTCCAAGCTTCTCTGCCGTTTCGAAACATCTCCTGATTGTTTCAACTGAAACAAAAGGCCTGACACCGTCATGAATTGCAACCAGCCCTGGAGTATCAACGAATCTCAATCCGTTCCTTACGGAAAAAAACCTTGATTTGCCTCCTTTAACAAGCGTGTGCGTTACGGTGAATGAATATTTCTTCTGAAGCTCGCCCCAGTATCTCAGTTGGTTCTCGGGAAGGACAGTTATTATTTCAATATCTTCATTGAAAGACTTGAATTTTTCAAGAGTATGCATTAACACGGGCTTCCCGACAATTTCCAGGTACTGCTTGGGCAGCTCCGCATGCATTCTTTTGCCGCTTCCGCCGGCTACTATAACTGCATATAGTTTCATATCATTGTTCTTTTCCTTCGTGCTCTTCGTGTGTACTTAGGCTCTTAGTGGTTAATAATTTAATTTATTTCTAACCACAAAGAGCACAAAGGTAAATCACAAAGGGACACAAAGGAAGAATAAATTACTACTCTTTAGTATATAAAAACCTCTTTATGCTTCTCTTTGGTGTTTTTGCAAATTCCTCCGGGTGGACCCTTACTTTGGCCACAGCCATAAATTCAGGCACCTGCTGATTAACTGTCTTCCTGGCCTCTTCAATGATTTTTCCAAATTGTTCTTCAGAGATACCGTCCCGCTTCATTATCTCATAGTCAGGGTAAATTAAACCGATAAGCTTGTTGTCCTCTGCAATCACCAGGGATTCAGATATATAATCCAGGTTATTGAATATCGCCTCTATCTCCTCCGGAAAGATATTCTTGCCCGAAGGTCCGAGTATCATTGCCTTGCTCCTGCCCTTTATGAAGATATTTCCCTCCTTATCCATCACTCCAAGGTCTCCGGTATGCATCCATCCATCCTTATCTATTATCTCCTTTGTGGCTTTCTCATTCTTGTAGTATCCCAGCATTACGCTTTCTCCGCGGAGTATTATCTCTCCTATCTTATTCTGCTGATCGTCAGAATCTATCCTGACTTCGAGGGTGTCAACCGGCCTTCCGGAGGCTCCCAGCTTTGTGGTATCCCACGATGCATAGCTGATAAGCGGGCCGCATTCTGTCATTCCGTAGCCTACGCTGAACCTGAACCCTATCTTTTTGAAGAACCTTTCAGCTTCGGGATTAAAAGCAGCTCCTCCGACAACTATCTCCTTGAATCTTCCTCCAAATGAAGCTTCAAGCTTTTCCCTTATCTTTTTATGAAGGATCCCGTTAATTCCCGGTATTGCCAGAAGGAACTTCATGTGCGGTTTGTTGATGACCGGGAGTATCTGTTTCTTAAATACTTTTTCAATAACGAGCGGCACCGACAGAATGAGTCTTGGCCGGATTTCCTTGAAGGCCTGGATGATAATTGCAGGTGATGGCGTCTTTGAAAGTATTGTAATATGGCAACCGTAAGTAAAAGGGAAAAGGAATTCGAAGGCACATCCGTATGTATGTGCGAGAGGCAGGAATGAAACTACGGGATCTCCCGGCTTTAGGGGCATATTGTTCTGGGCATACCTTACATTGGCTGCAAGGCTGTTGTGTGTGATCATAACCCCTTTGGAAAACCCTGTTGTGCCTCCTGTATAGCTTATTACTGCAAGCTTGTCATTGGTAATGTCAGAGAACTTTATGTCTTCTGGTTTAAGATCGGGATAAGCCTTTGCGTATTTTTCATCGATCGCCTGCCAGGTCTCTTTTATCTTTGCATTGTCCGATGCGATAAGCTTAAAGGTATCGAGTGATATGACACCGGTAACTTCAGGTGTCCTCGACATATCCAGTGTTTCGAAGATCTTATCATCCACGATCAGTATCCGGGCATCAGAGTGATTTATCAGGTTGATCAGGTCTTCGGGCTTAAAATCGGGAAGTATGGGGACGACCACCGCGCCATAGGTGACAATTGCCAGGTAGACATTGCACCAGTAGGCGGAGTTCCTTCCTACAAGAGCTATCTTGTCGCCCTCCTTTACTCCTGTCTCCCTGAAAAAGATATGGAATTTAAGGATCTGTTCAGTGATCTGCCTGTAGGTAAGTCCGGGCTCCCTGTAATTTGACAGGGCTTCAATTGTCCAGTTCTGTTTAATGCTCTGTTCAATATAGCCTATTAAACGTTCCTTGATCATAAGTTCTGGTTTTAAGTTATTAGAATGTAAGGAATCAATAATAAAAAGTCAGTATTAAAATATTTTAACCGTATATTGCTAATAATCAATTACTTTCCTTCTATTCTAAATGACCCCCTTTCCCGTTTCCCCCAAGGGGGAAAGGCTCCTGCTCCTGCCCCCCTGGGGGAAGGTTGGGATGGGGGTATAAATAATAAAAATTAATAATTATATATACCATTACTGATAGTTATTTTTAGTTATTATATGAAAAACATTACCAGTATCATAAGCGTCGAAAGGATATTGACCACTGTGAAAAAATAGTTATACCCTTCACGCTTTTTGGCAAAGTGCCCTAGTTTTCTTGCCAGGATCCCTATCGTGGGAACAAAAAGCACCACCAGAAATGCAAAAAATTCGATCCCGAAAAACACCTCTTCCAGTCCGCCTTTTACAAGGGCTGACAGGTAAACCACGATGAGAAGGATAAGCAGGTAAAACAGGTAGCTTATCTTTAGCAGCAGCGTTGAAACCAGCCTGCGCTTATGAAGCTGGTGCGGCTTCAGGTATGCATAGGCAAGCGAGAAGACAATGATTATAAAGATGACCCCAAGGATGTGATTTAATATTTCGCTGAAGTTTGCCATCTGTCTTGCAAATAGGATTATCATTTTTCTTCAATTTTTGACCATACGAGGGAGCTTGCGCCAAGAACGGCCGCGTTCCTGGCATTAAGCTTCGAAGGAAGTATCCTGACCTTGTTGCTGTATATGCTCAGAAGGTATTCCTCCATATATTTTTTTGCCGGCCTGAATATAAGATCCCCCGCCATCGCCAGTCCTCCGAACAGGAATATTGCTTCCGGTTCAGTGTGTGATACGACGTCTGCCAGCTTATATCCAAGTATTTTCCCTGTATGTTCAAAGGCTTTAATTGCCAGTTTATCGCCTTTTTTAGCAGCCTTGAAGATCATTTCGGCATCAATCTCATCAAAGCTCTTTTTCCTGAATTCATTCGGCTGACGGCTGTCGGCCAGTATTTTTATAAAAGTTCTTTTTAATCCTGTTGCCGAGACGTATGTCTCCAGGCATCCTCTCTTGCCGCATCCGCACTCTCTTTCCGACGGTTCCATGCGGATCGGTGTGTGGCCCAGCTCACCGGCAAACCCTCCATGTCCGTAGAGAAGCTTCCCGTCAACGACAAATCCGCTGCCGAGGCCGGTGCCCAGGGTGATCACTACGAAATTCTTCATCTTCTTTGCACCCCCGTAAACCATCTCTCCCACGGCGGCAGCATTTGCATCATTCGTCACTATCACCGGCAGCTTTGTGTATTTGCCTAAAATATCCGAAAGCGGGATTATCCCTTTCCACGGCAGGGCTGCAGAGTATTCAATGGTCCCCTTGTTTATGTTCCCCATCGGGGCCCCTATGCCAAAACCCTGCAGATCGAATCCCTGGCTGATCTTTTTGCCGGTCTTTATTATCCTCCCGTACAGGTCTGCGACATATCCCTCAGCCTTTTCATAATTGCAGGTAGCCATTTTGTCTTCGGCCACGATGTTTCCCTTCCTGTCGACAAAACCCCATACGGTATTTGTCCCGCCGATATCAATTCCGACTGCAAGTTTCTTCTTTGCCATATTATCATTTACCTGTTATCAAAGGTAAGTTTTTTTATTATACTAATCTTAACAGCCCGAAGAATGAGGGCTGGTGAAAATCAGGCTTTGGGGTCCCTACCGGGTTCCAGGTTAGATAATGAGGGACCCTGAGTTTGTCGCCGCATTTGTAAAAATTGGCCCGGAAGGTCTTCCCCTGCAGGGAACTTATTTCATGATGAAAGAAAACATTGAAGGGGATCGCAATGGTGATTGTCCATGAAAAGAGCCCCTCCATTTCGCTGACTGGCTTACTGCCTGCTGATGATTGCCTTCTTATCGATCTGATGATTTCAGGATCTGCCCTTTTCCTGTCGCTTCTTCCGGTGCCCGATCCCATAAGGCAGGTTCCGATGCCATTGAATTCAAAATTGTAATAGATACCGTCGTCAACGGGAGCTACGAAGAATTCCACACAGGAATCTTCATATACCTCCTGGTTGGTTTCTGTTTTTTCAGCTTTAAAATACTCTTCCGTCACATAGTATTTAATAAGTATCTCATGATCAGTATGTGCTATCGAGAAAGAAACATCAGGTTTATAGGGAAAGCTTTCCCAGTTGATCCTGTCAATTCCGTTTCTGTCGCCGCTATCGAGCTTTTCTGAAACTTCCTCAAGATCAGGGACTAAAGCATCAAATTGAAGCTTTCTGACAATAATTGTGTTCATCAGCGATCAGATTGCAATATATGAAATACCCCCTTCCCATCCTTCCCCCAGGGGGGCAGGGGCTTCCAATCCTTTCCCCCTTGGGGGAAATTAGAAAGGGGGTTGTTTCTTTAAAACCAGTTACCTTCATCCTGAAGTTATACATTGCCACTGGGGCTTTTTTCAGGAAGGTAAAAGCTTATCATTTCTTTTCCCGGTTAGGGAATTAAGAAAAGGAGTGGTTTATTTCTTCAGGTCGTTCCAGATCAGGGCTGCTGAACCCATCACTGCGCCCTTGCTCTCGGGAATTCCTGATGCAAGTATCTTAACCGTGTCTTTCATCAGAACATAGTTGTTCTCCTTCAGATACTTCCTTGTTGGTGCAAACAGCATTTCTCCTGCATTTGCTAGTCCGCCGAAAAGTATTATTGCCTCGGGACTTGAGAATACTATTGCATTTATTATCCCGAAACCGAGTATCTCGGCTGTTTTCTGCATCGCCTTAACTGCTATCGGATCCTTTTTGGCTGCTGCCTCTGCAATTTTCTTTGATGTGAGTTTTGAAACGGGAATATCCCTCAGCGGGCTCTCGTCCCTCATGTCACTCATGAGCTCAACGACTGTCTTTACCAGTCCGGTTGCTGATCCATAAGCCTCAAAGCAGCCTCTGCGTCCACATCCGCATTCCCTTCCGTTGGGAACAACGGTCATATGGCCGAGCTCGCCTGCAAAACCGGTATGTCCGTAAACCATCTTGCCATCAATGACAATACCGCTTCCAAGTCCGGTACCAAGGGTAAGCACGATGAAATCCTTCATTTTCTTTGCAACACCAAAGATCATCTCTCCCATTGCGGCGGCATTGGCATCATTGGTCACAACAACCGGTACATTTATTTTCTTTTTTATAAGATCGGCCAGCGGCACAATGCCTTTCCATGCCAGGTTTGGGGCATGCTCAATCGTCCCCCGGTGATAGTTTGCATCGGGAGCTCCGATACCTATTCCCATCAGCTTGTAATCCTTGTTTGCCGAAACAAGTTTTTTGATCCCGGCAGTAAGAGCCGTGACAAAATCATTTATCTTCGGATAATCGGTAGTGCTGAAATTGTTTTCAGACAATACTTTTCCGCTTTCATCAACAAGGCCGAATCTGGTATTAGTTCCGCCGATATCAACACCTGCAACTACTTTTTTCATTTTTATAAAGATTTAATTATTAATGTATTGTATCTACCTGCCCGGGTTCTGCCGGGGTATGTTCTTTAACTTTTTGACATTTTTCGCACTTATATCCCAGTCCTGATCCACCACCCAGTCTTCCTTTATTTCTATCTCCTGCGGAAAAAATGAAACAGGCTCAGGCTGTATTCCGAAATTGAAGTTGCCGGGGCTCCATTTGCCGTCACTGTTGAAATCATATATCATCCTTATCCTGTATGTCCCCTTGTCAAGCAGGGGAAACTCTGCCTTTCCGTCCCTGTCCATTTTTGTCTCGCGCACCGGCTTTTCATTTTTATCGAGAAGCTGGATTACCCTGCTGCCTTCATAGCCCTTGATATTCAGGACAAGCTTGCCGAAGGATTTTTCTTCCCTTACTGTGATCTTTATACCGGTCGAATCCGTGCTCTGTCCGTAAATATCCCCAAAAGCGGCAGAATCAGCAATATACTGATAATTTTTACCCTGGTCAAATTGTGCATTCAGGATCAGCCTGCATGAGTTGGAGCTGTCCTTTGCAAAGCTGTAAGGCACCTTGATCTTTTCGGATCCCTTTATTTCATATAACATGATTTTAGAGGTATCCGGCGATCTCAGCGGTGTCGCGGATTCAAAGATGATCTTTTGTCCCGGCCTCAGGCTGCCTCCGGTAATATTTGATTTCACCTGGTATCGCGGCGGTATTCCTTTTGTTCTTGCCGACCTTGGCGAAATGAACCTCATGGGAATGGTATCCTCCCGGCTCAGGGTAACGCCGGTGGTATCCGTGTAAGGATAGGTGACAATCGTGTTGATCAATGGTGTTGAATAGAGTGCGGTATCTGTTATCCATACCGTCATTGTGTCGTTTCTTATGCTTCGCTCAGTGAAGAATGAGCCCTCACGGCTGCCCGGCACTGTAATATCGAATGGAAGATCGCCCGGGGGAAGTGCAAGCGTGTAGGTCATAAGGTACGACTGGTTCCTTGAGGAGGAGGTAAGGTAATTCATTGTTTTCTCATGCCGGAACATTATGAGCTTGTGTTCACCTCTCATTATTGCAGTATCCTGTGTTTTAGCAAGAGGTTTTGCTATTTTTAACGTATCCTTTTTTACAGGCAGATAATTCTTAAGCGGAGTCACCTCAACCGGTTCATTCAGAAAAGCAAATTCCTCATCGGCCAGGTTGAAGTTCCTGCTGTTGTCATTATCCCTGAGTGCATAGAGGCGGTATCTCCCTTCCCTTACATTATTGATCCGGAAATATCCGTTTTTGTCGGTCCGCGATATGTAATCAGGAAGTGAATCTTTAACAGCTGACGCAGACAAATCCCTGTAAAGCAATACCAGGGCATTATCAGGGACATCAAGCACCAGCGCATTAAGCACATTCCCTGTTACTGAAAGTGAATCGACCACCGGTCCGGTTGAGAAAACGAACTGGAGATTCTCATAGATATTTCCTTCATTGATGTCTTTCACGGCATCGCTGAAATTAAAGGTATAGGTGGTGCTGTCGCGCAGTTCATCTTCATATTCCACCACAATGCCTTTCCCCTTAATTGAGACCTCGGGCTTCTTTTTCATGGGCGGGGAAACCATGAATTTCTCGTTTATCTTGTCAAGGACAACGTATTCATTGAATGTGATCTCTATCTTATTTCCGGTGTAGAATTTTGAACCGTTTGCCGGAGTAGTCTTAACTACTACCGGCGGCGTTTTGTCTCTGGGTCCGCCTGCCGGTGAACTTACTTTTGCACATGAAGAGACCAGGATAATTGCCAGAAAGAAAATAACAAAACTGTTAATTAATTTCTTGTTCATTTTTTACCCTGTTTGATAATGTACAAACATACATTATTTTTTCTTCAGCCCTATGTCTCATTTTCTTTAACTTCAGGCACTTCAAACTTTAGCTCACTTTAGGCACTTCCATTTCTATTTTTTACCTTTGGCAAACATAATAACGGGCGGGCTATGCATTTACTTGTTGTTCCCTGGGATGTCAATCCCGAAATATTCAGGATCGGATCATTTGCCGTAAGATGGTACGGACTGCTGTTTGCTTCTTCTTTCCTTTTCGGATATATAATACTTGCCAGGATTTTCAGGAATGAAAATCTCAGCGATGCTCTTCTTGACAAGCTTACGGTGTATGTGGCAATTGGCACAATTGTCGGGGCGCGGCTCGGGCATTGTCTTTTCTATGAACCGGGGTACTATCTGTCGCATCCCGGAGAGATCCTTAAGATATGGCACGGCGGACTGGCAAGTCACGGGGCTGCAATAGGCATTGTCCTGTCGATATGGCTCTTTGGAAGAAATGCAAAAAGAGATTTCACCTGGGTGATTGACAGGGTCGCCATAGTAGTTGCCCTTTCGGGTTTCTTCATCAGGATGGGAAACCTGATGAACTCTGAGATTTACGGTGTTGAAACAACTGTCCCCTGGGGATTTGTTTTCCTGCGCAACGGTGAAACTGCACCAAAACATCCCACGCAGATCTATGAGGCGCTCACTTACCTGTTCATTTTCCTCATTCTGCTCTGGATCTACTGGAGAAAAAAAGGTGCTTACATCCAGGGAGTGCTGGTAAGCCTTACATGCATACTTATTTTTTCATCCCGCTTCCTTATAGAGTTCCTCAAAGAGGACCAGGTTGCATTCGAAGCTGGCATGAAACTGAATATGGGTCAGTGGCTGAGCATCCCGTTTCTGATTCTTGGATTCGTGTGGCTGTATTACAGTATTAAGAAAAAGAAAATTTCCTACGCGGCAAAGTGATCCTATTTCCTGAGGATCCCGTGAAAAAGAACCTCCAGGATCGCGTTCAGGCGATTTTCTATATTTACATCCTTCTTCTGCCAGAACAGAGGCACTTCAAGCCCTTTCAGGCTTGTCTGTACAGCTAAAGCAGTATACTCGCTGTTCGTTACACTGAACACTTTCTTTCTTGCTCCGTGATAAAGGATGAGCCGGAGTATGGCCAGCTCTTCACGGTCGTAGCGGGAACGTATATTTTCAACAAACTCAAAGTGATCAAGGTTTTTATCAAATATCGCATTGTAATAATTCGATAATTTTTCGAACGCTTTCATCCTGACAAAAACATAATTTCTCATTTTATCAACAGGCGACTCAACTGATTTTATCGCCTTAGTAAGCTCATTTCTAAGTATTTCGGCCTCATGAAGAACAACTGCTTCGAAAATCTCTTCCTTGCTCTCATAATAATAATAAATCGAACTTTTACCCATTTTCAACGCTCTGGCTATTTCGTCCATCGTTGTTTTCCTGAACCCGTAACGGCTGAATATCGTTCCTGCCGTAACGATAATCTTTCTCCTAAATTCCTCTTTATTAATCATATATTAATTTATTAAAGAAGATTCCGTATCCTGGTGCAAAATTAAAACATAATTATCTGACCTCAAAATTTTCGAATAATCCGGTCGAGAAGTCGAATTTCGTTTTATATCTTAATATTTAAGTAATTTTGATGATAGAAAGTTATTTAATGCTTGTAGGCAACAAACACTATAAAAGCATCTGGACTGATGAGTCTGATCCTGCTGTAATAAAAGCAATTGACCAGAAAAAACTTCCTTTCTTCTTTGAGATACTGGAGTTGCGGAGCGTTGATGATATATTCAATGCCATCAGGGAAATGTCGGTCCGCGGAGCTCCGGCCATCGGTGCCGCCGGAGCATTCGGCATTTACCTTGCAACCCTGGAAATTACATCAGCCACTGATATCCGTCATCATCTTGAAAACGCCGCAAGATACCTTATATCCTGCCGCCCGACAGCTGTAAACCTGTCATGGGCTGTAAACCATGTTTTGAAGAAACTCGAAGTGATAAGCGATCCTAAGATATTGTCTGATTATGCACTCAAGGCTGCTATTGAAATTTGCGGGATGGAAGAGGAGAACTGCAGGCAAATAGGGATGCACGGACTGAAATTAATTGAGGATATAAGCATCCGGAAGGATAAAAAGCCGGTAAACATACTTACTCACTGCAATGCAGGATGGCTGGCATGCATTGATTATGGGACAGTAACTTCACCTATATATCTTGCACATGATAAAGGCATTCTCGTTCATGTATGGGTTGACGAAACAAGACCGCTCAACCAGGGGGCGCGGCTCACGGCATGGGAGCTTGGACAGGCCGGCGTTGCCCACACGCTGATACCCGATAATGCCGGCGGACACCTGATGCAGCACGGGATGGTCGACCTGGTTCTGGTGGGCAGCGACCGCACCACCCGCAGAGGTGATATTGCAAATAAAATAGGCACTTACCTTAAGGCTCTTGCCGCTCATGATAACAAAATACCATTTTACTCTGTTTTCCCGTCATCATCCCTGGATCCGGGAATTGATGACGCTCTTGCAGAGATTCCTGTTGAAGAAAGGGACCCCGAAGAGGTTACGACAGTTACCGGAATTTCTGCAGGAAAGATCGAAACCGTGCGTATATGTCCGGAAGATACGCCTGCGGCAAACTACGGATTTGATGTAACACCGGCGAAATACATCACGGGGTTTATCACTGAAAGGGGAATATGCAAAGCGTCAGAAAAGGAAATAAGAAAAATGTTTTCAGATAAATTCAGCTAATCATGGAAGGGGTAGTAAAATTCAATTGTCACTGGAACCAGTCAGGTCCGGTTGTGTCGGATGAACAGTATGAGATAATCAATTCGTGGCGGGAAATACTTTACAACATGGATCTCATCGGCGCCTATGAGAATGGAGTCGGTTTCGGGAACATAAGCATGAGAATAAAGGGAGGGAACCAGTTCGTGATAACCGGATCCGCAACGGGCGAGATCCCCGAGCTTGAGCCGGGGCATTACGTAAAGGTCAACTCTTTCAATATCGACGACAATGCGGTCCAGTGCATCGGCCCGCTTAAAGCCTCATCCGAGTCCCTTACCCATGCGGCCATTTATCTTGCCGATCCGGGAGCTAATGCCGTAGTCCATGTGCACAGTATAGACCTGTGGAATGAACTGATCTATCAGGTGCCTACGACAAATCCTTCAATGGAATACGGCACCACTGGTCTTGCAAAGGATATCTTCAGGCTCTTCAGCGAATCGGATGTGATAGAGAAAAGGATAATTGTCATGGCCGGCGACAGGGCAGGCATCATAACATTCGGGCACGACATGGATGAAGCTGCCAGCGTGCTGATGTCATACCTGAGAAAAGATAAATGATTAAGATCGGGATCATCGGCGGGAGCAGTTTTTGGACGATACTATGCTGACCGTTGAAAATTAAATCTCAATTGTTTTCTTTCTGAAAACATACCTGACAGATATGCCTGCTGACATGAACGGATCAAACAGGAGGTCTGTGGCGGGAATAATATCAAAAGAGATATTTATTGGAGCATTCCCGAAGGTATGTTCCATTCCGAAAATTGCATCGAATCCAAACCTTCTGATATTCTGCTCATAATTGCTGTAATAGGGATCATTTGTACTCTTAACTCCGTAGCCACCATGGATCCCTGCCCCCCAGAACCAGTTCGTGCCGTTCAGGGAGCCGACTGTTCTTTCATCCTCTATAAGCAAAGTGAGGGTGAACAGGCTATAAACATCATAAAGTTTCCTGGCTGAGATGGTTCCTTCCAGGGCTTTGTTTCCTGTTAAGAAATGTTTTGCTGTTATTCCTACTGGATATGGTGATCCGGCCTTAAGTCCTATACTGAACCTGTAGGGGGCTATGGCCGGGGTTGTCTTCTGCTCATGGTTACCGGGGGTGCCATATATCTTTCCAAGCTCAATATTCAATGCGGCGCCGTAAATAGAGAGTTCCGGATTAAAATTCGTAAAACCCTTTATTCCCAGTCCGAAATATTTTATCGGCACAAGATTGATCCCGAGCTCTAACGGAAAACCAAATTTGAAAATCTTTTCCTCCCTGTATCCGAAAGGGCCGGGGTTCATATATTCAATCCTTTTTACCCCGCTGATCAAACCTACTCCACCGGATATCCTCAGCTGAAGAACTTTACCAAAAGAAAAGCCTGATAAAAGATCAAATTCATTTATATTCGAAGAGTTGTCTTCATCTCCCAATCCGATGTTCTTTAGATACCTGAATTCTGCCAGAATGCTTCTGTGCCCGGAGAAATCACTTTTCAGATTTAATGATCTTGAATAGTTGAGGCTTGAAAACCCTGTGACTCCCATCAGAAAAGAGGTCGTATGAAATCCAAATCCTGCACTCAGCCACAAATTATGGCTTTTCTCACCGGTCTGGCCGCCAAGGACTGAAGAGACAAAAGAGAGCAGAATCAGGAATTTGGTTCTCATGGGATTTCCGATTATGGATCATCCTGATACCTAAAATACCATAATCGTAATTTACTAATCTTCAGGCAAATTTCAGCCATTTTTCATAAATATTTGATTACTGCAGGTTTTCCGCCGATTAGTCCATAACACCCTGGATGCCCGGATAGTTTCTTTTACAGGGTATTTGGTAATTTTGGTATAAATATATAATATTGCAGTCCGTAAAACTTGTTGCTTGTTGCTTGTTACTTGTTGCTAGTTAACTGAAGGTCAAATTTTAATAACCAGCAACGAGTAACCAGCAACGAGCAACGAGAAGGGGCCCATAGCTCAGATGGTTAGAGCACCTGACTCATAATCAGGGGGTCGCTGGTTCGATCCCAGCTGGGCCCACTTAATCAGAGCGGGAGTGAGAGCGAGAGCGAGGGAGCTCTGATTCTCACTCTCACTCTGACACTCACTCTCCTTCTTGCGGGAGCGAGCACTCTCGTTCTTTTTCCT